>NZ_JBWJFQ010000060.1:0-1592 GCF_057784235.1 Mesorhizobium sp. CNPSo 4670 | reverse complement strand
GATCTGAACACGCTCATGGCCGAGCTGATGGGAAAGGCGGGCGGCATTTGCAAGGGGCGCGGCGGTTCAATGCACGTTGCAGACAATTCGGTCGGGATCATCGGTGAATCGGGTATCGTCGGAGGAGGCATTCCTCTTGCCACAGGGTGTGCGTTCAGCGCCAAGTTGCGCGGTGTCGATCAGGTTACCCTTTGCTTCTTCGGCGATGGGGCGGTGAACCAGGGCACCTTCCATGAGAGTCTCAACATGGCGTCGCTTTGGAAGCTTCCGGTCATCTATCTTTGCGAGAACAACGGCTATGCAATGATCACCTCGGTGGCGCAAAGCCACGGGCAGCCGGACATTGCGCTGAGGGCGGCGAGTTATGGGATGCCAGGGGTAACGGTTGACGGGCAGTGTGTGGACGCCGTCTATGAAGCTGCGGCAGAGGCCGTCGCGCGAGCACGCGCGGGCGAGGGCCCCACCCTAATAGTGGCTAACACCTATCGGTTCGATGAGCACATGTTCGGCTTGGCGATACCGGGGGAGCCTTATCGATCGGTTGAAGAAGTCGAGACGCATAGACGCAACCGCGATCCGATCTTGCTTTATCGCACTGTGCTCCTCGGTGAAGGCATAAATGAAAAGAGTCTGCAAGCAATCGAGGATGAAGTCGTCGAAGCCGTGAAGCAGGCTGTAGAATTTGGTCTAGACAGCCCCCCGCCTCGGCCCGAAACCTTACCCGATTACATGTTCAACTCGCCCCTTGCAGGCCATCACGGTTCTGTGGCTGGGCTGGAGAGGAATTAGTTCCACATGGCAAATGATGCCCACCAGCTTGCCTCAACCCCCGGGGCCCATATTCAGATGACCTATTTTGAAGCTCTGGTGCAGGCGCAGATGGAGGAAATGGATCGTGATGAGCGCGTCGTCCTGATGGGAGAGGAGCTCTCGGTTCATGGCGGTGCCAAACTTATTGAGCGGTTTGGCAAGAACCGGATTTGGAGCACGCCGATTTCGGAAGACAGTTTCACCGGCATCGGAATTGGGGCTGCCATCAACGGATTGCGACCGATCGTAGACCTCTCGGTTTCCAACTTCGTTTATCTCGCCTCGGACCAAATCATCAACCAGGCCTCGAAATTGCGGTATATGACCGGAGGTCAGATCGACATTCCAATCGTGTTTCGCTGCTGTATGTACTCGCTGGGGTCCCTAGCGGCGCAGCATACCGACCGGCCTTATCCGTTCTTTATGAATGTGCCTGGCCTCAAGATCATCAGCCCGACAAGCGCCGCCGACATCAAGGGGCTCATGAAAACCGCCATTCGCGACGGTGATCCGGTAATGGTTTTCGAAGACACCTGCCTGTGGCCGGTGAAGGGCGATGTGACCACAGACCCGGATCATCTAATCCCGATTGGCAAAGCGGATGTGAAGCGCGAAGGAGAAGACGTAACCCTTATCGCTGTTGCCGGTGTCATTCAGCCGACGATGGAAGCGGTCAGCGCGCTCGCCGAGGAAGGCATTTCGGTCGAAGTGATCGATCCACGTACGTTGAAGCCGCTCGATCATGAGGCCTTCAAAACGTCAGTCGCCAAGACCGGACGGTT
>NZ_JBWJFQ010000059.1:0-1876 GCF_057784235.1 Mesorhizobium sp. CNPSo 4670 | reverse complement strand
TGTAGCAGCTATATAGAGATGCGACACTTGAGCAATTTAGAGATGCGACAGTCCCCGACTTTCACAGCTCATGCTCTCGCCAACTCGAAGCTGGAAAGGAAGGCTTGCGGCCTCAGCCTGGCGACAGACCGGGCTCGTTGGAGACCGTCATGCCTTGTCTCGTTACCTTGTCGCAGAACGAACTTCATCGCCTTGAAGCTATCCAGAAGATCCGTGAACGTCGGCTGAGCGTCGTCCAGGCGGCCGAG
This sequence comes from Mesorhizobium sp. CNPSo 4670, assembly GCF_057784235.1. Lineage (NCBI taxonomy): Bacteria > Pseudomonadati > Pseudomonadota > Alphaproteobacteria > Hyphomicrobiales > Phyllobacteriaceae > Mesorhizobium > Mesorhizobium sp. CNPSo 4670. The sequence goes on along the minus strand of NZ_JBWJFQ010000059.1, from coordinate 1,628 downwards.
CTATTGCGATTGAGCCGCGCACAGGTTCACCGGCTGTTGCAAGCTTACGATCACGATGGCGCTGCTGGCCTTGCTTCGAAGAAGCGCGGCCGGCCGAGCAATCGTAGGCACACAGAGGATTTTCGTAACGAGGCACTCGACCTGGTACGCGAGCACTATGTCGACTTCGGACCGACATTGGCTGCCGAGAAGCTGCTCGAACGCCATCAGATAGGTATCAGCAAGGAGACGCTGCGGCAGTGGATGACAGAAGCCGGCATCTGGACATCACGGCGTGAGCGCAAACGCCAGCTCCATCAGCCGCGCGGCCGGCGCGACTGCCTCGGCGAGTTGGTGCAGATCGATGGCTCGCACCACTGGTGGTTCGAGAACCGCGGTCCCAAATGCGCCCTGCTCGTCTTTATCGACGATGCGACCGGCCAGCTGCTGCATCTGCGCTTTGCGGCATCGGAGAACACGTTCGACTATTTTCGTGCGGCCAAAGCGTATCTGAGCGACTGGGGCAAGCCGTTGGCCTTCTACAGCGACAAGCACGGCATTTTCCGCACGACACATGGTTCGGAGTTGGATCGGACCAGCGGCCTGACGCAGTTCGGCCGCGCGCTCTATGAGCTCAACATCGACATCATCTGTGCCAACACGCCCCAGGCCAAAGGACGTGTCGAGCGCGCCAACCAGACCCTACAGGACCGACTTGTGAAGGAGCTGCGCCTTCGCGGCATCAGCACGATCGAGGCGGGCAACGCCTTTGCGCCCGAGTTCATGGCGGATTTCAACACGCGTTTTGGCAAAGAGCCCCGCAATCCGAAGAACATGCATCGCCCCTTCGCCGATCACGAGCAGCTGGATGGCGCGATGTGCCATAAAGAGTTTCGCACCGTGTCGCAGGCTTTGACTCTACGGTACGACAAGGTCCTGTTCATCCTCGATCCGACCGCCTTGGCGAAGCGTCTTCCCGGCAAGAAGGTCGTGGTCTGCGACTATCCAGACGGCCGCCTCGAGGTAACTCATGACGGCATAGCGCTGCCCTACAGAACGTTCGACAAACTTCGCTCAGTGCACAGGACCGCGGTCGTCGAGAACAAACGTCTCGATGCAGCGCTGCTGATGGTTGCCGAGATGCAGGAAGGTCGGGAACTCAAGCGTAGCCAGCACGCTCCGCGGCGCACCGGCCAGACAGACCATATGTTCGGTATACCCGACGGTAGCGTAGGCAACGGCTATGTGAAGCGCGGCCGCAAGCCTGGGCGTCGGACGGATTTCATGAACGATCCCGCCGTGATCGCCCGGCGCGAACAGGCGCTGGCGAGGCTGGAAGCTGCTGAGTGATGATCTCGCGTGGACTCACCAGCAAGCGCGCTGGCAGAGGCTGTCGCCGCCCGACAGAGATTGGAATCTCTGGGCGTCGCTCTCAAAGCTAAAGCCGCAGAGATCTACTGGATCGCCCCCGATCGGGCTGCGCAATCCCGACCAGCGGCGCCCGATCGGGCGCTTTCGTCCGCGCCAAGACGGTGCGCTTTCACGTCGAAGCGACATTTCTACTTTGCTAGGAATCGAACGCCCCTACCCTATGAGTGTCGCATTTCTAACTTGCCAGCGCTGTCTCAACTCTAACTTGCTTTAACATC
>NZ_JBWJFQ010000058.1:0-2122 GCF_057784235.1 Mesorhizobium sp. CNPSo 4670 | reverse complement strand
TAGCCGTTGTTCTCGCAAAGATAGATGACCGGAAGCTTCCAAAGCGACGCCATGTTGAGACTCTCATGGAAGGTGCCCTGGTTCACCGCCCCATCGCCGAAGAAGCAAAGGGTAACCTGATCGACACCGCGCAACTTGGCGCTGAACGCACACCCTGTGGCAAGAGGAATGCCTCCTCCGACGATACCCGATTCACCGATGATCCCGACCGAATTGTCTGCAACGTGCATTGAACCGCCGCGCCCCTTGCAAATGCCGCCCGCCTTTCCCATCAGCTCGGCCATGAGCGTGTTCAGATCCGCACCCTTGCCGATCGGATGGCCGTGCGAACGATGGGTTCCGGTCATGGTGTCATTGTTCCGAAGGGCGAGACATGCCCCCACGGTAGCGGCTTCCTGCCCCACGCTCGCGTGGAAGAAACCAGGGATCTTGTCATCTTCGCACTGCCGCATACCTTCTTCTTCGAACCGACGGATACGAAGCATCCGTCGATAAGCTTCCAGTCTCTGATCGCCAGTTAACTTCATGATCCAAACGTTGCTCCAACACGAAAGGTAAAAATGCCTGCCTGGGACAGCAGAGGTAGGCTTAGTAAGTGTTTCTAGTTTTAGTCTGCCACTTTATTGGTTCGCCCATAATTCGACAAGAGGAGCGTGGTGATGAAATGTTTCGTCGAATAATAATTCGAAGCATTTCGCGCCACATCTTTGCCTCTTTGTAAGGACGGGTCTCGCCCCCCTTCGTCCCCCAACAACCGTTGGTATGGGTGATTTGGCCCTTCGGAAGCCCCGGCCGGCAGAACTGGTGCGGACAGTCGTGGAAGCTTAGTCTTGAGACTCTGACGTTGCCTTGGGTGGCCCCTTGGTGGATTTCTTCGCCACGCGCATCCAGATGAAGGCTGGCCCACGGCAAATCGCGAGCGTTCGTAGGCCCAGACCAATCACACGCAATCCAGCTATCGAGCACTGACCTCTGGAGTTGACCATGTCCCGATGCCATTGCTGACGGTCCCTGTTCCTATTGTCCGGTGCTTTCGCTGGGGCTTTGAGAGTATAGTGCAAGCGCCGCGCCATTTGACCTAAGGCCATGCAATCGCATTACTTTTACAGAGACGAGGCCTTGGCCGGAACAAACCCACAGACCTCATTTTGTTCGATACAGGACAAGAATGTCGGAAGGATACCACGGGGTGCGACCACGCGGCTTGCCTCCAACTAAAGCCTGGGAGGGTGGTTGGCCTTCCCCGAGAAGATCGAGACACAGGCTCACGACCGGAGGTCGGGCCGAGAGAACTGCCATAGAAGACTACATCGGCCTCGGTTGTGCGCCGTGGCCAGATGCGGATCATATTTGGCAACGATGCGGCAACGAGGACGAGGACGCCGTGCGGCCCTGCACGACCACCGCGCACTGGTCTTCGATAGACCCGGCCAGCTTGGCGATTGCTTTCTTCCTGGGCAATCGTCATGTCGCTGGAGACATGAGTGAGCACTGTTGGCGAATGTGCCGCCCGTGCCGATTCGGTTCCCCCCGCAGCGAATTGCGCCGCCTTTTGCGACGGCATCGGCTATGTGCGATTCTATCTTGGTCAGTGCATGCCTATCGATCAGCGGGCCGACGGCGACACCTGGATCGAAGCCGTCACCAACCTGAAGCTGGCGAACCCGTTCCACGAATTTGTCGACAAATTGATCGTGAACGCCCGATTGAACGTAAAGGCGGTTCGCGGAAACGCAGGTCTGGCCGGCGTTGCGGAACTTGGCTTGGATCGCACCGTCGACCGCGGCATCGACGTCGGCATCATCGAAAACGATGAAAGGCGTATTGCCGCCGAGCTCGAGACTGACTTTCTTGATCTGGTCAGAGCACTGGCGCATGAGGAGCCGGCCAACCTCGGTCGAGCCGGTGAAGCTGATCTTGCGCACCTTGGGGTTTGTGCAGAGCTCGCGTCCGACGGCATCGCCCTCGGAAGCGTAGATCAGGTTGACCACGCCTTCGGGAAAGCCAGCCTGATGCGCAAGGACGAACATTGCACCCGCCACGAGTGGCGTCTGTTCTGCGGGTTTCAGTACTATCGTGCAGCCCGCTGCCAAAGCCGGCGAGATCTTGCGCGCCACCATGG
>NZ_JBWJFQ010000057.1:0-2135 GCF_057784235.1 Mesorhizobium sp. CNPSo 4670 | reverse complement strand
CTTGCCTTTGAGGCGGATTTCGCCAGCGTCGGGCCTATCGACGCCAGCGATCAGGCGCAGGAGTTCCGTGCGGCCCGCCCCGACCAAGCCCGATATGCCAAGCACTTCCCCGCGATGCAGCTTGAGACTGGCGTCGCGCACGGCGGTGCCGCGAGAGAGACCTGAAACTTCCAGCACCACGTCCTTTTGCGCAAACCCCTTGTGCTCGGCCGCCGCAAGCTCTCGGCCGACCATTCGAGCAATGACGGCGCTTTCGGTGGTTTCTGCCATGACCACGTCGGTTACCTTGCGACCGTCGCGCAGGATGGTCGCACTGTCGCAGACCCGAAACACCTCATCCATCTTGTGGGAGACGTAAATGACCGAGACGCCGCGCGCGGCCAGATCGGCAATCAGAACCGCCAGGCGCTCGAACTCCGCCGGCGTCAGGCTCGATGTTGGCTCGTCCATTGCCAGCACTTTTGCGTCTTCCATCATGGCGCGGGCGATCTCGACGATCTGCCGTTGTGCGACCTTGAGGGTGCGGATTGGCACGGACGGGTCTATGGATGGATCAAGTGGCGCCAACGCTTCCGCGGCGGCTCGTTCCTGGATGCGACGCGCCACGAACAAACCGCCCGTCTTTACAGGACGGCCTAGAAACATGTTCTGCGCAACAGTCAGTTCCGGAACGTGCTGCAATTCCTGGTGGATCATAACGATGCCGGCTCGTCTCGCGGCCACGGGACCGTGGCCGGCAACCCGAACACCATCGACCTCGACGTATCCCGAAGACGGTTGGAAGACTCCCGAGAGGATGTTCAGCAGCGTCGACTTGCCAGCGCCATTTTCGCCGAGCAACCCATGAACCGTGCCGCGTTTGACCTCCATGTCGACGCCATCGAGCGCACGCACGGGTCCAAAGCTCTTGCCAATGTTGGTCAGCTTGAGCCGATAGGCTGGATCGTCCATCAAAATTCTCCTCCCGGAAACAAGTTAGTGGAATAGGGCCCGGCACCCCCGGGCCGGGCCCTGTGGCTCACTCTGCCGGCTGAGCGAGCAACACCTTGCGCAGTTCATCACCCTTGACCGCATAGGTATCGACGTTGTCCTTGGTGATCAGCGCCTGTGGGGTTGAGACGACGCGCGGAAGCGCCTGCTTGCCCAACAGGCGCAGGGCAACTTCCACACCGACTTCGCCGGTCAGGACGGGGAATGAGTCCACTGTGCCCGTCAGTTCGCCGGCCTTTATCGAGGCGTAGGCGTCCGAAATGCCATCCGTGCCGAACACCACGACCTTGTCCTGAAGGTTCGCAGCCTTCACAGCTTCAACCACGCCCAATGCCATGCCATCATTGTTGGCGTAGAAGCCGACCAGATCCGGGTTCTGCTGGAGAATGGTGGCTGCGTTATCGTAGGCTAGCTGGCGATCCCAATTACCGGGAACGCTCGCGACCACCGTGAACTTGCCGCCCTCGGCGATGGTCTCGCTGAAACCCTTGGTCCGCTGGCCTGCCGCGAAAACGCCGGCCTGGCCTTCGATCACGGCTACCTTGCCGCCCTGTGGCCGGTTCTTCAGGAACCATTTTGCCACGCGCACGCCGTTGTCGCGCTGGACGTTGCCCACGTAGTGCTTGGCACTCGGAATGACGGCATCATTGACATTGATGACCGGGATGCCCTTGCCTTCGGCCTCTTCCATTGCCGGCTGCAGATTGTTGTCGGTCTGCGGCGAGAACAACAGTGCGTTGAAGCCTTGGGAAATCAGCGTCTCAGCCGTCGATAGCTGGCCAAGCTGGTCTCCTTCGCTGGAAGCAGCCTGATAGACCACCTCCACACCGGCCTTCTTGGCGTAAGCCGCATAGCCTTCACCGAGGCTGCGCCAGTATTCATTGGTGAGGGTTTTCGAAACACCACCGATCTTTGTGCCTGCAGCCGCTGCCGGAACGGCTCCGAATTTGGACTCCAGCTGCGACCAGTCGATGCGATCCTTCTCCGTGTCGGAGTTGAGCGGCGCCAGATCCTGAGCGTGAGCGTAGCTGCCCAGAAGCGCAAAAGCGCAGCCGGCAATAAGGGACTTCATGCGTAAAGACATCAAACTTCCTCCTGCTAAAAGCCGGTCATTGCGCCGCCGGCTGGCGAACGTCGATCAGGCG
>NZ_JBWJFQ010000056.1:0-2817 GCF_057784235.1 Mesorhizobium sp. CNPSo 4670 | reverse complement strand
GCGACGGTCGCAAGGTAACCGACGTGGTCATGGCAGAAACCACCGAAAGCGCCGTCATTGCTCGAATGGTCGGCCGAGAGCTTGCGGCGGCCGAGCACAAGGGGTTTGCGCAAAAGGACGTGGTGCTGGAAGTTTCAGGTCTCTCTCGCGGCACCGCCGTGCGCGACGCCAGTCTCAAGCTGCATCGCGGGGAAGTGCTTGGCATATCGGGCTTGGTCGGGGCGGGCCGCACGGAACTCCTGCGCCTGATCGCTGGCGTCGATAGGCCCGACGCTGGCGAAATCCGCCTCAAAGGCAAGGCGCTGTCACTCGGCAATCCTCGCATTGCCATCGCGTCGGGGTTCGGCCTTCTGCCGGAGGAGCGCAAGCGCGAAGGCATCATTGCGCGACGCTCGGTGCGTAGCAACATCGCGTTACCGTCGATGGGTCGTTTCTCAAGGTTTGGTTTCGTGCGCCGCAAGGCCGTTGCGAAGGAGAGCCAAGCGCTCATGGGGGACCTTAATCTCAGGCCCCTCAACATCGAGCGTCCAATCGGCCAGTTTTCCGGCGGCAACCAGCAGAAAGCCATCATCGGTCGCTGGATCGCGGCAGGAGCTCAAATCCTGCTCTTTGATGAGCCAACACGCGGTATCGATGTGGGTGCGAAGGCAGAGATCTATGCGCTGATCGAACGATTGGCCGCCGAGGGTCGCTCAATGATCGTTGTGTCGTCAGAGCTACCCGAAATTCTCCGGGTCGCCGATCGGGTTCTCGTCATGCGCGAAGGGCGCATCGCAGGCGTGCTGGAGAGAGACAGCCTCACCGAAGAGGCCATCGTTGCACTGGCCGTGCCGCAATCGTCACCTCAAGCCCCCTCCGTTTCAAGGTCTTAAATCATGTCCGCTTCGAACACTCCCGCCGTGCCCATGAATCAGAAAAGGTTTGCCCTGCCGGTCGGCATTCGCGACGCGGGGACATTGCTTGGACTGGTCGCGATCGTCGTCGTCTTCTCGATCCTCAGCCCGAATTTTCTGACCGAACCGAACATACTCAATATCCTGCAGCAATCGTCGATCAACGCCTGCGTGGCACTGGGCATGACTCTGGTCATCATCGCAGGTGGCATCGATCTCTCTGTTGGGCCAACGGCCGCGATCGCAGCGGTGACGGTCGCTGTCCTGATGGCAGCAGGCGTGCCGATTGCATTGGCGATTCCGGCTGCACTGATTTTTGGCATGGCTGCAGGTGCGATCAATGGGGCGCTTGTCGCATTCGGTGGCCTTCAGCCGTTTATCGTCACGCTCGGGACCTTATCTCTCTATCGGGCTATTTCGCTCATCTACACGGGTGGTAATCCGATCTTTGGCATACCACCTGCGTATCGAGCCCTGACCAACTCAACCATTTTCGGTGTCCCCAATCCGGTGGTGATCGTGGCGGTTCTTGCCGCGACGATTTGGGTGGTGCTGAACAAGACACCTCTTGGCGAATATTTCCTTGCCGTCGGCGGCAATCAGGAAGCATCCCGCATTGCTGGCGTGCCGGTCTCGCTGACCAAGATCGCTAGCTATGTGATTTCGGGTGGCCTGGCCTCTGTCGCTGGCCTGATCCTGGTCGGCCGCCTTGGTGCAGCTGATCCTACCCTTGGCAATCTGTGGGAACTCGACGCCATAGCGGCGGCGGCAATTGGCGGCGCCTCGCTCATGGGCGGCAAAGGTTCGATTGTCGGCACGTTGCTCGGAGCCGTTATCCTCGGCAGCCTTCGCAACGGTTTGACCCTGCTGAATGTGCAAGCATTCTACCAACTTCTCGCCACTGGCATTATCATCCTCGTCGCGATGCTGATTGATCGCGCGACAAGAGGCCGAGAATGAACATCTCCTTCAATGATCCCAAGACGGTGGGGCCGCGCATCAGGATGATGATGCCCCACCTGACCCCCCTGGAAGCTCGCGTCGTCGACATGATCCTCGGACGCCGCAATTTCGATGGGACCACACCGTTGAAAACGATTGCAAACGACGCCGCAGTCTCGGAGGCAATGGTCGTCAAAATAGTGAAGAAGCTGGGGTTCGCTGGCTTCAGGGACTTTCGGGCTGCATTGGACAGTTACAACCGTCTTCCAAACGCGGACCTTCATCAGGAATTGTCACCCGAAGACACCGGCTTGGAGATTGCGCAAAAGGTCTTCCGCACGTCAATTCACGCGCTTGAAGAGACACTTTCGATTTTCGATCCGGCGGCGTTTGAGCGGGCCGCCGACTTGATCTTCAACGCCAGGCAGCGCGATCTCTACGGCATTGGCGGCTCGGCGCAGATCGCCCGAGACGTTTCCCACAAGCTTTTGCGCATAGGCGTGCGCACCAGCGTATTCGACGACGCACACATGATGTTGATGTCGGCCGCGCTGTTGTCGGACGGTGATCTGGCCATAGGATTCTCGCATTCGGGCACTACGACCGCTGTGATCGAGCCGCTGGAACTCGCCCGCAAACGCGGAGCTCGTATCATCGTTCTTACCAATTACGCCGGCTCGCCAATCGCCTCGATAGCTGATGTTGTCCTGTGTTCGACAGCGCAAGGCTCGCCGCTGCTTGGCGAGAACGCAGCCGCCCGCATTGCCCAACTCGTGGTCTTCGACGCGGTATTCGCGGCTGTCGCCCAGCGCGATCTTGCGGCGGCGGAGAGAAATCTCGCAGCTACTATGGGCGCGGTCACAAACAAACGGCGACAGACATGACAGACAAGCCCATCGTCGCCGTGGTTGGCAGCCTTCACTACGACATCATGATCGACGCCCCCGATCGCCCGCGCAAGGGCGAGACGGTGACCGGCTAT
>NZ_JBWJFQ010000055.1:0-2817 GCF_057784235.1 Mesorhizobium sp. CNPSo 4670 | reverse complement strand
ATAGCCGGTCACCGTCTCGCCCTTGCGCGGGCGATCGGGGGCGTCGATCATGATGTCGTAGTGAAGGCTGCCAACCACGGCGACGATGGGCTTGTCTGTCATGTCTGTCGCCGTTTGTTTGTGACCGCGCCCATAGTAGCTGCGAGATTTCTCTCCGCCGCCGCAAGATCGCGCTGGGCGACAGCCGCGAATACCGCGTCGAAGACCACGAGTTGGGCAATGCGGGCGGCTGCGTTCTCGCCAAGCAGCGGCGAGCCTTGCGCTGTCGAACACAGGACAACATCAGCTATCGAGGCGATGGGCGAGCCGGCGTAATTGGTAAGAACGATGATACGAGCTCCGCGTTTGCGGGCGAGTTCCAGCGGCTCGATCACAGCGCTCGTAGTGCCCGAATGCGAGAATCCTATGGCCAGATCACCGTCCGACAACAGCGCGGCCGACATCAACATCATATGTGCGTCGTCGAATACGCTGGTGCGCACGCCTATGCGCAAAAGCTTGTGGGAAACGTCTCGGGCGATCTGCGCCGAGCCGCCAATACCGTAGAGATCGCGCTGCCTGGCGTTGAAGATCAAATCGGCGGCCCGCTCAAACGCCGCCGGATCGAAAATCGAAAGTGTCTCTTCAAGCGCCTGAATTGACGTGCGGAAGACCTTTTGCGCAATCTCCAAGCCGGTGTCTTCGGGTGACAATTCCTGATGAAGGTCCGCGTTTGGAAGACGGTTGTAGCTGTCCAGTGCAGCCCGAAAGTCCCTGAAGCCAGCGAACCCCAGCTTCTTCACTATCTTGACGACCATTGCCTCTGAAACTGCGGCGTCATCGGCAATTGTTCTCAACTGCGTAGTGGCGTCAAAATCCTGGCGCCCGAGAATCATGTCGACGACGCGAGCTTCCAGGGGGGTCAGGTGGGGCATCATCATCCTGATGCGCGGCCCCACCGTCTTGGGATCATTGAAGGAGATGTTCATTCTCGGCCTCTTGTCGCGCGATCAATCAGCATCGCGACGAGGATGATAATGCCAGTGGCGAGAAGTTGGTAGAATGCTTGCACATTCAGCAGGGTCAAACCGTTGCGAAGGCTGCCCAGAATGACCGCGCCAAGCAAGGTGCCGACAATCGAGCCCTTGCCGCCCATGAGCGAGGCGCCGCCAATTGCCGCGGCCGCTATGGCGTCGAGCTCCCACAGATTGCCAAGGGTAGGGTCAGCTGCACCAAGGCGACCGACCAGGATCAGGCCAGCGACAGAAGCCAGGCCACCCGAAATCACATAGCTAGCGATCTTGGTCAGCGAGACCGGCACGCCAGCAATGCGGGATGCTTCCTGATTGCCGCCGACGGCAAGGAAATATTCGCCAAGAGGTGTCTTGTTCAGCACCACCCATACGGTCACCGCAAGGACAGCGACGATCACAACCGGATTGGGCACGCCCATTATGCTCGAGTTGGTCAGGGCCCTATAGGCCGGTGGGATGCCGAAGATCGGATTGCCGCCCGTGTAGATCAGCGAGATAGCCCGATAGAGAGACAGGGTTCCGAGCGTGACGATAAATGGCTGAAGGCCACCGAAGGCGACAAGTGCCCCGTTGATGGCGCCTGCAGCCATGCCGAAGATCAGCGCAATGGGTATCGCCAATGCAATCGGCACGCCAGCCGCCATCAGCACGGCAACCGCCACTGCTGCGATCGCGGCTGTAGGCCCGACGGATAGATCGATGCCGCCTGCGATAATCACGAGGGTCATGCCGAGCGCCACACAGGCATTGATAGATGACTGCTGCAGAATGTTCAGAATGTTCGGCTGAGTGAGAAAGTTGGGGCTGAGGATCGAGAAGACGACCACGATCGCGACCAGTCCAAGCAATGTCCCCGCGTCGCGAATGCCGACCGGCAGGGCAAACTTTTTCTGATTTATGGGCACAGCGGGAGTGTTCGAAGCGGACATGATTTAAGACCTTGAAACGGAGGGGGCTTGAGGTGACGATTGCGGCACGGCCAGTGCAACGATGGCCTCTTCGGTGAGGCTGTCTCGCTCCAGCACGCCTGCGATGCGCCCTTCGCGCATGACGAGAACCCGATCGGCAACACGCAGTATTTCGGGTAGCTCTGACGAGACGACGATCATCGACCGACCCTCGGCCGCCAAGCGTTCGATCAGTGCATAGATTTCCGCCTTGGCACCCACATCGATGCCACGTGTTGGCTCATCAAAAAGCAGAATTTGAGCTCCTGCCGCGATCCAGCGGCCGATGATGGCCTTCTGCTGGTTGCCGCCGGAAAACTGGCCGATTGGACGCTCGATGTTGAGGGGCCTGAGATTAAGGTCCCCCATGAGCGCTTGGCTCTCCTTGGCAACGGCCTTGCGACGCACGAAACCGAACCGTGAGAAACGACCCATCGACGGCAGCGCTATATTGCTGCGCACAGATCGGCGCGCGATGATGCCTTCGCGCTTGCGCTCCTCCGGCAGAAGGCCGAACCCCGAAGCGATGGCTATGCGAGGGTTGCCGAGTGACAGTGGCTTGCCTTTGAGGCGGATTTCGCCAGCGTCGGGCCTATCGACGCCAGCGATCAGGCGCAGGAGTTCCGTGCGGCCCGCCCCGACCAAGCCCGATATGCCAAGCACTTCCCCGCGATGCAGCTTGAGACTGGCGTCGCGCACGGCGGTGCCGCGAGAGAGACCTGAAACTTCCAGCACCACGTCCTTTTGCGCAAACCCCTTGTGCTCGGCCGCCGCAAGCTCTCGGCCGACCATTCGAGCAATGACGGCGCTTTCGGTGGTTTCTGCCATGACCACGTCGGTTACCTTGCGACCGTCGC
>NZ_JBWJFQ010000054.1:0-3402 GCF_057784235.1 Mesorhizobium sp. CNPSo 4670 | reverse complement strand
GAGATGAGATGAGGGGTAAGGCCCAGACGGTGCTGGGTCTGGTTGACCCGGCGACGCTAGGCCAGACGTTGATGCACGAGCATCTCTTCTGGGATTTTATACAGCCGGGTCGACAGGATGCGTCGAGCACCGGCGGTCCCGACCCGCGCGACTACTGGAAACTATTGATGGGTGGCGCCGCCGATCCGCGCGACATTAGGCAGAAGGATCGCGGGGTGGCTGCTCGCGAGGCCGCTCGCATGGTCGAGGCAGGTGGCGGGACAATCGTCGAGCTAACGATCGGCGGTATCGGCCCTGACCCCGAGGGTCTGATGGAGGTGTCGCGAGAGAGTGGCGCCCATATTGTGATGGGCTGCGGTCACTACGTCGAGGACTGCCAGGACCCGGGTAATCACAATCGAACCATCGAGAGCTTCGCCCAAGAAATGATTGATCAGGTTCAACTGGGTGCCTGGGGAACCCAGGTACGGGCCGGCATCGTTGGTGAGATAGGCTGCCAGTGGCCGTGGACCGATCTCGAGAAGCGTGTGCTGGCGGCTGCCGTCATCGCCCAGCAGGAAACGGGAGCGGCCCTGACTATCCACCCGGCCCGCCATGAGGACCACCCCTGGATGCTCATTGAGTTCCTAAGGGAGCACGGGGCCGATCTTTCGCGCACCATCATCGACCATATCGACAGAACAATTTTCGACGATGATCGCCTATTCCGCCTAGCGGACTCCGGCGTTGTGCTGGAATGGGATCTGTTCGGGCTGGAGAACACCTATTACGCGCTTGCGGACATTGACATGCCGAACGACGGCATGCGCATCCGAACGATCAGGCGTCTGATTGATCGCGGACATCTTGGGCAGGTCGTGATTAGTCACGACATCTGCAACGCAATACGGTTGGCTGAGTTCGGTGGGCATGGTTATACCCATATTCAGCAGAAGGTCCTCCCCCAGATGGCAAAGCGCGGCTACTCGTGGGATGAGATCAATGCAATCATGATCGATAATCCGCGCCGGCTGCTGACCTTCGTTTGAAGAGACACGGCTAACAGCACTCGTCAGCGGAGAGCGGGATGCGGGCCAGATCGTCGAAGATGGCATGCCGCACGAATTCTTCACCAATCCAAAACACGCAAGAACCAGGCTATTCCTCGGTCAGATCTTGTCGCAACTGATGGGCAGGACGTATTTACCGGGGCGGCCGAAATGACGATGGGGTTGCCGTCATGACAGAGCGACCGGCAGAATTACCGAATTTCGGCCCGACGCCCAAGCAGCGGCGGCTGACCGTGCTCAGCTCCTACTACGAGCGGTTGGGCATGGACGGCGCGCGCGGCGAGATCTGGTGCTACGGCGAGCGGTTTCGTATCGGCCGGGCGAAATGGTGGAACTGCAGGTGAGTTTGACAGCACCAGCCTGTGCAATCGAGATCGTGCGCGATGGTGCGGCCGAGAACAACCAGTAGGACCATCCTCCAGGCAATTGCGCCTGGCCACAAAAAGCGCCGGCCGATTGATAGATGATCAGTGCAAACGGCGCGAGGTACGCCCGCCAGTCAACATGGCAGTTAACAAAGGACCGATCACATCGACTCTCAGACCATAGGCTTTATGTCGGCCATCGAGCTGGCAGATCTTATCCGCACTAAAAAAATTTCGCCGGTTGAGTATATGCGCGACCTCCTGGCCCGCATTGCCACGCTGGAGCCCAGCTTAAACGCCTTCGCTTACATTGCGGCAGATCGCGCGATGGATGGTGCGAAAATGGCGGAAGCTGCTCTGATGAGCGGTTCGCGAATTGGCTGGTTGCACGGCGTGCCCGCTACGATCAAGGACTTGCAGATCACTAAGGATATGCCGACACAGCGAGGCAGCAAAATCTACGCCGGCCATCAGCCAACCGAGGATGCGCCGATCGTGCCGCGCCTGCGAGACGAAGGTGCGATCATCGTAGAAGATCGGCTGGACCGGCGTTTCGCGCAGTCCATTAACGGGCATTACCAGCAACCCATGGAAGCTCGGCTACAACGCCGGGGCATCATCAGCCGGCGCGGGTGCTGCCGCAGCAGCAGGTTTGGGGCCGCTGCATCAGGGCAGTGACCGAGGGGGATCGATCCGCCTTCCCGCGCATTTCTGCGGTGTGTTTGGACTCAAACCCAGCTTCGGGCGCGTGCCGAATTTTCCTGTCTCCGCGGGTGGGCCCATTTCCCATGTCGGGCCGATGGCGCGCACGGTCGCCGACGCCGCTCTGATGCTTGAGGTGATGGCCGGGCCTCACTTTCTTGACTATTCATCGCTTGAGGCGGGGCCTGCCAACTATCTTGCCCGGCTGTGCGATGGCGTGAGGGGCAGGCGTATTGCCTACAGCCCTGATCTAGGTATCGCCCACGTAGACCCGGAGGTCGCCGAACTCGTGAAAGTCGCCGCGGCGCGCTTTACAGAACTTGGGGCAATCGTCGAGGAGGTATCGACCCCTTGGGCGAAGGATGGGCCGGAGCTGTTCCGATTCTTCTGGTCCGCGGACCTGACCGGGCTCGCAGAGTACCTTCCGAAATGGGAGGCTGAGATGGACCCTGGGCTCGTCGCCTGCATTAAACAAGCGGAGGACATCACTGCCTCGCGCTTTCAAGCGATGCGCCGGCGGAAGATGGACTACGTTGCGAACATCCATCGCTGGTTCCAAGACTGGGACTTCCTGTTAACACCCTCTGCTTCAGTCGCGGCCTTTCCGGTTGAGAATCTGATACCCGGTCCTCAGGCAACAGATCATTGGGACGAGTTCTCCTGGATCGAGTTCACCTACCCGTCAACATGTCTTGGAACCCGCGCGAGCGTGCCATGCGGCTTCACCCGGGCTGGACTGCCTGTCGGTTTGCAGATCGTCGGCAAACGCTCCGACGATTTGGGCGTACTGCAGGCCTCCGCGGCATTCGAACAACTGCAACCACGGGCGGACAAGCGTCCGCTGCTCTGATCAGGTTTGCGGTGGGGATGCTAATCTCCACCGCTTCGTCGATGCGGTGGAGGAATTCGCGCCCCACATGTCAGAGGGAACTCGGGACGTCGACGCCGCGGCGTGAGTACGCACTGCCAGGCTCCGAACTTGAGAACCCGGTCAATGGAGATGAATGTGCGGTTAAGCAGAGATGAGATGAGGGGTAAGGCCCAGACGGTGCTGGGTCTGGTTGACCCGGCGACGCTAGGCCAGACGTTGATGCACGAGCATCTCTTCTGGGATTTTATACAGCCGGGTCGACAGGATGCGTCGAGCACCGGCGGTCCCGACCCGCGCGACTACTGGAAACTATTGATGGGTGGCGCCGCCGATCCGCGCGACATTAGGCAGAAGGATCGCGGGGTGGCTGCTCGCGAGGCCGCTCGCATGGTCGAGGCAGGTGGCGGGACAATCG
>NZ_JBWJFQ010000053.1:0-4381 GCF_057784235.1 Mesorhizobium sp. CNPSo 4670 | reverse complement strand
GCAGTAATCACTCGCGCACCCTCTCGCACGAGTTCTTTCGCCGCCGCAATCACAGCCGATGTTTTTTCCTCACCATCCGCCCCGAAAATGCAGGTATTGTTGAGCCCCGGTACGGTTTTATAGCGCACGGGAACGCTCCACGTGGTGGCGTTGCCGGCGTCTCCGGGGATGTACGGACGGAGACCGGGTCCCGGCATGCGATCAAGCATCAAAATGCCCACAGGTGCCCCGTGGAACGCCAATCGGGGCCTAACCCAGGACGGCCAGCGTTTTCCTTGGGCACGAGGAAAATCAGTCATCGGTTGTCATCCTTTACGTTTGGTGTTTAGCATGTTGGGTGATGCTGGTTGCCACCTCTCAACTCGCGCTCATGGAAGATTGTGGCTCGCCTGCGATTTGGCTAGTTATTGTCCACGCTTCTCATCGACAGTCTCAGTCAATTACGAATAACTTGCGTGGAACACTTAAGAGGAATTCAACCTGGCCTTCAGTGTCAAGATACTTTCGGCGATACGTTGCCAGTTGATAAGTCGGTCAGCGTTTTTGAATGTTGCGTTAGGCAGCGCCGCGGAAAGAACTTCAAACGACAAGGCAGAGAAATAGTAGTTGTCCTTCTCAACACCGATAGTCGATGAGCCATGCCCCTCTTCATCGATTATCAGACCAAGAACGGTCATAGGATGCAATGTGTCGGACTGGACGTAATAGTCTTCGTACGATCTTATTCGCTCTTCACCTAGGTAGGTGGTCCGGCGACACCCGTTGGCGTCCATACCACGACCGAACCAGAGCGGGTCTTTATCCTTGGATACAGCTACGCATTGGGGCACATAGAAGGCGTTGCCGTCGTAACCCGTAAGCCATCCCATATTGGCAGGGTCCGTAACGACCAACAGATCGATCTCCGCCTTCTCCATTGCACCGCGAGCTTTTTCAAGGCGGTTCTTGTATTCTGATACTTCAAATCGAAGCACTCCTGCGGCCATATAGTTGTCTCCTCAAGCACTATGCCGCCTAAATAGATATATCGTTTGACTTACATTTGCTGGATACTACTTGGCACTCACCTAGATCGTTCAACATCATCTCAGTGCTTCAAGATTTGGCTAAGGAAGAGCTTCGTTCGTTCATGCTGTGGATTGGTGAAAAAGTCGTGCGGCTTGCCTTCTTCAATGATGAGGCCTGCATCCATGAAGATCACTCGGTCCGCAACGGAGCGCGCGAAGCCCATCTCGTGGGTGACGCAGACCATGGTCATGCCGTCGCGCGCGAGGCTGGTCATTGTCTCGAGCACTTCAGCGACCATCTCCGGATCGAGCGACGAAGTCGGTTCATCGAAGAGCATGACGGCGGGCTCCATGCAGAGGGAACGGGCAATCGCGACGCGCTGTTGCTGTCCTCCAGAGAGCTGAGCGGGATATTTGTTCGCCTGCTCCGGTATGTGAACGCGCTCAAGGAACTTAAGCGCGAGCTTCCTTGCCTCGACCTCGGGCACACCCTTAATCCATATCGGGGCGGCCATGCAGTTCATCAGCACCGTCATGTGCGGGAAGAGGTTGAAGTGCTGGAACACCATGCCGACGTTTTTGCGAACTTCAGCGACGTCGCGCATTTTGCTATGCAACCTGATCCCGTTAACGGTGATCTCGCCCTCCTGGTGCGCCTCAAGCCGATTGAAGCAGCGGATCAGCGTCGACTTTCCCGATCCGGAGGGACCGCAGATAACGACGCGCTCGCCTTTGCGAACGGTGAGGTTGATGTCAGTCAATGCTCTGAAGGCACCGTACCACTTCGAGACCTTCTTGGCTTCGATAACTGTGTCGCTCACCGGTCCCCGCCCTAGGCTCGACGACCTCCGATCCAAGCTCGACTCAGGACGCGCCACATCAGCAGCCGCATTAGAATACCCGTTTGGACCGCCCTTCACTTGAACCACGCTGCTGACGGTCATCGCACCTTGCTCCTAGCGTAGTAACGTTCGATCCTGGATTGGATCAGCTCAAGGCAGATGGACAGGATCCAGTAGATCATGGCAACGGCAATCAGCATCTCCATGTGATTGAAGGTGGCCTGACCAAGCGTGCGAGCGAGAAACGTCAGTTCCCACACGCCGAGCACCGACACGAGCGAGCTGTCCTTCAGCATCGAGATGAACGAGTTCCCCATTGGGGGAATGATGACGGGAAGCGCCTGCGGCAATATAATCCGGCGCATGGTGAGACCAAAACCGAAGCCTAATGACCGGGATGCCTCCCATTGGCCGCGGTCGATGCTTTGAATTCCGGCGCGGAAGATCTCAGTCATATAGGCCCCGATGCACAGCGAAAGCGCCAATATGCCTGATGGCACGGCATCCATCACAATGCCCAATTGCGGCAGGCCGAGATAGATCAGGTAGATCTGCATCAGAAGCGGCAAACCGCGGAAGAAAGAAGTGTAAAAACTGGCTATGCCGTAGGCGAACCCGTTGCTTGAAAGTTTCGCAACGGCGGCAACAATCCCTATCAGCGAGGAGAATACAAGCGAGATCGCCGAGACATAGAGCGTAGTCACTATACCCTGTGTGATTAGGAAGGGCAGGTTCTTCCAAATAAAGGGCAGATTTAAGTTAAACGCTTCCACGAAAACGAGAAAAAGTATCAGTAGCTCAAACCACACGATGCCGATTTGAACCTTCAGCGGCGCAAAACCGATCATCACGAGATTGAGGCAGAACACGACCGCAATCACAAACGCGATCGCGAAGCGCCCGTAAAGGCCGCTCTCCAGCGGATCGCCGATGACCGGCCGCATGAGTTCGCCCATAGTCGTGCCGGTCAGGTTGACCGCCAAAAACACAGCGAGCACGACTGCGAATACCGAAGCGATGAACCACGGTTTGTGGACCAGGATCTCGGATTCGACTGTGTCCTGATAGAGCATCAGCAACCCTCTAAAAAAAGCGACCAAGACTAGCCTTGGTCGTTAGTGATTCACCACTTATTCTTTGACCGATCGATCTATTCCGTACCACTTGATCATTATCTTGGAGAGGGTGCCATCATCCCTCATCTTCTGGATGGCCTGGGCGATTTTGTCGCCGAATTCCTTGTCGCCGCGCAGAACTGCAACTGCCGACGGCGAGAAGAATAGTGGCTCGTCAAGCTCTTTCAATGGATAGCCGGCTTTGATCGCATTGCGTAGATCCGATCGGTTAGTTAGGATGGCATCGAGCCGAACACCATCGCCGAGCCGAAGGTCGTCAAGGGCGACCATGTCGGTTTGATAGGTCTTTATCTCGCCCGGCGTGAATTGGAATTTTATTGGCTGAGCGCCCGCCTGACCGCCGACCACCCAGTCCTGCGTTAAACTGTGATTGGCATAAGACTCGGCCACTGTGCTTGCTGTGACGCCGATCACCCTACCGTCGAGATCGGATGGCTTGGTTGCTTTGCTATCCTTGTGAACGGCCGCGACCACCGCCCCGTAGGCGTACACAGCCGGGAAGCTAAGTTTCTCGGCGCGGGCTTTAGTTGGGGCCATTTCACCCATAGCAATGTCCCATCGGTCCTCCCACTTGCCTGACGTGATGATATCCCAGGCCGGTGTTATGAATTTAACCTTCACGCCCAGATATTCCGCGATGGCGTTAGCCACGTCCACGTCGGAACCATCGAGCTCATGCTTGTCGTTCAAGAATGAAAGCGTCCCCCAGTCCGTCCCGGCTGCGACTCTCAGCGTTTTGGTAGCAAGTACGTTATCGAGTACGGCGCCGGCGCTGGCCTCAGGTGACGCAGCCAGAGACGCAACAGCGAGTGAGGCTGCAGCTGCTATCATCGTCATCAGCTTGTTCATGCGGTTCTCCCTTGTATCACCTTCTTATCCTCATTCGAGAGGTGGATTGGGCTAGGCAACCCCGATCGGCCTCCAAGCCTCGGCAAGCAGCGACCGTTTATTCCTCCCAGCGTTGCCTAGTGCTGACCCTATGTCAGGCACATGAGTTGACAAGAACATTATCAATATCACGTCCATCTAGAACTCAGATGGTTCAAAGCAGAGCCGCGCCTACGGGTGACCTTGGGGCGCCCGCGACGTCAGCTCCGTGCCGTAGCACCTACGGAATGAAGGAGCGGCGGCAGCTGAGACAGCGGTGCGCGCAGCTTTTCGCTGCAGGCGCGCACATCGAGGCGGCCATGGCCAGTCAAAGTTTCTCTAGAATGTGAATGTCACAACCCATTCCGGAGAGACCGACCATGACCACTTCAGATTCTACACCCGCCGCCGCGGTGCTGGTAGCGATCGACATTGCCAAGGTGCGCAATGAAGTTCTGATTGAAGCACCTGGCCACAAGCGCCGGCGTCGCCTTTTGGTCCTCAACACCCGTGCTGAGCACGACCATCT
>NZ_JBWJFQ010000052.1:0-4495 GCF_057784235.1 Mesorhizobium sp. CNPSo 4670 | reverse complement strand
GCTTTTATGCCGAGGATGCACCCAAGGTCGACCGCATCGTCGTCTGCTCGGGCGGCGATGCCGATCACCTCGTCGCCGAGGACGCAGCGACCTGGATTCGCAAAAGCCTGCGCAACGGCGCTCATATCGGCGCGGTGGCGGACGCCGCGTTCTTTCTGGCGCGCGCGGGCCTGCTCGACGGCCATGCCTGCACCTTGCACTGGACAAGCCAGGCCGCTTTCACCGAGGCGTTTCCCAACATTGAGCTGAGGCGCGACCTCTATGTCATCGACCGCAAGCGTTTCACTTCGGCCGGCGGCGTCGGCAGCCTCGACATGATGCTGGAAATCATCACCCGCGACTATGGCGCCGAGCTTGCCGCCGGCGTCGCCGAATGGTTCGTGCACAGCCAGCTGCGCTCCAGCATCGACCGCAAGATGATGCCGCTGCGCCTGCGCACTGGCGTCCAGAACGAGCTGGTGCTGTCGGCCATCGCCATCATGGAGGACGCGGTCGAGGAGCGCCTCGGCATGGCCGAGCTCACCGCCAGGCTCGGCGTGTCGTCCGACAAACTCGAACGCTCCTTTCGCTCCGAACTCGCCATCTCGCCCAATGGTTATTACCGGCGCCTGCGCCTGAAGCGCGCGGCCGACCTTTTGGCGCATTCGACGCTTGCCGTGCGCGACGTGGCACTGGCCTGCGGCTTCGCCTCGATGTCGAGCTTTGCTCGGGCGTTTCGCGAGGAGCACGGGCATCCGCCGAAGCTGGCGCGGCGGCATTAGAGGCGCCAGGTGCGCGACGCCGAGTTCCGTCCCACCCCCCTCTGTCCTGCCGGACATCTCCCCCGCAAGGGGGGAGATCGGATGTCACTTCCGGTTTCGCCAATCTCGAATGTTGCAAGGTGAGCGGCGACACCAAAACTGCCAATCTCCCCCCTTGCGGGGGAGATGTCCGGCAGGACAGAGGGGGGTGCTGTCCCGCCAGCGCCCCGCACCACCCGCCAGCGCCCCGCACTACCTGCCAGCGGCATCCCGCATAACCCACGCGGTTTCCCGCACAATCGTTCCGCCGCTCATGCGCCATGGTCAACCCTTGCAACCCAGCCAAGGCCGCACACCCATGAGCATCGTCGTTTTCGACCCCGATAGCACTGAGGACGTCGACTTCAAGGATCGCATGCGCCACCCGGCCGCCTCCGATCCGGCCGGCGGCATGTGGCTGTCCGACACCGAGCCGTCCTTCATCGATGCCGACGCCCTGCGCAAGGGCCGGCTCGCAAAACTGCGCGGCTGGATGCGCGAGGCCGGCTATGGCGGCGTCGTGCTGTTCGACCCTTACAACCAGCGCTACGCCACCGGCTCGCGCAACATGTTCGGCTATTTCCTGCGCAACTCGACCCGCTATTTCTTCATCCCCACCGTCGGGCCGATCGTGCTGTTCGAATACCCGCAGAGCTATCATGTCTCGATGGTGCTCGACACGATCGACGAGGCGCGGCCGTCCAAGCTGGTCTGGTCGTCGGTGTCAGGCCGCGACGACGAGACCGCCGGTCCCTTCGCCGACGAAATTGCCGAGCTTTTGAAACAGCATGGCGGCGGCTCGATGAAGCTCGGCCTCGATCGCTGCAGCCATCTGCAGGCCCTCGCGCTCGAAAAGCGCGGCTGCGAGGTCCGGGATTGCCAGGGCGAAATCCTCGCCGTGCGCGCGGTCAAGACGCCCGAGGAAGTGAAATGCCTGCAGGTGTCGATGGCCGGCGCCGAGGCCGCGGTCTATGCGGTGCGCGAGGCGATCAAGCCCGGCGTTTCGGAAAACGACCTGTTCGCCATCATGTATGGCGAGGTCATCCGCCAGGGCGGCGAGTTCATCGAGACCCGGCTTCTCACCTCCGGCCAGCGCACAAATCCGTGGTTCAACGAGGCCAGCGGCCGCAAGATCCGGCCCGGCGAATTGTTGGCGCTCGATACCGACACCATCGGCTGCTACGGCTATTATTCCGACTTCTCCCGCACCTTCCGCTGCGGGCCGGGCAAGCCGACGCCCTACCAGAAATCGCTCTACCGCATGGCGCACGACCAGGTTCAGCACAACATCGGGATCGTCAAGCCCGGCATGGCCTTCCGCGAGATTGCTGAAAAGGCCTGGAAAATCCCCGACCGTTTCGTCGACCAGCGCTATACTTCGGTCATGCACGGCGTCGGCATGCATGGCGAAACGCCATTCATTGCCCACGCCATGGACTACGAGACCTATGGCCGCGACGGCCATATCGTGCCAGGCATGGTGGTGAGCGTGGAAAGCTATATCGGCGAGAAGGGCGGCCGCGAGGGCGTCAAGCTGGAGGACGAGATCCTGATCACCGACACCGGCACCGAACTCCTGTCGCGTTTTCCCTACGAGGATGAGTTTTTGGAGAAGCAGGTTTGACATCCCTCGTCATCCTAGGGCGGAGCAAGGAGCGCAGCGACGCGGCGCAGACCCTAGGATCCATGCCGCGACCTAAGCGCGCCGCAACGGTCCAAGTTCAGCTCCGCTGCATTCCTCGGCCGATTTCACGGCATGGATACTCGGGTCTGCGCGTCCGCTTTGCTCCCGCTCCGCCGGTGGATGACGAAGGCACCGCCATGCCGCGACTTCCGAGCGCTGCCACGGTGCTGATCTGCATCGCTGCACCCGTCGATCAACGACACGGCATGGATCCTCCGGTCTGCGCGTCCGCTTCGCTCCCGCTCCGCCCGTGGATGACGAAGTCGGGGACGGTTCGGCCAACCCCCAACGGTGATAGCCCGCTGAGGACGACTGTGTCGCCTCTTGGAGGCGCAGCATGAAAACCCCCATCTCCCTCAAGCGCGGCGCGGTGGCCGCGGTCTTCATCGACCTGCAGGAAGAGCACCGGCAGGACCAGCGCTATCTGGTCGAGGGCTATGGCGACATCCTCGCCAACGTTCAGCGCCTGCAGGCGGCGGCGCGGCAACACCATGTGCCGCTCTACCACTGGGCCTACATCGTCGATCTCGACAAGCAGGATCGCCCGTTTCACCCGCTCGGTGCCGATGGCAAGTCGGCCTTTTCCGACAAGAGCGACCCGCTGACCGAAATCTGCCACGAGGTCGCGCCCGCCAAGGGCGAGGCCCTGCTGGTCAAGGCCGAGGCGAGCGCCTTCCGCACCGGCCCGGCGGCCCGCGACCTCAAATCGGTCGGCATCGAATGGCTGGTCGTTGCCGGCGTCTGGACCGAGGCCTGCATCGACGCCACCGTGAAGGATGCCGTCGCCAAGGGCTTTCGGGTGTTGCTGGTCAAGGATGCCTGCGGCAGCGGCAGCGCGGCCATGCACCAGACCGGCATCCTCAACCTTGCCAACCGGCTCTATGGTGGCGCCGTTACCGACACCGACGGCGCCTGCCGGCTGCTGGCTGGCGAAAGCGTCACCGCCTGGCGGGTCGAGGGCTCGGTGCCGCTGCGCTTCACATTTGAAAACGCGGCAGATCTTTACAGCGAGCTTTGATGTGTCTTTGCCGGCAAAGACGGACATGACCAGCCGCGGCAAATACGAAACCCGGCTCGACCCGGCTTTGTGGGCCTATATCGACGCGGTCAACGCCTGGTATCCGCCCGAGATCATCGGCCTGCCGGTCGACAAGCAGCGCGCGGTCTACGACAGGATGTGCCGGGCCTTCCACCAGGGCCGCCCGCCGGGGGTCAAGGCCAGCGACGGCCTGATTGCCGCCGCCGGCCGCGATATCCCGGTCCGCCGCTACCAGCTTGCCGGCAGGGCGGCGCCGGCGATGGTGGTCTATTTTCATGGCGGCGGCTTCATCCTCGGCGGGCTCGAAAGCCATGACGACATCTGCGCCGACATCTGCGCCGGCACCGGCTTCGACGTGCTGTCGGTCGACTACCGGCTGGCGCCGGAGCATGTCCACCCCGCCGCCTTCGACGATGCCGTGACAGCTTTCGAATGGGCGGCGGCGGCCACCGGCCTGCCGCTCGTGCTGTGCGGCGAAAGCGCCGGCGGCAACCTCGCCGCGGCGGTGGCGCAGGCGACGCGCCGCCACGCCGCAATCGGCCAGGTGCTGATCTATCCCGAGCTCGGCGGCGACGAGAACACCCGCTCCTATATCGAGCACGCCGACGCGCCGCTGCTGTCGCTGCACGACATCGCCTTCTACCGCGACGTCCGCTCGACCAAGGCGCAATCATCAGACGATCCGACCTTCTCGCCCTTGCGCGGCCGCGATTTCTCAGGCCTGCCGCCAACGGTGATCGTATCAGCCGAATGCGACCCGCTGTCGTCGGATGGCGAGACCTACCGCGACCGCATTGTCGCCGCCGGCGGCAAGGCTTTCTGGCACGAGGAGCCCCGCCTCGTGCACAGCTTCCTGCGCGCCCGCACCACCGTGCCGGCTGCGGCGGAAGCGTTTGCGCGGATCATCGCGGCGGTTGCGGCGCTGGGCCGGGGTGAGTGGCCGTATTGAGGGCATTGCCGCTTCGCGGCCACCGTATTCCGTCGATGGGGAGA
>NZ_JBWJFQ010000051.1:0-5379 GCF_057784235.1 Mesorhizobium sp. CNPSo 4670 | reverse complement strand
TCGGCGTACCATTGCAGGTAGGCAGCCGCATGCGCCACTTCCGATTTGGCCTCGGGCAGGGGCTTGCCCATTTCCGCGGTCAATATCGCGGCAAGGTCATCGGCGTGGTCTATAATCAACTGATGCCAGCGCCACAGAACGTCGCTGCGTTCACGGGCTGTCAATGCGGCCCATCCAGGCTGCGCGCCATGGGCTTTGGCGATCGCCGCGCGCGTCTCCTCGGTGCCCATGTCGGGAAGCTCTGCCAGAGCTTCGCCCGTCGATGGGTTGAGGACCACAAATGTGCGCTGACTGACTGGTTTGCCAAGCGCCGGCAGGCGGTCAAGGCTGCAAAACAGGTCAGGAGATTTGAGGTGGCGGATCAAAGGCGGGTGGAGCGGCAATGTCGATTCCCCAGAGGCTCTTGGCCTGTCCGGCCGGATGGACATCTACTGCGGACGTGCGGCTTTTGCATAGGACCAGCTCCCACGAAAAGTTGCGCGTCCCTTGGGCCGGGTGGACCTGTCTCGGGGAAGGCCGACGGCCAGCTTCGTCCAGAACCGGCGAGTCTCGAACCGGCCGCTAGCGTCGCCGTCTACAGTCCCCCGTCTGCCCCAGCGAAACAACCCTGGTTGGTAACTCTTGCCATCTTTCCCCCGGACGTCTCGAGTATGGCATCGGGGCCGCAAAGCCTGTCGTCATGTCGGTTTTCCCTTGTAACCATTGCAATGTGGCAGGCCGTGAGGCCGTCCCGATTCATAACCGAAACTCTGCGTGAGCCCTACGGGCGGGTGCTGGACGGTCCATGAGGCGTTAAAGCCGCCGGTCAAACCGAGCTTGCAAATTTCTCGTTTTTGCTTCGCCTAACGCGATGGCGGTCAGGATGTTTTTGCCCCCATTTCCCCCGTTGAACGAGCGGGGTCTCTTTCGACCCTCACTGATGGCCAGAACAGGGCCGCCGGACCGGCAAGTCCTCAGCTGGCAGCCTCAGTAAAGCCGGCTGAATTTTCTCCCGCCTACTGGCAACAGCGCACGAACGCGATGGATCCCGGGAGGTCTGAACGCCGCGTGACAAGGGGGGCGAGCGCAGAGCTCGACCAGTCCGGCTTGATCAGCGGAATGCTGCAAGCCCGAGCGAATTCTTGGGGAGCAGAGCTGGCTAGGCGGGGCTACCACCCCGCCTTTTCATATTTCGAACAGATGCAGATTATGCCAGTGGCAGCTGCGCCCCAGAACAACGCTCGATTGCTGAAATCAAGCTGCGACGTTCTTGCGGGCCCGCTTCGCCGGTGCTGGCTGTTCCTGTTCGGCCGGTTTGCGGCCGAGCCCCATCGTTTTGGCCAATGCCGAGCGTGCAGCGGCGTAGTTCGGCGCGACCATGGGATAATCCGCCGGCAGGCCCCATTTGGCGCGATAGTCGTCCGGCGTCAGCCCATAGTGGGTCGACAGATGGCGCTTGAGCGATTTGAATTTTTTGCCGTCTTCAAGGCAGATGATATAGTCCGGCGTCACCGACTTCCTGATCGATACGGGAGGCTTGCGAACCTCGGGATCTTCTGCGGAAACACCGGCGCCGGCTGTGCCTTTGAGAGCCGCGTGCACCTGGCCGATCAGGGCAGGGAGTTCACCGACCGGGACCGGATTGTTGGAGACATAGGCTGAGACGACATCGGCGGTCAGCTCGATGAGGACATCGGTTGTGTTATCGGCTTCATCGGTCATGAAACTCTCCGGGTGGCTTGAAGGACAGTCGGCGAAGTGAGGCTACATAGGGGCGGTTGCCGCTGAAAGCAATAAAAGATCCAGCAAGAACGTTGCCATGCTCGTCGTGCGCTCAGGTCAATAGCGATGCATCTCGCCGGTAATCAGACTGCTGTTGGCACATCCATGCTCGATGTAGCAAAGCGAGCGATCCTAAACGCTGCCAAGCTGTTCTTGATCTCTTCTATGCCGGAGCTCGGCATCGAGCGTTCGGAGAATTCCACAGTGGCTGCCGTCTCTAAGAGCAGGGCTGGCCGCCGGTGAAGCAGCAGAATCGAACGCACTCGTAGCAGCAGGTGTTTTCCTGTTCTTCAGCCACGATCCGGTCGAGACCGGGAACGACTGCACCGACCAACTCGGGGCGCCAAGGCGCGTGTTCACGGGGAGGGGCGGCGAACAGTATCAGCAGGACCCGGCGGCCTTCGGGAAGAGCGTTCAGCTCCATCCTCGATCTGCGCTTCCCTAGGACTGCACCGTAACCTTGGCGGAAAGGGGAGGAGAATCTGCCGCGCATGCTGTGGCCGAATCCGTACCGACGCGCCATCATTTCAAGCCGAAAAACCCGCCACTCCTGAGGGCAAAAGCGGCGGGCTTTTTGCAGAGCTACTCGAACTGAATACGCGTTCTCACTCACATTAGCTGCGGATCCTTAAGGCTGCATTAAAATACAAGATCTGCCGATCTAAATCGATACAAGTCCCGCGCGGTCTGACGTTCCGCACCCAAATCGCCCGTCGCCGTCAGATCCATAAGGCATCAGCCAAGAGAGAATCTGTGCTTGACGTTACGTAAGGTCCCGTGTTTTTCGCCGTGCCAGGGGGCGACTCCCAGTCTCGATACCGGGCGAAGAAAAATGAGTGGCAGCGATGGTGGCTGGCGAACCAAACGGCGTGCGCGTCAAGCGTTGCGGAGGGGGATGGGCCGTTCATATTATGGAGCGCGGCAAGCTCACGGTTCATCGGTTCGGGACACAGTGTCCCGCCGAGAATTTCGCCGATGACCAACGCGCCAGGCTTGGCCTCGCCAGGAAACCGCCAATTGACGAACGCTGATGTCTGCGCCGGATTGGGGAGACGTAGCAGAATGCGTCCGCGCCGAAGCTGGGTACGCTTTTGTTGCGGAGAAAGTAACGTTAGGGATTGGACGATCTCGACCGAGGAAAAGCGCGCTTGATTCAAACGTGCCTCTCTTTTCCGGCCTAAACCGCCTCTTCCGCGCGCCGCCTTACTCCAGAGGTAGTTACCGATCTCTGAGAGAGGTGGACATGCTCCGCACTCTCGGAAGAACAACGACGCCGGAGCTTGGGTCAACCATAATGACCGAATCCATTCTCAACGGAGTTACTGGGATTCCATGGGATTTAGCAGGCTGTTGAAAAAGGCACTCGCCACCGGACCGCAGCGGTGATTCACTGGTTCCGAAGGGATTCGGAGGTGACGAGTGCGCGGCGGCGACGATCGAACTGGCGAACTGTTCAGCTATGTTGACCTTGAGGCGCGGGTGCGGCGCAATCATCCGTTGCGGGCGATCCGGTTAATCGTGAGCGAGGCGCTGTCGGCGCTGGAGCGGGACTTCGCGGCGATGTATTCGCCGATCGGACGGCCATCGATCCCGCCGGAGAAGCTGCTGCGGGCGATGCTGTTGCAGGCGTTCTATTCGATCCGCTCGGAGCGGCTGTTGATGGAGCGGCTGGAATACGACCTTCTGTTCCGCTGGTTCGTCGGGATTGGCGTTGACGATGCGGCCTGGGATCATTCTGTGTTCTCCAAGAACCGCGACCGGTTGCTGGAGGGCGACATCGCTGCAAAGTTCCTGAGCGCGGTGCTGGCGCAGCCCAAGGTCAAGAGGCTTCTGTCGACGGATCACTTCTCGGTCGACGGGACGCTGATCGAGGCCTGGGCGTCGATGAAGAGCGTCAAGCCGAAAGACGGCTCGGGCGAGCCGCCGGCTCAAGGCGACGGGCGCAACGCCGAAGCGGATTTCCGTGGCCAGAAGCGGTCGAACGATACACATGGCTCGACCACCGATCCTGACGCCAGGCTCTATCGCAAGGGTAAAGGCAAGGAGGCCAAGCTGTGCTTCATGGGACATGGGCTGATGGAGAACCGCCACGGCCTGCTGGTCGAAGCCTGCCTGACACTGGCCGACGGGCATGCCGAGCGGGTAGCGGCACTGCACATGGTCGAGCCTCGCGCCGACCGACCGCAGGCGATCACGCTCGGTGCCGACAAGGCCTACGATGCGGAGGACTTCGTTAACGAACTGCGTTCGATGAAGGTGACGCCGCATGTGGCGCAGAACACCAGCGGCCGTAGTTCGGCCATCGACGGGCGCACCACCCGGCATAGCGGCTATGCTGTCAGTCAGCGTATTCGCAAGCGCATTGAAGAGGCGTTCGGCTGGATCAAGACGGTCGCCGGTCAGCGCCAAACCAAGTTCCGCGGCCGGGACCGCGTCGGATGGGGCTTCACCTTCGCTGCCGCCGCCTACAATCTGGTGCGGCTGCCGAAGCTCATCGCGGGGACCAGCTGACATGGCCAAGGTTCCAGCCATCGCCAAGGCCTTTGCCGGTCGCTGGCGTATCGTCGAAATGGATGTCTGGGACAACGATTTCCTCGATCTCGTCGAAGAGGCGCATCTGACGTTCAAAGGCGCGGCGGACGGCGAGATCGGCTTCGGCGCCCTCAAAGGCTTCCTTGATGTCCGCTACGGCGCGCGAGACGGCTCGGCCTGCGCGGAATTCTCGTGGGAGGGTCACGACGAAAGCGATCCCGCTTGCGGTCGCGGATGGGCGATGATCGGCACCGCGGGTCGCCTCGTCGGCCACTTCTACATCCACAATGCCGACGATTCAGGCTTCGTCTGCGAGCGCGCGTGACTTCTTCAACAGCCTGTTAGAGCGCTCCGCGGGTGGGTCGTCCGGGAGGATCTTTCGGCGGCCGTAGCTGCGGGCATCACTCCGATAGCATCTGGTGGTGACGGCGGCGGGTCAATCCGCGTCCCGGCCTCCTGGTGCGGTCTGGTAGGGCTGAACCCGTCTCGCGCACGTATTTCCGGCGGCCCGAACGGCCAGGACCCAGCGTTTTTCTCGGCTATTTGTTCTGTGTCGGACGGAACCGCTGACCGTTGCGACCGCGTTATCCATGTGGCAGCTCTAGATGAGCGGTGTATCGGGGCATATGAAAAAGTCGCAACCTGCCGCGGCCAATCGAGCGGCCGAGGTAGCAAGAGTGTTGAGGATAACCTCATTCTACATAATGGATATTATCGGTATGGCGACAAGCCATTGATTTCAAATAGGATTCGGCAGTTCCATAATTCCTATTATGCAACTTTAGCGTGTAGCAGCTATATAGAGATGCGACACTTGAGCAATTTAGAGATGCGACAGTCCCCGACTTTCACAGCTCATGCTCTCGCCAACTCGAAGCTGGAAAGGAAGGCTTGCGGCCTCAGCCTGGCGACAGACCGGGCTCGTTGGAGACCGTCATGCCTTGTCTCGTTACCTTGTCGCAGAACGAACTTCATCGCCTTGAAGCTATCCAGAAGATCCGTGAACGTCGGCTGAGCGTCGTCCAGGCGGCCGAGCTATTGCGATTGAGCCGCGCACAGGTTCACCGGCTGTTGCAAGCTTACGAT
>NZ_JBWJFQ010000006.1:0-274812 GCF_057784235.1 Mesorhizobium sp. CNPSo 4670 | reverse complement strand
GCAGGACAGAGGGGGGTGTTTCGCGCCAACGTCTCACAACCTTTGCGTCGCACGGCGCTCAAAAAAAGAGGGCGCCGAAGGCGCCCCTTTCGAGTATCCGGCATGATCAGTTCTTACCCATTCACGAGCGCCAATAACTCCTCGGTGTAGCGCTTGCCGACAACCTTGTCGGGAGACAGCGCGTCGCCGATGGCTTGCACCTCGGCCGTGCTCAGCTCGATCCCGGCCGCCGCCGTGTTCTGCTCCAGATGGCGGATTTTTCGCGCGCCGGGGATCGGCACGATGAAATCGCCCTGGTGCAGCACCCAGGCCAGCGCCAGCTGCGCCGAGGTCACGCCCTTTTCAGCCGCCATCTTCTTCAGCGTGGCGATGACTGCGGCATTGGCCGCCATGGCGTCGACTTGGAAGCGCGGCAGGCCACGCCGCCAGTCGTCGTCACCCAAGGCTTCGGGCTTGGCGATCGTGCCGGTCAAAAGGCCACGGCCGAGCGGGCTGTAGGGGACGAAGCCGATGCCAAGTTCGCGGCAGACAGCGAGCACCTTGTCTTCCGGGTCACGGCTCCACAGCGAGTATTCGCTCTGCACGGCTGATATCGGATGCACGGCATGCGCCCGGCGGATGGTCGCGGCACTGGCCTCCGACAGGCCGAGTGCGCGCACCTTGCCCTCGCGCACCAGTTCGGCCATGGCGCCAACCGTATCCTCGATCGGCACGTTGGGGTCGACGCGGTGCTGGTAGTAGAGGTCGATGACATCGGTGCCCAACCGCTTCAGCGAGGCCTCGGCCACCGCCTTGACATGTTCGGGGCGGCTGTCGACGCCGGCCATGCGGTCGATGCCGGTGCCTTCCTCCAATATCTTGAAGCCGAACTTGGTGGCGATGGTCACCTTGTCACGCACCGACTTCAGCGCCTTGCCGAGCAATGCATGAGGAGATAGCGCCTTGCTTTCTGTTCGATAATCGTCTCTCATTTGCACGGGCTGTTCCAAAGAATAGATCAATGAACCGAGCGCATCTCTCCCAACTGGCCGTGCTGGCAACCGTTGCCCAATGCGGCAGCTTTCGCGGCGCGGCCAGGGAATTGGCCATCGCGCCATCGGCGGTCAGCCATGCGGTGTCCAGCCTGGAAGCGCGGCTCGGGGTGCGGCTGCTGGCGCGCAGCACCCGTAGCGTCGCGCCGACGGAAGAAGGCGCGCAACTCTTGGAGCGGCTGCGGCCGGCCCTTTCCGAGATCGACCTGGCTCTGGAGACGGCGGTCGAGTCGCGCGACCGGCCGGCCGGGAATCTGCGGCTCAGCGTGCCGCGCACGGCAGCACATCTGGTGCTGACGCCACGGCTCGGCGCCTTTGCCGCGGCCTATCCCGATATCGTGCTGGAGATCGTCATCGAGGACCGCTTCACCGATGTCGTCGAGGGCGGTTTCGATGCCGGCGTGCGGCTCGGCGAGAGCCTGCAGCGCGACATGATCGCCGTGCGCATAGGGCCGGACATTCGCGGCGCGGTGGTCGGCGCGCCAGCCTATTTCGCGGCCATGGCGAGACCGCATCATCCGCGCGACCTTGCCGATCATCGCTGCATCCGCTTCCGCTTCTCCAGTGGCATTCTCTACCGGTGGGAGTTCGAGAAGGGCGGCGAGGCGATCGAGATGGCCGTGCAGGGACCGCTTGTCCTCGACGAGGACCATCTGATCGCCCGGGCGGCCGTCGATGGCGCCGGGCTCGCCTTCGTCTTCGAGGAATATGTCGACACGCCGCTCGCCGACGGCCGACTGATCCGCGTGCTGGAGGACTGGTGCCCGCCTTTCGACGGGTTCTTCGTCTACTATCCCAGCCGCCGCCAGATGCGGCCGGCGCTGCGCGCCTTCGTCGATTTCTTCAAGGTGAGCGGATAACTTCACCCGCCCCCTTGTGGGAGGGTCGCGCAGCAAATGCCGCAAGGCGGCTTTTACGAAGCGGGGTGGCAGTCTCGTAGGGCGCACCCCCGTCTCGCAATCGCCGCTGCGAGCAAGGGGAGGGTGAAGCGAAGGAAGAAAGTCGCCCCGGCATTCGTTCACGTCCCATGCAGGCATCAATTACCAACAGCTATGGCTGGGGTGCGATCATTCTTCACTGGCTGATTGCGCTGATCTTCATCGGCCAGTTCGGGCTCGGCTTCATCATGGTGCGGTTGACCAGCCAGCGCACTGCCTTCGAACTGATCCAGCTGCACAAATCCTTCGGCTTTCTGCTGCTCGGACTGGTGATCCTGCGCATCGCCTGGCGCTTCGGCAATGCGGCGCCGGCGCTGCCGCGCTCGGTTGGAACCTTGGAGAGGCGGGCCGCGCCGGTCGCTCACATTGCGCTCTACACGTTTCAACTGGCCCTGCCCTTGTCCGGCTGGGCGCTGGTGTCGGTGTCGATGCTGGAGATCCCCAGCCTGCCGTTCAATCTTTTCCTCATGCCGAACCTGCCGCTGGCCGAATCCGATGCAGCCGAAAGCTTCTGGGTGTCAGCGCATTGGTATCTCGCCTATGCCGGCATGGCCCTGGTCGTGCTGCATGTCGCGGCGGCGCTGCGTCATCATTTCCAACTCAGGGATGGCGTGCTCACACGCATGATCACGCCTTCGTCAGAGGACAGTCCGGAATAGAGCGGCCGGGTCATTCGTTCATTGGGTGAGGGCGCGCAGGAAATGCGCTGCCTACAACAAGGAACACCTCAATGTACACGCGTATCCTCGGATTTGCGGCGGTCGCCGTTTGCCTTGCCATGCCGGCTTCAGCGGCAATAGCGCTTGGCGATGCCGCCGGCAGCTACGCGATCAGCCCGGCCAACTCCTCGATCCGCTTCTCCATCGGCAAGGTTGGTGGTGGCGGCCTCGATGGCGCCTTCGGCCGCTTCAAAGGCTCGATCCGCATTGACAACAGCGACGTCGCCCGCTCGCAGGTCAATTTCACCATATTTCCCGAAAGCGTCGGCACCGGCCAGGGCCGCATCGATGCCTTCCTGCGCTCCGACGCGGTGTTCGACGCCGCCGACAGCCCTGAGATCCAGTTCCGCTCGACCAGCGTGACCCGCACCAGCGACACCACGGCGCTCGTCAGCGGCCGGCTGACGGCGCGCGGCAAGACATTCCCGGAAAAGTTCACGGCCGAGCTTGGCGGTCTGAAGGCCGGCACGATAAAATTCCATGTCACCGGCCAGGTGCTCAGGTCACGCTACGGCATGGATGTCGGCACGCCGATCTATTCCAACATCGTCGACTTCGACATGACGCTGACGGGCAAACGGGGCTGAATCTAGGCAGCCCTGGTCATTGGCTTTTCCTGTGATTTCGGGCAAACCTCGTCGCCTGCAATCGCTATGGAGAAGCCTGATGTTCCGATGGGGTGTGTTGTCGACGGCCAAGATCGGCCGCGAGCAGTTGTTGCCGGCAATGGTCGACGCGGAGAACGGCGTTCTGTCGGCGATTGCCAGCCGCGATTTATCGAAAGCCAAGGCACTGGCAGAGCGCTTCGGCGCGCGCCATGCCTTCGGCTCCTATGAGGACCTGCTCGCCTCCAGCGAGGTCGACGGCGTCTACATCCCGCTGCCGACCTCCCAACACGTCGAATGGGCGGCCAAGGCGATCGAGGCCGGCAAGCACGTGCTGGTCGAAAAGCCGTTGGCGCTCGACGCCAAGGACATTCTGCCGCTGATCAAGCTGCGCGATGCCAAGAAGGTGCTGGTCTGCGAGGCCTTCATGGTCATCTACCACCCGCAATGGATCAAGGTGCGCGATCTCATCGCCAGCGGCGCCGTCGGCCGCCTGCGCCACGTCCAGGGCGCCTTCTCCTATTACAATGTCGATCCCAACAACATGCGCAACAAGCTCGATCTCGGCGGCGGCGCGCTGCCCGACATCGGCGTCTACCCCACCGTCTCGACGCGCTTTTCCACTGGCAAGGAGCCGTTGCGCGTCCAGGCGACGATCGAGCGCGACAAGACATTCGGCACCGACATCTATTCCTCGATCCGCGCCGATTTCGGCGACTTCGAGCTGTCCTTCTACCTGTCGACGCAGATGGCAGCGCGCCAGGTCATGGTGTTCCATGGCGAGGAGGGTTTCATCGAGGTGTTTTCGCCCTTCAACGCCGGGCTCTACGACCATCACCGCGTCGAACTGCACAACCAGAACCACACCGAGGCGCAGGTATTCCGCTTTCCCGGCACCCAGCAGTACCGGCTGGAGGTCGAGACCTTCGCGCGGGCCGCACAGGGCGGCAAGGAGCGAGTCTTCACGCTGGAAGAATCCGTGCTCAACCAGAAGGTCATCGACGCCATCTTCCGCGCCGGTAGCAAGGACGGTTGGGAGGCCGTCTAGCCAGCCCTTTGTTCGACGCAATTCCGGACGGAAGACCGTTTCAGGCTTTTCCCGGAATTGCTTTAGCCGGCTGATGGGAGGGGAAAGATGGCTGACGATGCGGACGTGATCATTGTCGGCGCCGGCCTCGCCGGGCTGGTCGCCGCCGCCGAGCTTGCCGAGGCCGGCAAGAAAACCGTCATCGTCGACCAGGAGCCGGAACAGTCGCTCGGCGGCCAGGCGTTCTGGTCGTTTGGCGGGCTCTTCCTCGTCGATTCGCCCGAGCAGCGGCGCATGCGCATCCGCGATTCCCATGACCTGGCGCTCGAGGACTGGCTGGGCACCGCCGCTTTCGACCGCCCGGAAGATCACTGGCCGCGCAAATGGGCCGAAGCCTATGTCGCCTTCGCCGCCGGCGAGAAGCGCTCATGGCTGATGCAGCGCGGCCTGAAATTCTTTCCCGTCGTCGGTTGGGCCGAGCGTGGCGGTGGCAATGCCATCGGCCACGGCAATTCGGTGCCGCGCTTTCACGTCACCTGGGGCACCGGCCCCGGCGTGCTTGAACCCTTCGTCCAGCGCGTCCGCGAAGCCGAGAAAAGCGGGCTGATCCGCTTCAAATTCCGCCACAGGGTCAACGAATTGACCCGCACGGGTGCCACCGTCGACGGCGTGCGCGGCGACATCCTGCAGCCAAGCGCCGTCGAGCGTGGCCACAAGAGCTCGCGCGACATATCAGGCGATTTCGAGCTTCATGCGCAAACGGTGATCGTTGCCTCCGGCGGCATCGGCGCCAACCACCAGCTTGTCCGGGAGAACTGGCCGCAGCGGTTGGGCGCGGCACCCAAGCGCATGATCACGGGCGTGCCCGACCATGTTGACGGCCGCATGCTGGCGATCACCGAAACGGCCGGCGGCAGCATCATCAACCGCGACCGCATGTGGCACTATGTCGAGGGCATCAAGAACTGGGCGCCGATCTGGACCGATCATGCGATCCGCATCCTGCCCGGCCCGTCATCCCTGTGGCTCGATGCCAGAGGCAAGCGGCTGCCGGTGCCGCTCTATCCCGGCTTCGACACGCTGGGCACGCTCAGCCACATCATGAGCACCGGCTTCGACTATTCCTGGTTCATCCTGACCAGGAAGATCATCCAGAAGGAGTTCGCACTGTCGGGCTCCGAACAGAATCCCGACCTGACCGGCAAGAGCTGGCGCCAGGTTCTCGGCCGCGCCACATCAGGCATTCCCGGCCCGGTCAAGGCGTTTATGGAAAAGGGCGAGGATTTCATCGTCGAGGCCGACCTGTCGACGCTGGTCGCCCGCATGAACGCGCTGGCCGGCGGCGAGCCGCTACTCGAACTCGCAAAGGTCGAACGCGAGATCCGCGCCCGCGACCGGCAGCTCGACAATCCGTTCTCCAAGGACATGCAGATCACCGCGTTGCGCGGTGCGCGTGCTTACCTTGGCGACAAACTGATCCGCACGGCCAAGCCGCACAAGATGCTTGACCCGGCAAACGGTCCGCTGATCGCGGTCCGCCTCAACATCCTGACCCGCAAGACGCTGGGCGGCCTGGAGACCGATCTCGACAGCCGCGTGCTGGGTGCCGACGGCCAGCCGGTGGTGGGGCTCTATGCCATCGGCGAGGCCGCCGGTTTCGGCGGCGGCGGCGTTCATGGATATGCGGCGCTTGAAGGCACATTCCTTGGCGGCTGCATCTTTTCCGGCCGCAGTGCCGGCCGGGCCGCGGCCGCCGCGGTGGCGTGAAACAGCGCAGTCGCGGTCCGATTTCCTGCTTGGGGGCCACATACGCCCAGGCGATAAACATATGACTTTTTTATATTTTTCAGTTTTTGGCCGCCTCGAATACAAATGCGGTTGCTTTTATCTTTCTGAGTGCAGCCGGTCCTGAGCCGCTGCAGGCAGTCGCCACCTCGTGGCGACAGTTAAGAAAGAAGGAAGTCTTCGATGTTCCTCTCGGACGGGCTCTATCTGCCCACCCATCGTCCGCTGCCGGCGTCGCAGCTCGAGCAAATCAGGCGGGCGGCCAACAACAATCGCCGGCCGGGCAGGCTGGTCGCGCCCTTCACTCCGACATGGTGGCTCCTGGTCGCCGGCGGCTTGCTGGTCGCGGCCACCATCGCTGCTCAAGTTTCCTGATCGCAAAGCAGAAGATTATCATGCAACGTTCTCATATCCCCCCTGACGGAAACGCCCTTCACCGCTTCGTGGTTGGGCGCGATGGCGAAGGCCACTGGATCGCGCGCGACGAAGAAGGCATGACCGGCGGTGTTTTCGCCGACAGGACCTCGGCTGTTCGTTTCGCCACGATGGAAAGCGGTCATCAGGCCGGCGCGATACGCTTCGCCCCGGCAAGCGTGTGCCTTTCCCTGTTCAACTGATCCTGTTTCCGGCTGCTTTCACCTTTCCGGAACGGTCTGACCATGGACACGTCCAACACTGCCGATCTGGCCGGATTGTTCGATCGTCTCCCGCATGTCGGCAGGCTGATCGAACACCAGCTGTGGGAGGCCGCACGCGGCCTGTCGCTCGACAGATCGTCCCGGCAAGGCCGGCGGTTTGCCGGCCTGGTCGAGGCCGGCGCCACACTCGACGCCGTCCTCCTGCTCGTCGCCCTGTCGAAACCGGAGCGCTCGGTTTCGTCGCTCAGCAGGATCGGCGAGCGATGGTTTTGCACCATTCAAACCCCGCCTGCAGGGACGCCGGGCAACGCCGGCAAAGTCGAAGCGGACCACACCGATCTGGCAGCAGCGGTGCTCTCGGCTTTGCTTCTTTCGCACCGTGAACAGGCGGCGTCCCCTAACAATCACCAAGGAGAATTTGATTCCCATGACACCCGAACAAGCACGAACGCGCCTGACCGGAGCGATGACCGCGCTGGTAACGCCATTCACCGACGGCGAGGTCGACCTGAAGCAACTGACCACGCTGCTGCGCTGGCAGATCGAACAAGGGATCAACGGGCTGGTGCCGTGCGGCACCACCGGTGAGTCCCCGACCTTATCGTGGGAGGAGCGCCTCGACATCATCGCGCTCTGCGTGAAAATTGCCGCGGGCACGGTGCCGATCATCGCCGGCACCGGGACGAACAGCACCGAGACGACGATTGCTCTTTCGACAGCCGCCGAGGCTTTCGGGGCCGACGCTGCCCTCATCGTCACGCCCTACTAC
The DNA here is from genome assembly GCF_057784235.1 of Mesorhizobium sp. CNPSo 4670. Lineage (NCBI taxonomy): Bacteria > Pseudomonadati > Pseudomonadota > Alphaproteobacteria > Hyphomicrobiales > Phyllobacteriaceae > Mesorhizobium > Mesorhizobium sp. CNPSo 4670. Next base: position 267,300 of record NZ_JBWJFQ010000006.1, on the reverse strand, counting down.
AACAGGCCGAGCCAGGAGGGGATTTTCCGCCACTTCGAAGCCGTCGCCAGCAACGTCAAGATACCGATCATCGTCTACAATGTCCCGGCCCGGACGGGTGTCGACCTGTCGCTGGAGACGGTCGAGCGCCTGGCGCAGATTCCAACCATCGTCGGCATCAAGGACGCCACCGGCGATGTGAACCGCCTGTCCTCGCTTCCCGCTGTGCTGAGGCGTCGCTTCATCTGTCTGTCCGGTCACGACGCCACGTCGTTCGGCTTCAACACTATGGGCGGGCGTGGCACGATCTCCGTGGTCTCCAACGTCGTCCCTCGACTGTGCGTCGAGATGCATGATGCCTGCCGGCAAGACGACCACCATACCGCTCGGGCCATCCATCATAGGTTGCGGCCACTCATCGCGGCCCTCGAGCTGGAGAGCAATCCGGTGCCGGTCAAATACGCCCTGCACCTGGCGCTGGGGCTGAGCCCGGACGTCCGCTTGCCAATGACCGCTGTCCGTCCCGAAACCGCGACGGCAATTCGAGAGGCGATGGTGACTTTGAACGAGGGCGGATTCAGCGCAATGCAATCAGGACGGATCGCGGCCGCGCCTGCTCAGCAGCGGTTTTGACGGAGCGGCCTTGCCGTCAGCGGCATAAACCAGGCCCGGTTGGACGATCCATTCGCCAGCCCGCAGCGCTTCGACATCGAAGTGCCCATTGGCGTCGCGCGTTGCAACGCCGACATAGCGATATCGGGATCCGCTCGCATCGACGACCGTATCGGCGATCGGATGGCCGGCGAGCCGGCCGATGATCGCGCCCTGTTCTCTGATGTTTGCCAGGACAAAATATTCCGTCGGCACCCTGCGGCTGACCCTCGAGGTCAGCCAGACTGAATGTGATCTCATGTTTGAAGCCAGTCTGTCGTTCCGGCCGCCAGTCGAGCGGCCGTGAACTACATAGTCGCTGGCCGCATAGGAATTCGAGAGCAGGATCTGGCCTGAATTATATACGCCGCATATGGATGGCGCTCACGGGACCTATTCGCCCGTTCCCAAAGCGGCTACCGCATCGACGATCCGCGTAAAGCTGGCGCGGGCGCGGCCGACCGTGTGCCGGGCTCGCAGATAGCCATGCACCAGCCCAGGTTCCTCGAACCAATATGCCCGTCCGCCGGCGGCGGCGACGCGGTCGCGATAGGCCTTGCCGTCTGATGACAGGGGGTCGCACTCGGCAGTGATCAGCACCGTCGGCGGCAGATTGGCGAAGTCGGCGTCGGCGAGGGGCGACAGCGTGATGTCACCGGTCCCATCCACGCCGCCGGTGCGGATGTTCTTGTAGAACTCGAGATCGCGCATGGTCAGCATCGGTGCCTCGGCATGCGTCACATAAGAGCCGCGCGAGCGGTCGCCGCCGAGTCCGGGATAGATCAGCACCTGGCCGACCGGCTTGCGCGGATGGCCGCGTGTCGCATGGCTGACGGCAGCGGCAAGATTGCCGCCCCCGCTGTCGCCGCAAAGCACGATCGGATGCTCGCGATTGGCGGTGGCCCATTCGAAGGCGCTCATCACGTCGTCGAAGGCCGCCGGATGCAGGTGCTCCGGCGCCAGCCGGTAGTCGACCGAAACGACCTCATAGCCGGTGCGGGCGCAGAGCTCGGCGCAGACATCGTCATGGCTGTCCAGCCCGCCGAGGATGAAGCCGCCGCCGTGGAAGTAAAGCACCGTCGCCGCTGCCTGCGACGCGCTCCGGTAGATGCGGATCGGGATATCATGGGTGGGCGTTGAAATGGCAGAGGTCTCGACCACAACACCCTCGGGATAGCCGGCAAAGAATTCGCGGCACATGCGGTCATAGATCTCGCGCTGCTGCGCGATCGTGTAGTCGATCGTGTCAGGCGGATAATAGGAATTGGTCCGCTCGATGAAGGCCCAGGTCTCGGCGTCGATGAGGGTTTTGTAGTCGGTCATGGGGGCTTTGTAGTCGGCCATGGGGCCGCCACTACTTCCCCTTCCACACAGGCTCGCGCTTTTCGGCGAAAGCACGAAAACCCTCCATATTGTCTTCGGAGCCATAGAGGGCATCGACCGTCGGCAACTGGCGGCGCGTCACCTTGTTCATCGCGTCCTGGAAGGTGAGCGCCTCGGCTACCCGCGCCGTCTCCTTGATCGCGGCAAACACCAGTGGCGGGCCGCCGGCGAGCAGCCTGGCGATCTCCCAGACGCGGTCCTCGAGCTTCTCCTTGGGCAGCACCTCGTTGACCAGGCCCCAGCGATGCGCCTCCGCGACATCCATCCAGCGGCCGGTGAGCAAAAGGTCCATGGCGACATGATAGGGGATGCGCTTCGGCAGTTTGATCGTCGCCGCGTCAGCCAACGTCCCGGCGCGGATCTCGGGCAGCGCGAAAGACGAATGATCGGAGGCGTAGATGAGGTCGCACGATAGCGCCAGCTCGAAGCCGCCGCCCACCGCCATGCCGTTGACGCAGGCGATGACCGGCTTGTTGAGGTCGCGCAGTTCCTGCAGTCCGGCAAATCCGCCGACGCCATAGTCGCCGTCGACCGCATCGCCGCCGGCAGCCGCCTTCAGGTCCCAGCCGGCGCAGAAGAACTTGTCGCCGGCGGTCTTGACGATGGCGACGCGCAACTCCGGATCGTCGCGGAATGCTTTGAACGTTTCGCCCATCAGCCGCGAGGTCTTGAGGTCGATGGCGTTGGCCTTGGGGCGGTCGAGCGTGACCTCGAGGATGGTGCCTTCGCGGCGAGTCGAAATGACGTCAGACATTCTTCTTGTCTCCCAGCACCAGCAGCGCGTCGGCGATCCAGGCGCCCTTGCCCTCCGTGCAGACGATCAGCGGGTTGATGTCGAGTTCCTCGATCTCGCCGGCATTCTGTTGCACGAAGGCGGCAATACCCGAGATGGCCTCGATGGCCGCGGCGACGTCGGCCTTCGGCCGGCCACGATAGCCTGCGAGCAGCGGGAACAGTTTGAGGCCGCGCAACGCGGCCTCGATGTCGTCGCGGGTTGCCGGCAGCATCAGCGTGACGCTGTCGCGCAGCAGCTCGACCAGCACGCCGCCGGTGCCCAGCGTCATCACAGCGCCGAACATCGGGTCGCGGGTGAAGCCGACGATCAGTTCGGCGACGCCGTCGCGCACCATGCGCTCGACATAGAGGCCGGTGCCGAGCGGCAGCAGGTCATGCGCTGCCGTGCTGACCGATTCGGCGTCCTTGAGGTTGAGCCTGACAGCACCGACTTCGGACTTGTGGGTGACGCCCAGCGCCTTCAGCGCCACCGGAAAGCCGAGTGCCATCGACGAGATCACCGCCTCGACGGCATTGGCGGCGCGTTCGCCCTTGGGCACTGGCAGGCCGGCCTTGATCAGCCGCGATTTCGCCTCGGCCTCGTCGGGCGTGATGTGGTCGCCACCGGGCGCGCCGGAGGCGGATGTGTCGATCGGCTGCGCCTGTGGCTCGCGCCATGCCCAGCCGATGAAGGCTGCCGCCTGGGCGGCGTCCATGGCCTCGGAAATACCGAACAACGGCACCATGCCGCGCGCCATCAGCCCGGCCGTGTACTCCTCCGGCAGGTTCTCCGGCAGCGAGGAGACGATGGCGCCTTGCGCCTTGTTGGTCTTCAGCGCCGATTCGAAGGCGCGCAATGTCGCCCACCAGTCAGTGTCCGAGCAGCGGTCGGGGCGCGGAAAGTCCAGCACCAGCATGTTGAGGTCGAAACCGCCCGACACCATGGCGGTGAAGGTGGCGGTCATCGCCGGCTCGTTGTTCCAGATGAAGGTGTGGTAGTCGAGTGGGTTGGCCACCGCCACCAGCGGCCCGAGCGTCGATTTGACATGAGCGCGGTGCGAACCGGTCAGCTCAGGGAAATTGACCCAGCGGCCCTCGGCACTGTCGGCCATGACGGATGCCTCGCCGCCCGAGCAGCTCATCGACGACAGACGATAACCGGGCAGCGGACCGGTGACGTGCAGCAGCTTCAGCGCCTCGATAAAGGCGGGGATGGAATCGACGCGGGCAATGCCGAGCCGCCTCAGGAAGGCGCCCGAGGCCGCGTCCGAGCCGGCCAGCGAGGCGGTGTGCGAGACTGTCGCCTGCCGCGCCTGTTCGGAACGTCCGACCTTCATGGCGATGATCGGCTTCTTCAGTTCGCGAGCCCGGGCCGCCAGCCGTTCAAAGCCGGCCACCGAATCGAAGGCTTCGATGTGCAGGCCGAGCGACGTGACCCGCTCATCCTCGATCAGGCCAAGCGCCATTTCGGAAAGGCCGGTCTGCGCCTGGTTGCCGGCCGTCATCAGGAAGGCAATCGGCAGGCCGCGCTTCTGCATCGTCATGTTGATGGCGATGTTGGACGACTGGGTGATGATGGCGACGCCCTTGCCGCCCTCGGCCAGCCTGATGCCGCCATGCTGGTCGGGCCACAGGAGTGCGCCATCGGCATAATTGATCAGGCCATAGCAATTCGGCCCGATGATCGGCATCTGGCCCGCCGCCGAGACCAGCTCGGCCTGCAGCCGCTCGCCGTCGTCGTCATAGGCCTCGGTTTCGAGGAAGCCTGCGGCAAAGCAGACGGCGCCGCCGGCGCCGCGTTCGGCCAGCGCCTTGACCATCTCGATGGTCAGGTGGCGGTTGACACCGACAAAGGCGGCGTCAGGTGCGCCTGGCAGATCGGCCACCGAACGATAGGCCTTGCGGCCGGCCACCTCGTCCTTGGTCGGGTGTACCGGCCAGATCTCGCCGGCAAAGCCCATCTTGATCGATTGCGCGACGACGGCGGCAGCTTGCGCACCGCCGAAGACGGCGATCGACTTCGGCCGCAGGAGACGTTCGAGTTTATGCATGATGGTTTTCTCGTTGGAGCATGATCTCGGGACAAACGAGATCGTTTGTCCGAGAAAACCGGATACCACTTTTCGCGATCATGCTCAGGCTCCAAACGGGCGCAGCAGCGCCCGTGAAATGATGTGGCGCTGGATCTCGGACGTGCCTTCCCAGATACGCTCGACGCGCGCGTCTCGCCAGATACGCTCCAGCGGCAGGTCGTCCATCAGCCCCATGCCGCCATGGATCTGGATCGCTTCGTCGGCGACGAAGGCAAGCATTTCGGTGGCCTTCAGTTTGGCCATGGCCATGTCCTGGTCGGTGACGGTGCCCTGATCGTACTTCCAGCCGGCTTCGAACACCATCAGGTCGGCGGCTTTCAGTTCCGTCGCCATGTCGGCAAGCTTGAACGACACGCCCTGGAACTTGCCGATCTGCTGGCCGAACTGCTGGCGCTGGGCGGCATATTCGACGGCATGGCCAAGCGCCCGCTCGGCGCGGCCGAGACAGGTGGCGCCGACCTGGAGCCGGGTGGCGCCGAGCCATGAATTGGCGACGTCAAAACCCTTGTGGACTTCGCCGAGCACCTGGCTTGCGGGAAGCCGGCAATCGTCGAATTCGAGGATGGCGTTGGTGTAGCCGCGATGCGAGACGTTGCGGTAGCCGTCGCGCACGGCAAAACCCTTGGTGCCCTTGTCGACGAAGAAAGCGGTGATCTTCTTGCGCTTGCCGCGCGGCGAATCCTCTTCGCCCGAGGCCATGAAGACGATGGCGAAATCGGCGAGATCGGCATGGCTGATGAAGTGCTTGGTGCCGTTCAGCACCCAGTCGTCGCCATCCTGCACCGCGGTCGCCTTCATGCCGCGCAGATCGGAGCCGGCGCCCGGCTCGGTCATCGCCAGGCAGTCCCATTTCTCGCCACGGATGCAAGGGAACAGATATTTTTCGCGCTGCTCCGGCGTGCCGGCCAAGAGGATGTTGGACGGGCGCGCCACGCAGGTCCAGTGCAGCGCATAGTTGGCGCGGCCGAGCTCCTTTTCATAAAGCAGCCAGGTGACCGTATCGAGCCCGGCGCCACCGACATCCGCCGGCATGTTGGCGGCGTACAGGCCGGCTTCTATCGCCTTGACCTTGATCTCCTCGATCAGTTCGCGGCGCAGCACGCCGGTGCGCTCGACCTCGCGCTCATGCGGATAAAGCTCGTTCTCGACGAAGGCACGCGTCGTCTCGACGATGAGCTTCTGTTCCTCCGACAGCCCGAAATCCATGGGGTCAGCCCTTCTTCTTGCCGGTCTTCTTCTTCGGCTTGTTTGCCTTGGCCTTCTCTGCCGCCTTGGAGGCGGTCGGCTTCTTCGCCGCCAGTTTGGCCAACTGCTTGGTATAGTCCTTGTGCAAGGCGCCGGCGCCCCAGCCCTTGCCTTTGTTCTGCTTCGACAGCGCGTCCATGATCGCGACCAGATTGTCGTCGCGGATCTTTTCCAGCTCGCGGATCGACAGCCCATGCGCCTGGTCGTCCGACTGCGTTGCGATCAGGTCGACCAGCTCATCGTTGAACTCCGGCACGTCCATCAGCTTGGTCCACGGCCATTTCAGGCACGGGCCGAACTGCGCCATGAAGTGGCGCATGCCGGCCTCGCCGCCGGCGACGCGATAGACCTGGAACATGCCCATCTGCGCCCAGCGCAGGCCGAAGCCATAGCGCATGATGTCGTCGAGTTCCTCGACCGTGCAGATGCCGTCCTTGATCAGCCACAGCGCCTCGCGCCATGCCGCTTCGAGCAGGCGGTCGCCGACGAAGGCTTCGATTTCCTTGCGGATGACGACAGGTTTCATGCCGATCGAGGCGTAGATCTCCTTGGCGACTTCGATTGCTTCGGGAAAGGTCTGCTCGCCACCGACGATCTCGACCAGCGGCAGCAGATAGACCGGGTTGAACGGATGGCCGACGACCAACCGCTCAGGGTGCTTCTTCATCGCCACCTGCATGTCGGTCGGCTTGATGCCGGAGGTGGAGGAACCGACAATGGCATTGGCTGGTGCGTGGGCATCGATCTCGGCCAGCACGCGGTGCTTGAGGTCGAGCCGTTCCGGCACGCTTTCCTGGATGAAATCGGCGTCGGCCACCGCCTCGGCGATGGTCTTGGCAAAGGTCAGCCGGCCCTCTTTCGGCAGGCCCCCGGGCACCATCTGCTTGTAGGCGCGGCGCGCACCCTTCATCACTTCGCTGACCTTGCGCGACGCCTCCGGATCGGGATCGAAGATCGAAACGTCAATGCCGTTGAGCAGCAGGCGTGCCACCCAGCCGGCGCCGATGACACCGCCGCCGATGGCGGCCGCCTTGTTGATGATGCTCATGCTTAGGCTCCGGTTCTCTTGGTGGCAGTTTCGGGATCGAGGAGAGGCACGCGCTCGCCGGCGCGGATCACGGACGGGTCATAGGCCTCGCGGGCAAAGACTTCGAGCACGAACGGTCGGAAGAATTCGATCGGCAGCGTCTCATAGTCGGGGTCGAAACTCGACTGGTCCCAGCGTTCGCAAAACTGATCGCAATCGTCGAAATAGGCGTGGCCGGCGAAGCGGTCGCGGGCGTGGCGGTCGCCGCCAAGATGATGGGCATAGTAGAGCCGCTGGAAGTCGCCATGCTTCTCCACTACCCATGTGCATTGCTCGCGCACGAAGGGTTTCAGGATCGAAGCGGCGTATTCATCGTGATTGTAGGGTGCGTAGATGTCGCCGATGTCGTGCAGCAGCGCGCAGGCGATCCAGTCGGTGTCGGCGCCGTCGCGCCAGGCGCGCGTCGCCGCCTGCAGCGAATGGCCGAGCCGGGTGATCTTGTAGCCCGACAGGCCTTCATCGAGCTGGACCAGCGCGTCGAGCAGCCGCTCGCCGGTCTTCGCCGCATAGTCGATCTCATGCGCGTTTAGGAACTCGTAGTCTTGCCTGTCGCCATCCTTCATCGCCGTGAACTTGACGGTAGTCATGCCGACCTCCCAGCGATTGAGTTATGCCGCTATCGGCGCCCGCTTGGTCAGGTTCAGCTTCTTGCGCACTTCCTCGGGCCCGAGAATCCTGGCGCCCAGATTGGTGACGATGCTGGCGGCACGCTCTACCAGCTGTGCATTGGTTGCCAGCACGCCCTTGTCGAGCCAGAGATTGTCTTCCAGCCCGACGCGGACATTGCCGCCGGCAAGCACTGCTGCAGCTGCATAGGCCATCTGGTTGCGGCCGATGGCAAAGGCCGACCAGTTCCAGGTCGACGGCACATTGTTGACCATGGCCATGAAGGTGTTGAGGTCGTCAGGCGCACCCCACGGAACGCCCATGCAGAGCTGCACCAGGGCATCCGGGTTGAGAACTTTCTCTTCGACCAACTGCTTCGCGAACCACAGGTGGCCGGTGTCGAAGGCCTCGATCTCCGGCTTGACGCCGAGCGCCGTCATCATGCCGCCCATGGCGCGCAGCATGCCGGGCGTGTTGGTCATGACATAGTCGGCCTCGGCGAAATTCATGGTGCCGCAGTCGAGCGTACAGATTTCCGGCAGGCACTGGCGCACATGTTCCATGCGGTTGGTGGCGCCGCCCATGTCGGTGCCTTTTTCATTCAAAGGCAGCGGTGCTTCGGGCGAACCGAACACCATGTCGCCGCCCATGCCGGCGGTCAGGTTCAGGATGACGTCGACGTTTGCCGCGCGGATGCGCTCGGTCACTTCGCGGTAGAGATGCACGTCGCGACGAGGTTTGCCTGTTTCGGGGTCGCGCACATGGCAATGCACGATCGCGGCACCCGCCTTGGCCGCGTCGATGGCCGAATCGGCGATCTGCTTGGGCGAGCGCGGCACATGCGGGCTGCGGTCCTGCGAGCCACCGGACCCGGTCACGGCACAGGTAATGAAGACCTCACGGTTCATCGCGAGCGGCATCGAATTCTCCTCCCAATCGAAACAACCATGCATGCCGCCCAAAAGTGGCAACCGGTCTTGGGACACCGACATGCATAAGAACCAACCAACATTGCCTGACTTGCCGGAAACTGTTTTGCCTTTTACGAAGGACATATGATAAAAAGCGAAAAACCTGACATCTTTCGCGCCGAGCGCCTGCCGCTCAAGGTGACGCTGCTGGTGTTTTCCGGCTCGTCGATCATGTGCGTCGCGTCGGCTGTCGATCCCTTGCGCGCCGCCAACCGCATCTCCGGCGAGACCCTCTTCGATTTCAAGCTGGTCTCGGTGACTGGCGAGGCTCCAGTCACCACGTGCGGCCTGCCGGTGGCGGTCAGTGGCCGCTTCGACGCGGCCGATCCAACCGACGTCCTTGTCGTCGTCGCCGGCTTCGGCACCCAGAACTACGCAACGTCGGCTCTGCTTTCAGGCTTGCGACGGGCGGCACGGGCAGCGCGGGCCTGCGGCGGCGTCGAGGCCGGCACCTGGCTGGTGGCGCGCGCCGGCCTGCTGGAAGGGCGCAGTGCCACCACCCACTGGGAGGACATGGAGGATTTTTCGTCGGCCTTTCCCGGCGTCGATGTCCGCCCGGACCGCTATGTCATCGACGGACCGGTCTTCACCTCGGGCGGCGCGTCGCCGACCTTCGACCTGATGCTGCATCTCATTCGCACGCGCCTTGGCATGGCGGTGGCGCTCGATGTCGCCAGCGTTTTTATCTACGACCAGGCACGCGCGGCCACCGATGCCCAGCCGTTGGTCTCGCTCGGTCGGCTCGATGGCTACGATCCACGGCTGGCGCAAGCCATCCGATTGATGGAATCGCATGTCGACCAGCCGCTGACTATAGAAGCGGTGGCAAAACGCGCCGGAGTGACGGCACGAACCCTGGAAAGCATTTTCCGCAAGTCGATCGGCGAGACGCCGGGTGCCTACTATCTCAGGCTTAGGCTGGGGGCGGCCCGCCGGCTGGTGGTCGACACCCGGGTGGCGATGGCCGATATTGCCGGGCGGACCGGATTTTCGTCGGCCGCGGCGTTTTCCAGAGCGTTTTCGAGAGCTTTTGGCGAGGCGCCAGTCAGAGTACGGCGCGGTTGGTGAGTATCCAGTCGGTCGCGGCGGCGAGGTCATCTACAACAGCCGTGGGCGCCGGATTGAAACGTGTTTCGTCGTTTGGGCGATACTTGCCTGTCCGCACAAGCAGCGCCGCACCAAGCCCGGCGCGCAGCGCGCCGGCGACATCGCTCTCGGCATCGTCGCCGACCATGACCGCATCGGCGGCCGAGCAGTTCATACTGGCAAGCGCCGAAAGAAAGAAATCCGGTGACGGCTTGCCGAGCACGACAGGGCTTCGGCCACTGGCGAATTCGAGGGCGGCAACGAAGGCGCCCGTGTCGAGGCTGAGCAGACCGTCTGCATCCTTGAAGGTGCGATTGGTGGCGAGCGCCACAAAATCGGCGCCGGCCACCAGTTCGCGGAACGCCCGGTTGAGCCTGGCATGATCGAAGGCTTCGCCTGCATCTCCGACGATGACGGCCCGACCATTTGCACCGTCCAGTCCGGAAAACTCAGGCTCCAGGTTGGGATGGACGAGCAGATGCGGTGTGAGGCCGTGCCTGCGCAGCCATTCGACGGCGGCACGCGCTGGCGTCAGTAATTCCGCTTGTCCAACCTCGACGCCGAAAGCCGTAAGTTGCGCGATGATTGCCTTGTGTGGTGAGCGAGTAGTGTTGCTGACAAAGCGGAGCGGCAAGCCCGCATTGCGCAGGCGATCGATTGCCGAGACAGCGCCCGCTATCGGGGTGTCGCCATTGTAGACGACACCCAAAAGGTCCAGAAGCACCGCGCGTACCATCGGTGAAGGATGACGAAACAGGCTTCGTTCGTCAAACCACAGGGACCTTCAAGCGACATCGCGGTTTTCGTGGACAATGCGCGAGCGCATGCTCTTGGCCAGCACCGTTTCAAGTCGCGCTGCAACCGCGCGATCCCATTCGTTTGTGCGCTGCGTGCCGTCTTTCGGATGCGGCATTGCCATCAGCCGGTCGATGATCGATCCGGCCTCGCCAGGTGAGAGCAGGGCGTCGATTTCACGTTCGTTCTGCATATCGGTTCGCCTCCTTCTTCCTTCCCGCCACGAGCCAGTCTTATACGAGATACGTGACGGCAGTTTGAAGGCAAGAGCGAGGTCATTGAAGGGCGGGAAAGGGCCAAACCGTGCCGTCGGAGCCAGCCTTGCGCAAAGCCGTTCCTGCGTCTGGTTAGGCCAGGTCGGAGACTTCTACAGCCGCTTCTCGAACAGCACGGTGGTGAAGCCACTGTCCCATTCGTCGTCGGGGTAGCGATCTTTCTCGGCATAGCCGACCGCTTTGTAGAGCGTCTGGCTGCGCAGGTTGAACGTGTCGGTTTCCAGCCGCGCCTGCGCAAATCCGGCGGCAGCGATCGCCTGTTCGGCATGGGAAAGCAGCTTACGGCCAACGCCTTGGCCTTGGCGCGACGCCATGACGTGCAGGGCCTCGATGAAGTCCGCGCGCCAATGGATCAGGCCGGCAACGTTGCCATCGATCTCGGCAACGGCAAATTCCGGCCAGCTCTGGTCGACATAGCGCCCGCCAATATCCGATTCGACGTAGCGCTGCGCCGATTTCTCGGTGATGTTCGGCAGCCAGGTGCCTTCGAATGTTTCCTGCAGCACCTGCTTCAGCGCCGGGATATCGCTTGCCTGCGCCCGGCGCACGATGATTCGATCCTCTGCCATTTCCTCCTCCTGCCAGCCGCCGCGTCGCCTTTTCGGCGGGCGCGGCACTTTGAACTCGCACAGGCCAACAAAGATCCGTGCGATCTCTCGCGGCCCACGCGAAATGGGCTGACTAGCAGAAGGCGACCACGGCTGCTTTCAGCCAGAGGTGGTGGATGTCGGTCCAGAGATCAGGCTTCACACGTACCGGTTGACGATGTTTTCCAGCAGTTCCTGGCGGCCGGACCTTGGCTGCGGCTCAATCTTCTTCTTGACGACGCGCTCGGCGATCTCTTCCAGTGTGCGCTTGCCCGACAGCATCGCCTTACCCTCGGCCGTGTTCCAGCCGGCGTAGCGCTCTGCCAGCGGCGCCGACAGCGCCTTGTCCTCGACCATGCGAGCCGCGGCTTTCAGGCCGCGCGCGCACGAATCCATGCCGCCGATGTGGCCGATCAGCAGATCCTGGGGGTCGAGCGACTGGCGCCGCAGCTTGGCGTCGAAATTGGTGCCGCCGGTCTTGAAGCCGCCGGCCTGCAGGACCTGGTAATAGGCCAGCGCCATTTCCGGCACGTTGTTGGGGAACTGGTCGGTATCCCAGCCCGACTGGTAGTCGTTGCGGTTCATGTCGATCGAACCGAAAATACCGAGCGCATTGGCCAGCGCCAGCTCGTGCTCGAAGGAATGGCCAGCCAGGATGGCGTGGCCCTGCTCGATGTTGACCTTGACCTCCTTCTCCAGCCCGAAGCGCTTGAGGAAGCCATAGACCGTCGCGACATCATAGTCGTACTGGTGCTTGGTCGGCTCCTGCGGCTTCGGCTCGATCAGGATCGTGCCCTTGAAGCCTATCTTGTGCTTGTAGTCGACGACCAGGCTGAGGAAGCGGCCGGCCTGTTCCTGCTCGCGGGCAAGGTCGGTGTTGAGCAGTGTCTCATAGCCCTCGCGGCCGCCCCACAGCACGTAATTCTCGCCCTTCAGCCGCTTGGTGACGTCGATGCAGCTTTTCACCGTCGCCGCCGCATAGGCAAACACATCCGGATCGGGATTGGTGGCGGCGCCCGACATGAAGCGGCGATTGGAGAACAGGTTCGCCGTGCCCCACAAGAGCTTGACGCCGGTCTGCTTCATCTTGGTGGCGAAATAGTCCGCGATCTCGTCGAGGCGGGCAGCACTTTCGGAAAAGTCCTTGCCCTCCGGCCGCACGTCGGCGTCGTGGAAGCAGAAATAGGGCGCGCCGAGCAGCGAGAACATTTCGAAGGCGACATCGGCCTTGAGCTTCGCCAGTTCCATCGTGTCGACGCCACCCGCTTTCGGGAACCACGGACGGTCGAAGGTCTGGCCACCGAACGGGTCGCCGCCGGGCCAGGCGAAGGAATGCCAGTAGGCGACGGCGAAGCGCAGATGGTCTTCCAGCCGCTTGCCGGCCACCACCTCGTCGGGATTGTAGAACCGGTAGGCCAGCGGATTTGTCGAATCCGGCCCTTCATACTTGATCTGTTTGATGTCGCCGAAAAATCCGCTGCTCATGATCTTTGTCCTCTCTCGAATAGTTCGCGCTGATTACCTCAGGCGTAATTGGTTTCGTTCTTCCGCTGGTCGAAAAGGCTCATGTCAAAACCGTCAAACGAAGGAGACAGACCATGACCGACCTCATCAAGATCGCCGAAGGCTACATCAGCGCCTGGAACGAAAGCGACGCGGACCGCCGGACAGCCTTGCTCAAGGCGACCTTCACCGAGGACGTCAGCTATCGCGATCCGCTGATGCAGGGCGACGGCCATGCGGGTGTCGCGGCGCTGATCGACGGCGTGCAGCAGCGCTTTGCCGGCTTCCGGTTCTCGCTGAAGGGCACGCCGGACGGTTTTGCCGACAAGATCCGCTTTTCGTGGAATCTCGGCCCGGAGGGCACTCCTTCCGTCATCGAAGGCACCGATATCGGCGTCATCGAGAACGGCCGCCTGAAGAGCGTCACCGGCTTTCTCGACAAGGTGCCGGCGCAATAACGTCCTGACGGGCCGCGGCGTGGGCGAGAACGCACTCACTCCGTGGCGACCTTAATCGCCGGGTACAGCGCCCGGTAGCGTTCATAGGCATCGGCATAGACGCCGCCGAGTGCCGCATCCGGTTCGATCGTGGCATCCGTCCTGGGTGCGGTGCAGATGCTGAGCGGATCGGCACCTGTCGCAGCGATCAGGCCAAGCCGCGCCGCACCGAAAGCGGCGCCGAAATCGCCATCGGCGGGAATGTCGACAGGCAGGCCAAGCGCGGTTGCGATCGATTTCAGCCAATAGCGCGAGCGCGAACCGCCGCCGATCGCCGTCACCCGCGTCAAGGTGGTGCCGGCTGTAGCCAAGGCTTCGAGGCTGTCACGGAAGGCAAAGGCAACGCCCTCGAGCACGGCCTGCGTCAGCACCGCGCGGCTCGATTCATGCGCCAGTCCGCTGAACGCGCCGCGGATGGCAGCATCATTGTAGGGCGTGCGCTCGCCCGACAGATAGGGCAGGAAGGACACGCCGCTCGGCGCCTTCAGCGTATCGCCGAGTTCGGCGGTCAGTTCGCCTGCGCCTTTGCCCGTGATCTCCGCCAGCCAGTTCAGCGAATCGGTCGCCGACAGGATGACGCCCATCTGATGCCAGGTGTTCGGCAGCGCATGGCAGAAGGTGTGGACGGCGCTTGCCGGGTTGGGCAGATAGGAAGCATTGGCGGCAAACAGCACACCCGATGTGCCGAGCGAGACAAAGGCGTGGCCTGGACCGACCGTGCCCATGCCACATGCCGAAGCCGCGTTGTCGCCGGCGCCGCCGGCAATCGGTATGCCCGCCTGCATGCCCCATCTCGAAGCCAATTCGCTGCGCAATGCCCCGGCCTTCTCAGTACCCTCGACCAGCGACGGCATCTGCTTCTCGTCGAGCGATGTCGCCGCGAGCAGGTCAGCACTCCAGTGCCGCCTGCCGACATCGAGCCAGGAAGTGCCGGCCGAATCCGACATTTCCGAAATGTGTTCGCCTGAAAGCCAGAGCCGCAGGAAATCCTTGGGCAGCAGCACTTTGGCGACCTTGGCGAAGACCGCGGGCTCGTTGTTCTTCACCCAGGCAAGTTTCGGCGCGGTGAAGCCGGGAAAGACGATGTTGCCGGTCAGCTGGCGAAAGCGTGGGTCCGCGTCCAGCGCCGCCGCCTCGGCATGGCTGCGCGTGTCGTTCCACAGGATGCAGGGCCGCAGCACCTCGTCGGCGGAATCGAGCAACGTCGCGCCATGCATCTGTCCCGACAGGCCGATGCCCTTCACCGCGGCGAGCTGGCTTGGGTGGGAAGCCTTCAGTTCGGCAATTGCTTCTTCGCAGGCGCGTATCCAGTGAGACGGATCCTGTTCCGACCAGCCCGGATGCGGCCGCGATACGTCGAGCGATGCATGACCGGAGCCGATGACAGTCTGCCCGGCATCGATCAGCAGCGCCTTGACGCCCGATGTCCCGAGATCGAGGCCGAGATACATGATTTCCTCCCATGCCATTAATTTTTTCGGATCTCGAAAAAATCTGGCTTGGCCAGTTTTTAAGACAAGATCCGCTTCGGGTCAATTCTCTGACAAATCGGCGGCGCGCCGCGCAAGCAGCACTGAAAGCGGACTATCCGGCCGCGCCATCGAACGCTCGGCCGTGAGCGCCCTGGCGAGCGCGCCGTCGCCGGCCCGCAATGCCGCTTCGATCAGCGTCAGGTCGATGACGTCGCGCTGTGCGTGGCTGCCGCCGAAGCGGTTGGCGATCGCCCGGATCGGCCGTATCAGCTGCACGGTCTCGGTGTAGTTGGCCTCGCCGAATGCCTTGATTGCCAGCGTCAGCGGATGGCCGACATCCCGCGTGAAGGCGACGTTGTCGCCGCTGCCATCCATCGCCTCGCGCTGCGCCTCGAGCAAGGTCCGCGCCGGGGTGTCGAGCCCGGCGCCAACGAAGGCCATCATCGCATGCGCATCGTTGAAGGCATAATCGCCGGCCCCGGCCTTGGGCCAATTGGCGGCGAGCGCCGTCCAGCGGTCACCGACATCGATGCCGCCGAGATGCAGCCGCCACAGGATCGCCGACGCATCGACCATGTTCAGCGCCATGGCCGATGGCGTGCCATAGATCGGTCCATCATAGAGCGCCAGCACCTGGTCGGTCTCACCGAGATCGTAGTGGAACAGCGCCAGGTGCCACCAATTGTGCACCTGCAGGAAGCTCTCCCTTGTCCAGGCCTCGGGATTGGCGCGCATCCAGGCGATGCCGTCCCTTTGCCGGCTTTGCATTTCCATGACATGCGCGACCGCATGCTGCGCCCAGCCGTCGCGCGGCTCGATCTCGACCGCCGCGCGGCCAAGCTTTTCGGCCCTGGTGTAGTCGCCCATTTCCTCCAGCCCGAAGGCCTGCATGCCGAGAATGCCATGATAACCGGGCATATCGCTCCGCCAGGACGGCAAAGCGCGGGCGATGCGGTCACGCAACATGCGCGCATTGCCTGTGAAGAAGTCGATCTGGTGCCCGACCTGCAGCGCCAGCGCGTCGAGCGGGGTCTCGATGGCGATATCCTCGAGAATCCTGGCGGCGTCGTGCCAGCGCCCGTTGGCGAGGTGGCCGAGGGCCAAGACATGCGCCTCTTCGCGCGTCGTCGCGGCGAGCGGCAGCGCCGCCTGGTGGCAAGCCCTGGCTACCGCCGTCGCGTCGCGCTCGGTGGCGAGGCCGAAGAGATAGCCCTTGAAGACATGCGCCATGACGAAACCGGGATCCGCCGATATGGCACGGTCGATGGAGGCGACGGGATCGCCGATGAAGCACAGCAGTTCACGCACGGCCTGGCTGTAGGGCGTGAACCCCGCCTCCGTTGCGCCCGAAAGTGTTAGATCCAATGCGTCCCTGATGGCCATGCAATGTCCTTTGATCGGCTTGCGATGAGCGTCGAACCTTCGGCCCAAGGCGATCCTAAAGCATGGGCCACAGACTCGCCAACCACGCGCCGCGCCGGAACTATTCTAGTGGATTTTGCAGTTTATCAAACACGAGTCACAGATTAGGCTTTGTAAAAGCGAACGAATTGTGGCTTCATTGCGGCGCGGGTGGAGGGCTTGAAATCGCGATCTGAGAGGGGGCGCGATGCAGCATTTTGAAATTAAGCTTCCGAACAGCCGTTTGGAAGGGCGGGGCGACCCGATTGCTTTTCAACGGCGAAGGCAGCGCCACATTCATCCATGGTTTATTAGAGTTCTTGCAACTATAGCGCTGGCGTTGCTGCCCAATTCGGGAGCCTTCGCCGCGTGCGTGCTGGCGCCGACCCCCGGAAACGACACCTTCACTTGCGACAGTGGGGATTCAGGCGGCAGCCTCACCGACAATGGCGGCGACAACACGCTCAGTTTTCCCGCCGGCGGCACCGGGCAAATATCGGGCAATGTCACCTTTGGCGTCGGCACGGATCGCATCGACATGCAGTCCGGCACCATCACTGGCACTGTCGATCAGGGCGGCGGCACTGATTTCTTCACCGTCGGCGCCGGCACCGTCGCCGGCAATGTCCAGCAAGGCGCCGGCATCGACGACTTCAACATGAGCGGCGGCCAGATCGGCTCGCTCAACCAGGGCGACGGCCTCGACACCTTCACGATGACGGGTGGACGTATCGTTGATTTCTTCGACGATGGTGACCGTGCTGTCATGACCGGTGGCCGCATCGGCCGCGTCAACATGAAACTCGACAAGAACTATTTCAACATGTCGGGCGGCACCATCGACCGCAATCTTGTGACCGGCTTCGACCAGGACACGGTTATCCTGTCGGGCGGCATCATCGGCGGCAACATCAGCGTCAGCGGCGGCAATGACAGCGTCACGGTCACCGGCGGCACGGTCGGCGGCGATGTCCTGATGAGCTTTGGCGCCGACAGCTTCGTCTGGAACGGTGGCGGCATCATCTACGGCACCGTCGACCTCGGCGGCGACAACGACACCGCCAGGCTGGGCAACCTCACCAACGCCAATCTCGGCGCCACGGATGCAATAAGCGGTGGCCTCGGCACCGACGCACTGACCCTCGACAACGTCAAGCTGGATGGGATCAGCCGGCTCCAGAACTGGGAAAGCATCGGCGCCACCGACGATACCGAACTGACGCTGGACGGCAAGCTGGTGCTTGGCGACAGCGGCACCGGCACCGGCGCGCTCAACGTCGACGCGTCGAGCACCCTGTTTGGCGGCGGCGGCTTCAACGCCTCGATCCAGGCCTTTACCGCGGGCCAGTTGGCGCAGGTCACCAATGCCGGACGCATTGACCTGACCAACGGCGGCACCGGCGCGACCGATCGTCTGACGATCTCCGGCAACTACACCGGCGTGGGTGGCCTGCTGCTCATCCAGACCGAGCTTGGCGATGATTCCTCCGTATCGGACAGGCTGGTGCTGTCGGGCGGGACGGCGTCCGGCGCGACCGGCATCGCGGTATTCAATCTCGGCGGCGCCGGCGCGGAGACCACGCAGGACGGCATTATGGTCGTCCAGGCCGTCAACGGCGCCACCTCAGGCGCCACCGCCTTTGCCCTCGATACCCAGGTCGCGGCCGGCGCCTTCGAATATTATCTGTTCAAGGGCGGCGTCAGCGCCGGCAGCGAAGAGAACTGGTATCTGCGCTCGACGGTGACAACGCCGACCCCACCGGCACCGGCACCAGCGGCGGTCGAACCTGGGGTCGATCCCACGCCGCCGCCGGAACCCGAACCGCCCGCCGTCGAACCGCCGCCACCGCCACCCTTGGAGTTGCCCCCGACGCCACCGCCGACCGAGGGCAACATCAACACCCCGCCGGTCGATCCGACGCCGCCTGTGCAGGCCAGCGATCCTGCACCCACGCCGCCGCCACCGCCGCCACCGGCGCCGCCGGCGGACCCACCACCGCCCCCACCCGTGGTGCCAACGGCAGCCCCCGCGCTTCCAGTGCCGACGCTGCCTGGCCCGGCGCCTGCGCAGCCGGCGCCACCGACACCTGGAGCGAGCGCGGTGCAAGCCGCCGCGATCCCGCTCTATCGTGTCGAGGTTCCGGTCTATTCGGCCTTGCCGCCGGTGGCCGAGCATCTGGCGATGACGACGCTCGGCACCTTCCATGAACGGCGTGGCGAGCAGAGCCTGTTGTCGAATGCGGAGCTGTCGCCGGTCTGGGGCCGCGTTTTCGGCCAAGACACCAAGATGGGCTGGTCGGGAACGGTGTCGCCATCCTTCGACGGCACCCTGTTCGGCTTCCAGGCGGGTTTCGACCTGTTCGGCCGCGAGACCGCGTCAGGCCAGATCGACCGCGCTGGCCTGTTCGTTGCCTATGCCAGCATGAAGGGCGACGTGCGCGGCCAGGCGCTGGGATGGAACAATCTGTCCGTCGGCAGCATGGATCTCGACGGCACAAGTGTCGGCGGCTACTGGACCCGTATCGGCCAGGGCGGCTGGTATCTGGACGGCGTCGTCATGGCCACCTTCTTCGGCGGCAACGCAACATCGTCCCGCGACGTCGGCATCGACATCGACGGCACCGGCGTCACCGCCTCGCTGGAGGGTGGCTATCCCATTGCGCTGGCGCAAGGCTGGACGCTTGAACCGCAGGCGCAACTGGCCTGGCAGCATCTGTCGCTCGACGACACCAAAGACCTCGTCGGTTTCGTTCGATCCCGACGACAACGTAACCGGCAGGCTGGGCGTGCGGCTGCAGGGCGAGACCGCTGTCAACGGCATGGCGTTGCAGCCCTACCTTAATGCCAATATCTGGCACGATTTCGGCGGCACCAGCCATGTCAATTTCGACACCAACGACATCTCGACCGAGGGCAAATCAACCTTCTTCGAATTCGGCGGTGGTGTCGTCGCCAAGGTGACGGACAAGGTCAGCATCTTCGCCAGCGGCGACTACACCACCAATCTCGGTGGCGACAAGCGCCGCATCCTCGAGGGCAATCTCGGTTTCAGCGTCAAATGGTGACGCTGACAAAGGCCCCGAAACTGTCGTTCGGGACCTTGGTCAAAAAGAGAGAGCAATTCCGGACAACTTTTCCTGGAATTGCTTCTAATTGCCCGAACGCATCGCCACCGTGGCGATGCCGGCGCCGACCAGCAGCGTGCCGCCGGTACGGTTGAAGATACGGATCGCCTTGGGATTGCGCACGACGTTGCGCGCGCGCGCCGCGATCAGCGCATAGCCGAAGGCATTGGCGAAGGCGAGCGCCAGGAAGGTCGTCTCGAAGATCAGCATCTGCGTCCAGAAATCGGCATGCCGGTCGAGGAACTGCGGCAGGAAGGCGACGAAGAAGGTGATGCTTTTGGGGTTAAGCGCGGTGACCAGCCAGGCATGCGCCATCATCTTGGCCGAGGACACCACGTCGGTGCGCGGTTCGGCTTTCAGCGCGCCGCCGGCGCGAAACAGTTTCACGCCGAGATAGATCAGATAGCCGGCGCCGATCAGCTTCAGGACGGTGAAGACGGTCGCCGAAGCGGCCAGCAATGCGCCGATGCCCAGCATCGACAGCGTCATCGCGGTGAAGTCGCCGAGCGCCACGCCGACCGCCATCGGCAGAGCGGTACGCCAGCCTTGGCCCAGCGCGTAGGACACGACCAGAAGGATGGTCGGACCTGGAATGATGAGAAGGATCGTCGAGGCGGCAGCGAAGGCGGCCCAGTTTTCGAAGGACATGCTCGTCTCCTTTGAGCGTAAAGAAGAGGATAAATCCTTGGCGACGGGAGAATGTAAAGGGCGATTTCCCTAATTTCGCCAACGGCAGGTCGGTGTCAGTTCGCGCCGCTCAGCGTGCTCACGATATCGGCCAGGCGGACATTGGCACCGAGAACGATTGCTGCTGCGGCAATGGCCGCGGCAAAAAGCTTGATGTCGGTTTTTAAGGTCTTGCACATGGATCCCCCTCGGTAGCCGCCTGCTGGGGTAGGAAGCGCCGGCGCCGGGAATATGACCCGATGGAGGCCTTTTCGTGCAGCAGCCCTTCGGTCGACGGTCGGGCGGCGGCTCGAACGCCAGCAAGGCGACGCGCAAACGCAGGCAATGCAAGGCCTTCACGCTTTATCAACCATGAATGATGAAGATGAGTTCTATCCGGCCGGACCGTGCTTCCCGCCGACAGCGTAGGGTTTGGGTATATGCGTGAGTTGCCGCAAGGTCTGACGCCGCCGCGAAACGGCGACGCAATCGAAACCGATCATCATCTTTCCCGTCGCGCCATCCTGTCCGGCGCAGGGGCGCTGGCTTTGCTCAGCGCTGCCGGCTGCTCGACCTCGGGCGGCGGTCTTCCGGTGCTGGATCTCGACGACACGGTCACCAACTCAGTGCCGATCCGGCCGAGCATCAGCGTTGACAAGCACATCACCAGCCCCGACCTGATGTATGCCGGGCTGACCGATGGCGGCTTCAACGTGCCGGAAGTGCCCTATCTGAAGGTCAAGCCGGAGTTCCGCCGCCAGATCGTCGTCGACACGACCGGCGAGGCGCCCGGCACCATCGTCGTCCATCTGCAGGAGCGCATGCTCTATCTCGTCCAGCCGGGCGGTGATGCCATCCGCTACGGCGTCGGCATTGGTAAGGACGGCTTCCGCTGGTCTGGCCGCGCCAACATCCAGTACGGCCGGGAATGGCCGACCTGGACGCCGCCGCCCGAAATGATCGCCCGCAAACCGGAACTGGTGAAATGGCAGGCCGGCCAGCCCGGAGGCCTCACCAACCCGCTTGGCGCCCGGGCGCTCTATATCTATCAGGACGGCAAGGACACCGGCTATCGCATCCACGGTTCGCCCGAATGGTGGAGCATCGGCCAGGCGATGTCGTCGGGCTGCGTGCGCCTGATCAACCAGGACATCATCGACCTCTACAGCCGCGTCACCAAGAAAAATCCGGTCGTCGTCATGTGACCCTGCCGGCCGCCGGCGCGGCCGCTTCTCCTTATTGTTCGAGCATGATCTCTGGCGAAAGCCGGCACCCACCCTCGGGTTGAGCCCAGGGCGTGCTTTTCGGGATCATGCTCTGGTTCTCCCGTTGCGCGATGGCGAAAGACAGGCGAATGTGCCTGCGAATTCATCGCTCGGGAGACGTCAGGAATGGCCGGAACTTTCGTTATCGCACAAGGCGGCGGCCCGACCGCCGTCATCAACCAGACAGTGGTCGGGGCGACGCTGGAGATCCGCAAGCGGCATCCCGGTGCCAAGGTGCTGGGCTCCATCCACGGCGTGCGCGGCATTCGTGACGGCAACTATGTCGACCTCTCCGCCATCCCCGAGGACCGGCTGCGGCTGATCGCCGGAACGCCAAGTGCGGCCCTTGGCTCGACGCGCGACAAGCCGGACGCCGCCTATTGCGAGGTCATCCTCAACGGGCTGAAGAAGGCCGGCGCCGACGCCTTCATCTACATCGGCGGCAACGACACGTCCGGCACGCAGCAGATCCTGACCGACGCCGCCGGCGGCACGATCGCTTTCGTCCATGCGCCGAAAACCATCGACAATGATCTCGAGGAGAACGATCACACGCCGGGCTTCATCTCGGCGGCCGAGTTCGTGGCTGGCGCCTTCCTGTCCGTCGACCTCGATTTCCGCGCTCTGCCCGGCATCTATGTCGGCATCGTGATGGGCCGGCACGCCGGCTTCCTCACTGCTGCGGCCGCGGCCTGGCAACTCGACCCCGACAGCGGCCCACACCTCGTCTACGTGCCGGAACGGCCCTTCTCGGCGGCCGGCTTCATCGACGACGTGCGCGCCACGCTCGACCGCCACAAGCGCTGTATCGTCGCCGTGTCGGAAGGTGTCAGCACCGCCGATGGCAAGGCGCTGGTCGAAAGCCTGGTACCGCCGGAGAAGCTCGAGCGCGACGCGCATGGCAACGTCAAGCTGTCCGGCAGTGACCTGCCGGCCGCACTCGAGCGCGCGCTGGCCGAAGGCCTGCCCGGCAAGCGGGCCCGCGTCGATGCGCTCGGCTACATGCCTCGCGGCTATATCGGCGCCATCAGCGCGGTCGACGCGCAGGAGGCATTCGATGCCGGCGCCTTCGCCGTCAGCGTCGCCGAACAGGGCGGCGGCTCGGTGGCGCTGCAATATGACGGCGCCAAAACGGTGCTGAAGAAGGTGCCGCTGAAGAACGTCGCCGGCAAGACCCGCCATATGCCCGACGATTTCATGAAGCCCGATGTCAATCAATTGTCCGAGGCCGGCATGGCCTACCTCAAGCGGCTGGTGCCGGAAAAATACAAGGTCGGGAAGCCGTTCGTCTGATACAGGCTCACACGTGATGCGGGCGCACGCCTGATGCCGGGGTGGTTCAGTAAGAGCATCGTCGACGAGAAGACGACGATGCTGACCGAGCCGTTCGTGCATGACTACGTGCGCGCCAACATCTGGCATCTGCGCGGCCGCGATGTCGACCTGCTGGTCGATACCGGCATGGGCATCTGTCCGCTGGCGCCGGAGATCGAGTTGTCCGACGGCAAGCCGTTGCTGGTCGTCGCCACCCATATCCATCTCGACCATGTCGGTTCGCTGCACGAGTTCCCGTTGCGGGCCGGGCCAAGGATGAGTGCGGCGCAGTTCGACAGCATGGATGACGCCGCGACCTATGCTTACATGTTCCACGACCTCGAAGGTGCCGTCTCGAAACTGCCGGCACCAGGCTGGAAGGCAGCCGACTACAGGATCCCATCAGCGCCATTGACGCGGACCCTTGACGAGGGCGACGTGGTCGATCTCGGCGATCGTCAGTTTCGCGTGCTGCATCTGCCCGGGCATTCGCCGGATTCGATCGCGCTGCTCGACGAGGCCGATGGCCTGTTCTTCAGTGGCGACGCCATCTACGACGACACGCTGATCGACGACCTGCCGGACTCCGATCGAACAGCCTATCGCTGCACGATGCAGCGCCTGCTCGACATCCCGATCCGCATCGGCCATGGCGGCCACGGGCCGAGCTTCGACGGCAAACGCATGCACGAAATTGCAACGGCCTATCTAGCGCGAACCGGCGCGGACTGATGCCCCAGTGGGCTGGGAAGACCGCCTGGCCGCTCACCCCACGACATTGTGACCGGGCGCCGTCTGGATATTAAATCTTCGTAAGGTCGCCCGAAAACCCTAAATCGGGCCAATCCGCACCCTAGATGCAGGGCTGTCGATCCGGTCGGCTGCCATGCAAGGCGAGACGGGCAATCGCGACCCTCGACACGCGGGATGGCCAGTTTCCAAGAGAGGCGGCCACAGCGCAGGATCAACTCTCGCCCGGACAAACGACCATGTCAGATATCATTCGCAGACATCGCGTCGCGGCCTCGCTGGGCGCTGCGCTACTCATATCTCCCTTTGTCATCTCTTTCGCTCAAAGTGCGAGCAACGCCGTTCCGACAACCCAGACACCTGTCGCCGGCATCACGGCACCCAACGGCTCGTTCGCCCCCATCGTGGCCGCCGACAAGCCCGCGGTGGTGACAGTTACCACCGTCATGAAGGCACAGCCGGAAAGCACGGACGACGGCATGCCTCTCGGCAACTCGCCGTTCGACGAATATTTCCGTCAGTTCTTCGGCGACCAGGGCATGCCCGCTCCACAAACCCCGCCGCAGCAGGCTCCGCGAGCCGAGGCGCTTGGTTCGGGCTTCATCGTCGCTGCCGATGGCACCATCGTCACCAACAATCACGTCGTCGATGGCGCCTCTTCCATCAAGGTAACGCTCGACGATGGCACTGAGCTTCCCGCCAAGCTCGTCGGCCGCGATGCCAAGAACGATCTCGCCGTGCTCAAGATCAAATCCGACAAGCCCTTGCCGACCGTCAAATGGGGCGATTCCGACAGGCTGATGACCGGCGACCAGGTGCTGGCAATCGGCAATCCGTTCGGCATCGGCACCACGGTCACCGCAGGCATTGTCTCGGCGCGCGGCCGCGATCTGCACAGCGGGCCGTTCGACGACTTCATCCAGATCGACGCGCCGATCAATCACGGCAATTCCGGCGGTCCGCTGGTCGATGTCCGCGGCAATGTCGTCGGCATCAACACGGCGATCTATTCACCCAATGGCGGCAGTGTCGGCGTCGGCTTCGCCATCCCGTCCGACCAGGCCCAGAAGGTGGTCGCCAAGCTGATGAAGGACGGCTCCATCCAGTACGGCTACCTCGGTGTCGAGATACAGCCGGTGACGCCGGATGTGGCCAGCGCCATCGGGCTCGACCATCCTGGCGGCGCGCTGGTTTCGCAGGTCAATGAAGGTTCGCCGGCTGCCAAGGCCGGCGTCGAGACCGGCGACGTCATCACCAGCTTTGCCGGACAGGATGTGAAGGATCCCAAGGACCTGTCGCGGGCCGTCGCCGATGTCGCGCCGGGCGCCAGGGAGACGCTGGATATCTGGCGCAAGGGCAAGGCCATGAATGTTTCCGTCGATGTCGGGCGCAACGGCGACGACGTGAAGACCGCATCCGTGCCCGACGAATCCGGCGCGCCGAGTACCGAGCAGGGCTCGCGCGTCCCTGCAATCGGGCTTGGCCTGATGGACATCACCCCTGATGTCCGCCAGGAGTTGAACCTGGCGGCCAATCAGCATGGCGCCCTGGTCGCAAGCGTCAATCCCGACAAGCCGGCCTCGGCCTCGGGCATCCAGCCCGGCGACATCATCGTTGCCGTCAATCAGGCGCCGGTGAAAACTGCCAGGCAAGTGACGCAGGCGATCGCCCAGGCCGGCAAGTCCGGCCGCAAATCGGTGCTTCTGCTGGTCGAGCGCGACGGCAGCCAGATCTATGTCGCGGTGCCGTTTGCCAATGGCTGACGCAGGGGCGCTGACATGAAGGCAGCGATCGGCGGGCTCGGCGACGCGGGCCGCCGATCCCTGTCTATCAAGATTTTGGTTGCCCGCCACGGCATCTTCGAGAACATTGCATAAGGTCGATAGTGGTCTGATGCAGGGGGATTGCCGCGATGGTCACCCGAGGTTTTTCTTCAGGACGGCGCCCGCCGATCGACGGCGATGCGCGCATCCCGCCCGGGCAATATCTCGAGCAGGGATTTCCGGTCTTGTCAGCCGGCCCGACACCGCGGGTGCGCACCGAGGACTGGTCGTTCACGCTGAAGCACGGGCCGCGGCCGATCAAGAAATGGAACTGGGCCGAGTTCAACGCGCTGCCCTTGACCAAGATGACGCGCGACATCCATTGCGTGACCGCATGGACAAAATTCGACACGCCATGGCAAGGCGTGCTTGTTGACGACATCCTCGCCGATGCCGGCATCGAGCCGCCGACCGCCTTCACGCTGGCGCATTCCTTCGACGGCTATTCCACCAACGTGCCGACGAAGGACCTCACCGCCGGCAAGGCGATGGTGGCTCTGCTTTACGAAGGCAAGCCGATCACGCCTGACCATGGCGGCCCGGCGCGGCTGCTGGTGCCGCATCTCTATTTCTGGAAATCGGCCAAATGGCTGAACGGCCTGCAGTTCACCGAGCGCGATGAGCCGGGTTTCTGGGAATTGCGCGGCTATCACATCTATGGCGACCCTTGGCGCGAGCAGCGCTACACGAACGATCCATGAGCGACGCAGCGGCAGTACAATCGCCCTGGCAGACAGTCAGGATCGTCCGTGTCGAAAAGCGCACGCCGCGTGTCACCAGCTTCTTTTTCCAGCTATCGCGGCCTTTCACCTATCTTGCCGGTCAGCATGTAGACGTCAGGCTGACGGCGCCCGACGGCTATCAGGCTCGCCGCTCCTATTCCATTGCCTCCGCGCCCGGAGACGGCGGGGTGATCGAACTGGCGATCGAAAAACTCGACGATGGCGAGGTCTCGCCCTTTTTCCACGACGTCGCAGCAATTGGCGACGAGGTCGAACTTCGCGGGCCGCTCGGCGGGCATTTCATCTGGCCCGATGACGATGGCGGACCGGTCTTGCTGGTCGGGGGTGGTTCGGGCGTCGTGCCTTTGATGTCGATGGTCCGTCATCGCGCCAAGCGCAATTCGAGCGTGCCCGTCGCCCTGGTCTTTTCAGCGCGGGTCTGGGACGAAGTGATCTTTCGTGACGAACTGGTTGCCCTCGACGATCGCAAGGACGGCTTCGACCTGGTGCTGACCCTGACGCGCGAAGCCGCACGCCGTCCAGCCGATTATTCGCGGCGGGTGGACGTTGCCATGATGGTGCAATCCATGGCGCACCTGCCCGGACCGCCTGATATCGCCTTCGTCTGCGGCTCCAACGCCTTCGTTTCGGCCGCCGCCCAAGCACTGATCGATGCAGGCGTCGCAGCGGAGATCATCCGCACCGAGCGCTACGGGGTTTGAACGACACGGCCTTTCGAGGCGTTTCTCGTAGTCGTCGTTCTGAGGCCTGGCATCGCCCGCCGGTCACGCCTCGATTTCGAGCGCCGAAAGCGGCTTCGAGCAGCAGGCGAGGATAAAGCCGTCGTCGATTTCGTGATCGAGGATGCCACCATTGTGGCTCATCTCGGCATCGCCCGCGATCTTCTTCACCTTGCAGGTTCCGCAAAGGCCGAACTCGCAGGCGGCGGGAATCCGCACGCCCGAGGCGCGGGCCGTCTGCAGCACGGTCTGGCCGGCGACGCATTCGGCCTCGACATCCGAAAGCGAAAACCGGATCGGCGTCGCGGCTTCGACGACAACCGCGGCGCCGTCTTCCGCCGGCAAGGTGAACGGTGCCGGGATCTCCTCCACAACAGGCGCGGCAAAGCTCTCCTGGTGGTATTTCGTCATGTCGAAGCCGGCGGCGTCCAGCATGCCGCGCACGGCGCGCATGAAGGGATCGGGGCCGCAGCAGAAGATTTCGCGCTCGCGGAAATCGGGCGCCAGCAAGGGCAGCCGGATCGCGTCGATGCGGCCCATATGGCCGAACCAGCCCTCGCGGCTGGACCGCTCCTCGATCATGAAACCGAGCGACAGGCCCGGCATGCGGCTGCCGAGCAGTTCGAGCTCCTTGCGGAAAATGATCTCTTCCGGGCGCCGTGCGCAGTTGACGAAGCCGACATCGGTCCATGGCGCGCAGTCGTTCAGCCAGCGCAGCATCGACATCATCGGCGTCACTCCAGAGCCGGCTGAAATGAACAGGTACTTGGCCGCCGGGTGGCTGTGCAGCGAAAAGTCGCCGGTCGGCCCATAGGCCTTGACGTGCGAACCGGGCGTCAGATGGTCGAACATCCAGCGTGTGCCGATGCTGCCCGCTTGCGCCTTGATCGTCACTGCGATCGAGAACGGCCGCGATGGCGAAGACGACAGCGTATAGGTGCGCATCAGCGGTCCCTCGGCGGTCGGCAGTTCCAGCGTCACGAACTGGCCCGGCTTGTAGCGGAACCAGGTCTGGTTGTCGGAGCGGAAGGTGAAGGTCTTCACATCAGGCGCTTCGTCGCTGACGCCGATCACTTCCAGCACCTGGAGCCTGTCGTTCCAGGGCGTCATCTGGTCGAGATGGCGATAGAGGCCGAGATCCGTCATCGCATTCATCCTCTTGTCCTCACTCTTGCCCTGTGCTTGTCGAGGTCTCAAAACCGGTGCGCACTTTTGCGCGACATGCACTAGGCAACGCTGCGCAGCGCCGGCCGGCCGCCTTCGGCAAGGCGCGGACCTATGAACGACGCGTACCACTCGACGAACTGGATGACGCCGCCCTCATGCAGCTCCGAATAGGGGCCGGGCTCGTAGGCGGGCGACAGGATGCCGAAGGCGTTTTCCTCGACGATGCGGCGGTCCTGATCGTTGGTCTCGGTCCAGACATGGGTGAGTTCTTCGAGATCGTAATCGACGCCCTCGACCGCATCCTTGTGAACCAGCCATTTGGTCGTCACCGCGGTCTCCGTGGCGCTGATCGGCAACACCCGGAAGGTGACGGCGTGGTCGCCCAGAATGTGGTTCCAGGTCGTCGGATAGTGATAGAGCAGCAAGGAACCGATGCGGTCGGTTGAGACGTTGTCGGACAGGTTCTTCTTGACTGCACGCTTTCCCGTCATCGTGTAGCTGACGGCGTCGCGCAGCAGCGGCGCGCGGGTGGCGCGGTACTGTCCGGCCGGGTCGATGCGGAATTTGCTCGGCAGACCGGCTGCTTCGCATTTCGCCCAGTGCGCAAGCATTTCCGGGTCGCTGTCGGCGCCTTGCACGCCGGTCACCGTGGGTGCCTCCGGAAACGTCTTGCAGAGCTCCGGATGATTGCCGGCGCAATGATAGCACTCGCGGTTGTTTTCCCAGACCAGCTTCCAGTTGCCCTTCTCGACAATGGTCGACTCGAACGCCACCTTGGCCTCGCGCAGCTGGTGCGGCAAAAGGTAGGGCTCGATCATCGCGCGCATCGGTGCGAAATCCGCCGGCTCCTTGGCCAGGCAGATGAAAATGTAGCCACCGACGCTTTCGCAGGCGACTGGCTTCAAGCCGAACTGGCTCTTGTCGAAACCGTCGGCCATCTGCCTGGCAAACAACAGCCTTCCGTCCAGCTCATAGGTCCATTGGTGATAGGGGCAGACCAGCTTTGCCGCCGTGCCCTTGTCGGAATTGCAGACGCGGCTGCCGCGATGGCGGCAGGAATTGTGGAAGGCGTTGATATTGCCCTTTTGGTCGCGGACAAGCACGACTGGATAGTCGCCAATCTGCGCCGTGATGTAGCTGCCCGGCTTCGGCAACTCGCAATCATGACCGATGAACAGCCAGTCGCGATACCAGATCAGCTCCATGTCGAGCTTGAAATAATCTGGATCGGTGTAGAAGGGCTGTTCCAGCGAAAAGCCTTGCCGGCGCCCACTCAAGAGCCTCAGCATGTCGTTGCGAGCATCCATGTCCTGTCCTCGTTTCTAAGGACTGAACTGGTGGTGACGGAGGAAGGATTGGACGCAGGCCGGCGATCCGCCGGACATGCACTATCCACCTCTTGACCGCCCACCGCGATCAGTCGAGTCTAGACATCTCGGGCTGGTTTCCGGGCTCTGGAGTTGTCCTTGCGGACCATCGCGACACCTTCCCAGGCGATTGCCCAGTGGTCTCCCGTTGCGACTTGAACTCCACCACCGTTGCGGGGGCAGCGCCGGATTCTGACCGGCTTCCCAATTCTCCGCCTCGCCGTCACGAAGCGGCACCTGAGATGGCATGATCTAATCACGATCGCGGGCGCGCCATCGGCATGAAAACGACATCGTATCCATGCGGCGCGACACGTTTGAGAAACGTTCCGGTCGGCGATCGCGGAGCGGAAGCCCTATCTCTTGGGCAACCATAGCCGGCTGCAATATCGCCGAATCTGCCCGCTTGTCGGGAAGCAAAGAAGGCTATCGGTATCGAAAAGTGACTATTAGCAGCCTCTAAAATCGAACCGAACGGTTCGTTTCTGTTGACGGTGCGTGCAGGACGTGTGAACGCTGGGCCTCCGACACAGTTGGTGATCGGGGTGCCTGTTTTGTACAACTATTTGATATAACTAGAAAAACATTGAGTGTGGAAACCCCTGGCACAATTTCAAGTGGTGGATTCTTGGTCCACGCGGAACAACTTCGTGATTGGAAATGACTGGATGGCTCTCCCACATCGGGGCTGTCCGAACGACGCGATTTCTTCCCAAGACACGCCGCTAGACGGACGGCAAAAATAAGAAATACTGGAGTACCAAAAAATGAAAAAGATCATCCTCACTGCCGCCGCCCTTCTGGCCATTTCCGGCAGCGCCTTCGCGAACAGCGACCACTATGGTTCGAATGCCCCGGCAGCCACCGCTGCTGTCGACAGCTCGTACACCGCTTCGACCAAGAAGTCGGAGCCGGCTGCTCAGACGCCTGCCCAGGGTAGCAACCGTAACCTCTTCGGCAACAACTAACAGCCGATTCCCAGGGGCGGCGGGCTCTGCCGCCGTCCTGGCGAAAACCAGAATTCAGGAGACTTGAAATGAAGAAGATCATGCTTGCTGCTGCCGCCGTCCTGGCGATCTCCGGCAGCGCTTTCGCCGCCAGCGACAACTACGGTTCGAACGGCGCAAACCAGCCTGCGGTCGGTTCGGTTGACAACTCGCAGACGGGCTCGATCCGCAACAGCGGTGGGTTCGTCGGCAAGCTGCTCAATTTGTCGGGTGACGTAGAGAAGTCCGCCCCTCAGAGCGCCGACCGCGACCTCTTCGGCAATCGCTAACAGCCGAAGTTGATTTCCAAAAAAGAGCGGCGGGCCTGGCCCGCCGCTCTTTTCGTGTCGAGACTTGGTTCTGTCTCAAGCCGCCTTTACTTCCGGCTGACGGAGCGAGAAGGAGTGCCCGTCCGCGTCGAAGACGTGAAGGTCGTTCGCATCCGCGCTCAGCCGCAGCGTCGCACCGCGTTTGACCTCGACATTGCCAGGCAGCTTGGTCACCAGGGGCAGGTCGGCGCGGCCGATGTCGACATAGACAAGCTGGACCTCGCCGAGTTGCTCGACATAGTCGACCGTCCCCTCGAACAGATACTCCGTGCCGCTGGCGATGATCAGATCTTCCGGCCGCACGCCGAAACTCACCGCAGCACCCTTTGCCGAAGCCGGCGTCGCGATCGGCACGCTTGCCTTGCGCCCGCCGACATGGCTGACGACGGTCGGGTTTCCGGTCTTGTCGATGGTAGCCGGCAGAATGTTCATGGCCGGCGAGCCGATGAACTGGGCGACGAACAGGTTGCCGGGCTTCTTGTAGAGGTCCATCGGCGTGCCGACCTGCTCGATATGACCTTCCTTGAGCACCACGATGCGATCTGCCAGCGTCATCGCCTCGACCTGGTCGTGGGTGACGTAGATCATGGTCGTGTTGGGCATCGATTCCTTGAGCTTGGCGATCTCGATGCGGGTGGCGACCCGCAGTGCCGCGTCAAGGTTCGACAGCGGCTCGTCGAACAGGAACACTTTCGGATTGCGCACGATGGCGCGGCCGATGGCGACGCGCTGGCGCTGGCCACCTGACATCGCCTTGGGCAGGCGGTCGAGATATTTGGTCAACTGCAGGATTTCCGCCGCCTGCTTCACGCGGCGGTCGATCTCGGCCTTGTTCTCCTTGCCGATCTTCATCGAGAACGCCATGTTGTCGTAGACGGTCATGTGCGGGTAGAGCGCGTAGGACTGGAACACCATGGCGATGCCCCGCTTCGATGGCGGCACGTCGTTGACGACCTCGCCGGCGATCTTGAGTTCGCCGGAGGTGATTTCCTCCAGCCCGGCGATCGACCTCAGCAATGTCGACTTGCCGCAGCCCGACGGGCCGACAAAGACGATGAACTCGCCCGATTTGATATCGAGGTCGATGCCGTGGAGAATGTTCAGATTGCCGTAGGACTTCTTCACTTGTCTTAGCGTGACATCGGCCATTGGTTTCCTCCCAGTGATTTGAAATTCAAGTGATCTGAAATTCAGTCGATGCGCCCGAACCAGGCGCCGTAGCCGTCGAGCTGTATGGAGCCACTGCTCGCCTGCCCCGAAAATCCGTGTCCCGGCAAAGGGTGCAGCGATCGGTTGCCAAGGTCAATCTTGGTTGGCCTGGCTCCCAGATTGAAGACGCAGACGACCTGCTCATTGCCCGCTCGGCGTGTGAAGGCGACCGTATCGCCCTCACTTTCGATGAATGTGATGTCGCCCTTGGCCAGCGCCGGATGGGCGCGGCGGAAGGTGAGAAAGCGCCGGTAGTGCTCAAGCAGCGAGCTCTCGTCGCCCTGCTGGACATTGACCGCTTGCGACAGGTGCTTGGCCGGCACCGGCAGCCATGGCTTGGCCGAGGAGAAGCCGCCATTCCTGGCACTGCCGTCCCACACCATCGGTGTGCGGCAGCCGTCGCGGCCCTTGAATTCCGGCCAGAAGCGAATGCCGTAGGGGTCCTGCAAATCTTCGAAGCGGAGGTCGGCCTCACCGAGCCCAAGCTCCTCGCCCTGGTAGATGCAGACCGAGCCACGCAGCGACATCAGCAGCGCTGAGATGACCTTGAGATACGCGGTCGGGTCGGTTTCGCCTGCCGCCCAGCGCGAGGCCGGGCGCATCACGTCATGGTTGGAAAAGGCCCAGCACGACCAACCGTCGCTGGCAACCTTGCCGAACGATTCCAGCACAGAGCGGACCTTGGCTGCACTGATTTTCTCCGGCGCCAGGAAGTCGAACGAGTAGCACATGTGGACGCGCTTGCCGCCGGCCGTATAGGCCGCCACCACTTCCAGCCCACGCTGCGAATCGCCGACTTCGCCGACTGCGGCGGTAGCCGGATATTCATCGAGCAAGGCGCGGAAGCGTTCGAGGAAGCCGAGGTTTTCCGGACGGCTCTTGTCGTAGAGATGGTCCTGGTAGTTGTAGGGATTGACCGCGGGTGCGGTCTGGTCGTTGCGCTGCTCGGGCGGCAGCGGCGGATTGTTTTCCAGGCCCTGGCTGTGGAAGTAGAAATTGATGGTGTCGAGGCGGAAGCCGTCGACGCCGCGCTCCAGCCAGAAGCGGGTGACGTCGAGCAACGCGTCCTGGACTTCGTGGTTGTGGAAATTAAGATCGGGCTGCTCGGCCAGGAAGTTGTGCAGGTAATATTGCTGACGGCTGGTGTCCCATTGCCACGCCGAGCCGCCGAAGATCGACAGCCAGTTGTTGGGCGGCGTGCCGTCCGGCCTGGCGTCCGCCCAGACATACCAGTCCGCCTTCGGGTTGGTGCGGCTCGACCGGCTTTCCTTGAACCATGGGTGGTTGTCGGCAGTGTGCGACAGCACCTCGTCGATCATCACCTTCAAGCCCAGCCTGTGTGCCTCGGTGGTCAGCGCGTCGAAGTCGGCCAGCGTGCCGAACATTGGATCGACGTCACAGTAATCGGTGACGTCGTAGCCGAAATCCTTCATCGGCGATTTGAAGAATGGCGAGATCCAGATGGCATCCGCGCCGAGAGCCGCGATGTAGGGGAGTCGGCCGATAATGCCCTTCAGGTCGCCGATGCCGTCGCCGTTCGAGTCCTGGTAGCTGCGCGGATAGATCTGGTAGATCACCGCACCTCGCCACCAGTCGCGATCGACGGCGAGGTCAGGCTTCGAACTGGCCTTCAAAGCGGATTGCATGGTCTCAGCCTCCTTTCACCGAGCCGGCAAGCAGCCCGCGGACAAAATAGCGCTGCAGCGAGAAGAACACGATCAGCGGCACGATGATGGTCACGAAAGCCGATGTCGTCAGGATCTCCCAGTCGCCGCCACGTGAGCCAAGCAGCGCATTGAGCTTGGCGGTCAGCACGATCTGGTCTGCTTCCGTACCCAGGAAAACCATCGCGACCAGCAGATCGTTCCATACCCACAGGAATTGGAAGATGGCAAACGAGGCCAGCACCGGGAACGACAGCGGCAGCACGATCTTGACGAAGATCTCGAAATCGCTGGCGCCGTCGATACGCGCCGATTCCATGATTTCGCGTGGCAGGCCGGCAATGTAGCTGCGCAGCAGGTAGATGGCGAAGGGCAGGCCGAAGCCGGTATGCGCCAGCCAGATGCCGAGATAGGTTTTCGACGGCATGCCGAAGAAAGCGCCGACGCCGTTGTATAGCTTCAACAGAGGGATCAGCGACATCTGCAGCGGCACCACCAGCAGGCCGATGATGACCGCGATCAGCAGCGCCCGGCCGGGAAAGCGCATCCAGGCTAGGGCGTAGGCGGCAAAGGCGGCGATCAGGATCGGGATGACGGTCGCCGGTATGGTGACGGTCAGCGAGTTCATGAACGACCGTCCGATGCCTTCCGAAAACAGCACGGTCTTGTAGTTGTCGGTGGTGAATTTCGGCGGCGCCGAGGAAGCGTAGTAGATGCGCTGGCCGCGATCGCCTTCGAAGGCTTTGGGCGACTGCATGATGAAACTGCCGTCGGCATTGAGCTGCAGGGTGACGCCGTCGCCGAGATCGGCCGATGTGCCGGCGGGGTATTGCGTCGGTGCTGCCGACTTGACGCCGAAAGCGCTGATGTTGCGGACAGCGCTGTTGCCGAAGACGTTGCCCTGAAGGACGAACTTGCCGTCCTTTTCGACTTGCATCGAGGCAGCCGGCAGCCGGCCGGCTTCCGTCTGGGTGGAACTTGAGAACGAATTCCACCAGCCCGAGGCGATGATCTGGTCCTTGTCGCGCAGCGACGAGACCAGGATGCCGAGCGTCGGTATGGTCCAGATGGCGACGAAGATGAGGACGGCAATATGGACGCCGAAGCGGCTGGCGAAGGAATTTCCGGTCGCAACGGCCATCTCAATGTCCTCCCGTCTCTTTGTTCGCCTGGCGGATGTTCCAGACCATGATCGGAATGACCGCGATCATGATGATGATGGCGATGGTGGCGCCGCGGCCGAAATCGCCGCCGCCACGGAACATCCAGTCGAACATCAGATTGGCCAGCACCTGGCTGTTCCACTGGCCGTTGGTCATGGTCAGCACGATGTCGAACACTTTGAGCACCAGGATGGTGATCGTCGTCCAGACGACGGCGATCGTGCCCCAGATCTGCGGCACCATGATCTTCCAGAATATCTGGAACGGATTGGCGCCGTCGATGACGGCGGCTTCCAGCGTCTCTTCCGGGATGCCGCGCAAGGCCGAAGACAGGATGACCATGGCAAAGCCGGTCTGGATCCAGATCAGGATCACCATCAGGAAGAAATTGTTCCAGAACGGCAACGATATCCAGACCTGCGGCTGGCCGCCGAAATGCTGGATGATGGCATTGAGCAGGCCGATCTGGGTCTGGCCCTCGCCACGGTACTCGTAGATGAATTTCCAGATCACGCTGGCGCCGACGAAGGAGATCGCCAAAGGCAGGAAGATCAGGCTCTTGGCGACCGTGCCCCACCAGATCTTGTCGGTGAGCACGGCGATGATCAGCCCGAGGAAGGTGCAGGCGGCCGGCACCACCGCCAGCCAGACGATGTTGTTGAGGATCGAGTTGCGGAACTCGCGATCGCCGAAGGCCCATTCATAGTTGGCGAGGCCGACGAAGTTTATGCCGCCGCGATCGAGGAACGACAACCGCAGCGTCTCGACCACCGGATAGATGAGGTAGATGGTCAGGATGATCATCGCCGGACCGACGAACAGCCACGGCCTGACCAGCCCTTGCCGGCGCAGATTGTCGATGGCAGCGGCGCCGGCGACGCCGCGCGACGGGAATATCAGGTCGACCAGCTTGTTGGCGCCCCAGAAATAGGCGACGCAACCGCCGACCCCGACGATGATGACGAATATGGCCGAGAAAATCTGAGCCGCCATGGGTCCCTCTCCCTGCGCATGATCCGACAAGGAATGACCTTGGTGACGGGACCAGGCGCCGATTCAGTTGTTGGAGCGTCTTCGGCGGCGGAAACCTGCTCGCATGCCGATCGCGCTTTATGTCGATGCGCTCATGACGAAAGGCTGCAGCACGGGCCGCCGTCGGATCCGGGCCGGCAGGTCCGGATCCAGTGCGAGAATGGCAGGCTCGGCCGTTTGATCGCCGAGCCGGACGGGCCGCTACTTGACAGCCGCCTACTTGATCGCGTCCCAACTCTTCTGGATGTCGGTGGCGACATCCTGCGCGGACTTGCCGCCGACCAGGTCGATCATGCCGGTCCAGAAGGCGCCGGCGCCGATCTTGCCGGGCATCAGGTCGGAACCGTCGAAGCGGAAGGTCGAGGCATTGGCGAGGATTTCGCCTTGCTTCCTCAAAGCGTCGCTGGCATAGGCAGCCTTGTTGACGCCCTTGAACGGTGTCACGAAACCGCCCTCGGCCATCCAGATCTCGTGAGCGAGCGGCATCTTCAGGAATTCGATGAAGGCGCGCGCGGCCTTTGAGTCCTTGGTGATCATCGCCAGCGTACCGGCGCCGAGCACGGGCGTGCCCAGTTCAGGCTTGGAGGCATAGGGCGGGAAGTAGAAGAAGTCCGCGTCCTGGCCGACCTTGGTGCCTTCCGGGAAGAAGGTCGGGATGAACGACGCCTGATGGTGCAGGTAGCACTTCGGCGGCACTGAGAAGAGGCCCTTCGGGCTGTCGCGGAAATCGGTCGCCGCAACCGCCTTGGCGCCGCCGTCGACCATCTTGTCGTCGGTCGCGATCTTGCCGAAGATGTCGATGGCGTTCACCACGGCGGGATCGTTGAACGGGATCTCGTTCTTCACCCATTTGTCGTAGACGTCAGGCGCCTGGGTCCGCAGCATCAGGTCTTCGACCCAGTCGGTCGCCGGCCAGCCGGTGGCGCCGCCGGAGCCGAGGCCGATGCACCACGGCTTGCCGCCATCGGCGATGATCTTCTTCTCGAGATCGGCGAGTTCTTCCTGCGTCTTCGGTACCTTGTAGCCGGCTTCCTCGAAATTGTCCGGCGAGTACCAGACCAGCGACTTCACGTCGGCCTTGTAGGGGAAGGCGAAGAAGCCCGGCTTGCCGTCCTTGTCCTTGAAGGTGCCGAGATCGACCCATGACTGGCCGGCGCCGTAATTGTCCTTGACCCATTTGGCGGTGTCGTCGCCGAGCGGCGTCAGCAGGCCCTTCGATGCCAGGTCCTGGATCAGGCCGGGCTGCGGCAGCACTGCGATGTTGGGCGGGCTGCCGGCCTGCGTGTCGATGACGATCTGCTGTTCATAGTTCTCCGAGGAGGAGTATTTGATCTCGACGCCGGTGGCTTCCGAGAAATAGTCGAGAACGCCGCGCACCAGGCCTTCGTCCTCACCGCGCCACGGTCCGAAGATCGACAGCGTCTCACCCTTGAGATCGACTTTCTTGAGCTCTTCGTAATTCGCCCAGTTGAAGCGGGGATCCTCGCCCGGCTTGAACTTCAGTTCGGCATGCGCGGGCGCGTTCAGGGCGAGCGTGGCAAACGCAGCACCCAGCAAAAGCATTTTCTTCATCGGTATTCCTCCCAGTGGGCCACAAACACCGGACGGAACCTCCATTCCGCCCGCCGACGCCGCAGGACTGTGACTCAGTCAGAAAGGAACCGCAACCTTTCGAAGAGTCTTCCAAAGCGCTTTGGCTTTTTTGATCTCGCCATTGAATCCCTCGGAAGTCAAGAGGGTGGGCGGCTAATCGATTTAATTTTGGGCTTTCGACGCGTAAAAAGTGCGCTGCAGCATGTATTTATGGCGGTGCAGCAGCAAATTTTTGTTTCAAACTCACCCAAAGCGCGCCTATGCTTGTCTTCATATCGCTGCGTCCCACGTGGCGCTCGGATCCAATCGAATTAAAAGCGCTTTGAGGCGCGGAGGCCTCCTGTGAACCTCAAGCAGCTCGCCCATATGCTGGCGCTTTCGCAGACCACGGTAAGTCGTGCCTTGAACGGCTATCCCGAGGTCAACGAAGAGACGCGCCGGCGGGTGATGGACGCCGCCAAGCGCCACGGCTATCGTCCCAACCCCAGCGCACGCCGGCTGGCGACCGGCAAGACCGGCATGATCGGCTATGTCCTGCCGACCGGTGCGTCCGTCGACATCGATCCGCATTTCGTCGAGTTCCTGTCCGGCCTCGGCGACTATGCCCGCTCGCATGAATTGGACCTGGTGCTGTCGCCGGCCGACGCCGACGACCAGGAAACGACCTACCGGCGTATCGTCGCCAACCGGCAGGTCGACGCCGTCTATATCTCCTCGCCGAGACCCGCCGACCGCCGCGTGGCGCTGGTCAACACGCTCGGCATTCCCTTCATCGTCCATGGCCGCAGCGAAGGCTTCGATTTCGACTATCCCTTCACCGACATCGACAATGAAGGCGCCTTTCACGAGGCGTCGCGGCTGCTGATCCAGCTCGGCCACCGGCGGCTGGCCCTGATCAACGGTGACGACCGCGAGACCTTTGCCATCCATCGCGAGCGCGGCGTTCGCCGGGCGCTGGCGGCGAGCGGGCTGGCATTGGGCGAACGCTATGTCTGCTCGGTGGTCATGACCGAGGAGAACGGCTATCGCGCCACCAGGCGCTTGCTGGAGGCGGGCGATGCGCCGACGGCGATTGTCTGCTCCAGCCTGATCATGGCGCTGGGCGTCGTGCGCGCGGTGCGCGATCTCGGCCTGACCATTCCAGGCGACATGTCGCTGATCGCCCATGACGACGTTTTCCCTTGGCTCAGGCCGGAGAATTTTTCAGTGCCGCTGTCGACGACGCGCTCGTCGATCCGTCTGGCCGGCGCGCGTGTCGCCGAGCGGCTGGCAGCACGGATTTCAGGGCTGGAAGAGGGCGCTCGTGGCGAGGTCTGGCCCGTCGACCTTGTGGTCAGGGGTTCGGTCGCCGGCGCGCCTGCCTTAGGGGACTGAACAACTCCGAACGATGGTTGGCCGGCTGTTGTTCAGGCCGCGGATTTGAGGTGATCGATGAAGGCGCGCAGCTTCGGCAGGACCTGGCGCCTGCCGGGATGATAGAGGAAGACGCCCGGCGTCGAGCCGGCAACTCCGTCCAGCACCGGCTCGAGTTTTCCTTCGGCGATCGCACCTTCAGCGACAGGTCGAGGCGTCTGCGCCAACCCGACGCCCTGCATGGCGGCACCGAGCAACGTCGGA
Source organism: Mesorhizobium sp. CNPSo 4670 (assembly GCF_057784235.1). Taxonomy (NCBI): domain Bacteria; kingdom Pseudomonadati; phylum Pseudomonadota; class Alphaproteobacteria; order Hyphomicrobiales; family Phyllobacteriaceae; genus Mesorhizobium; species Mesorhizobium sp. CNPSo 4670. The sequence goes on along the minus strand of NZ_JBWJFQ010000006.1, from coordinate 228,363 downwards.
TAGTCGTGCGCAATCAACGGGCCTGAGACCATCGCCTCGATCGCCTCGTTGCCGTCGACGAAGGACCAGGGCGCGATGGCGCCGTTCGAACGGCGCAAGCGCAAGCAGGCGTGGTGGCGCAAGTCGTCGACACGCTCGGGGCGGCCGTGGCGCTCGAGATAGTCAGGGCTGCCGACGACCACGAACGCGAACGGCGGCGTGAGCCGTACCGCCACCATGTCGACCGCGATGAACTGGCCAAGGCGGATGCCGGCATCGAACCCGCCGGTCGCCAGATCGACCATCTCGTCGCTCGCGGCTATCTCCAGCTCGATCTCGGGATAGGCTCGGCAGAACGACGCGATCATCGGCTCCAGGATCAACGGCACGACGGCGCGGGGTACGGACAGGCGCAGCAGCCCGGTCGGCCGCTGGCTGGCGTGGCGCACGGCCTCGCCGGCCGCAACGAGCTCCTGGAAGGCAGGGCCGGCACGGTCGAGGAAGCGCTGGCCAGGCTCGGTCAAGCCGACGCTGCGCGTCGTGCGCACGAACAGCGCCGTGCCCATACGCGCTTCCAGCGCGCGCACCGCCTGGCTCACGGCGGACGGTGTCACGCCGAGTTCGGCTGCGGCGCGGCGGAAGTTGCGGTGCCTGGCGACAGCCAGAAACGCCTCGACGCCCTCCAGCGCACCGTGTCGGACTGTGTAGTTCTGCTTCATGGGTTGTTGTGATTACAGCGGATAGTCGAATTATGGAAGCGGGCTTAGGTAGGAGGTGAAGCTAGGAGACATCTTGCAATGACCGATGAATTTGATGGGGTGCGCGACCACTATCGCGCGACCGGCCTGACTGAGCGGCTGAAGACGGTGCTGGCTGCCCTTGGCCCGGGTGATCAGCTTCTCACGCCCCAGCAATTGGGCGCCCTTGACCAATTTCACACCCGTGGGCTTGCCGCCACCTTCGAGCTTGCCCAATTGACGGGGATCGCTGCCGGCATGTCAGTACTGGACGTCGGCTCGGGCATCGGCGGGCCGGCGCGTTTTCTGGCCGCGACCTATGGTTGCCGGGTCACTGGCGTGGATATCAGCGAGCCTTTCGTGGATGCCGCGCGTTATCTGACCGACCGCACGGGACAGAGCGGACAGCTGTCGTTCCAGACCGCCAGTGCACTGGAGCTCCCATTCGATGATGGCCGTTTCGACATCGTGCTGCTGCAGCATGTGGCGATGAACATCTCCGACCGGGCGCAGCTCTATCGCGAGATTCGGCGCGTGCTGAAGCCAGGCGGCAGGTTTGCCACCTTCGACCTCGTGTCGGCCACGGGCGAGCCACACTACCCGCTCCCATGGGCGCGAACGCCGGCGACGAGCTTTCTCATGACCATCGGTGCGACGCGCGAGGCGATCGAATCAGCCGGCTTCCGCATACTGACATGGCAAGACGACACCGAGGTTGCCAAGGCGTGGTTCGCACAGCTCCGCGTTTCGGGACCGCCGCCTTCGCCAAATCTCGGCGTGGTGATGGGGCCTGACTTCGCGGAGCTTGCGAGCAACCTGGGACGAAATCTCGTGGAGGGCCGGCTCGGCGTCCTGACCGCGGTGTTTGAGGCTGCGTGAACCAATCGTTGAGAGGAGACCAAATGTCCACGGAAGTCCTGTTCCAAACCCATCTCGTTCTGGGCTATGTCGCGTGGCTGCTTTGCCTCAGTGCCTACGGTCTGCCGTGGCTGAGATCGATGGACCGGGTCGCGGCGCAACGCGCTATTGCTACCTTGCACAGCTTCCGCTTCTTCGGGCTCGTCTTCCTCGTCCCGGGCGTCGTCAGCCCCGATCTGCCGGCCAGCTTCGCCGTGTTCGCCGCCTATGGCGACTTCGCAACCGGGGTGCTGGCCATGCTGGCGCTGCTCACGGTGAGGATACCTCAGCTGTTCTGGGCGTTCGTCGTCGCCTTCAATCTCGTCGGGATAGTCGACCTCATCGTCGACTATTACCATGCCGTCCAGATCGACCTTCCCGCTCGCGCGGGGGAATTGGGCGCCACTTACGCGATCCCGGTCATCTACGTGCCGCTGCTGATGATCACGCACATCGCCGCATTCTATTTTCTGGCGCGTCCCAAACCGCGACTTGAGCCGTCGCGGACTACTCCTTCGCCGCCTCGGCGGCCTTGATGTCGAGCAGGCCGTAGCCGAAATCATTGTCGCGCCCCTTGGGACCGAGATCCCTGGCCGTAGCCGCCAGCGCCTTCACGATGCCGTCGGCCGAGCGGTCGGGTGCGGCATGGATGAGATTGGCAATGGCTCCGGTCACGATCGCCGCCGCGAACGAGGTGCCGGTGACCACGTCCGAGCCGGCGCCGCTCGGCGCCACCATGTCGACACCAGGCGCCGAGATGAACACATAGGCGCCGCGATTGGCTTGCGGCATCAGCCCGTCCTTCGCATCGGTGGCGGTCACCGCGATGACGCCGTCGAAGGCCGCCGGGTAGCCATAGGGCGCCTTCGGCCCGTTGTTGCCGGCGGCGGCGACCAGCACGATGCCGAGCGCCCGCGCATTGCGGCAGGCGACGCCGAGCAGGTCGTTCTTCGGCCCGACGAAGCTCATGTTGATGATGCGAACGTCCTGGCTCGCCGCCCAGTCGAGCGCCGACAGGATGACGTCCATGGTCGACTTGCCGCCCTCGAAGGCGCGGGCGTGATAGATCCTGGCGCCGGGCGCCATGCCCTCGAGCGCGCCGACGCCGGCGATCAGCCCGTCGACCGAAGTGCCGTGATCGCGTTTTTCGATAGGCACGTCGGGCATGGCGTCGAACTGCCCGGCGATAACGCCTGAGAGCGCCGGATTGCTGTCGTCGATGCCGGTGTCGATCACCGCGATGCGGACGTTTTCGCCGCTCGCCTGTTTGGAATCGAGCGCGATGCGCTCGAAGGCATAATTGACGATGCCGGCGGCCTGCTGCAGCGAATAGACATGGTTGGGTTCGCGCCGCTGGGTGCGGCCGTCTGCGGCCAATTGCGCCAGCACGACACCGACGGGGCGGCCATCGGGAATGCCGAACCGCACCAGCGTGGTGCCAAGCAGCCGCGACTGGCGCTGCGAGCGCACCTGGAGGCCGAAGGACGCGGCGATCTGCTGCACCGCGCCGGCATCGCCGTCGACGGTCACCAGCACCTCGTCGGGCACGAAATCGCCGGCCACTGCGCGCGGCGGCTGAACGGCGATGAGATCGGTCGGCGAAACGATGGGGCCGCCAGGCGGCGGGCCGGCCTGGTTGTTGGCAGGCGGCGTCGCAGGGTCCGGCCGTGGCGTCGGCAGCGGTGCCGGGGGCGCAACAGGATTGGGGAACAGGTCGACGATCAGGGCCGGCAGGAAGACAGCGCCGGGCTGCGCCGCGCCCGACCCATTCTTTGTGTCGCGGCCATCCTTGGCGCAGTCGGCGCTTGCCGCATTGCTCGCGTCGCTGCAGTCGATTTTCGCCGGGTCGGGATTGGGGGCGTTGGTCTGCGCCGACGCAGGCACGGCGGCGATTGTCATCGCCGCCGCCAGGATTGCAAATCGAATGACCGCCGCCTCAGCCGCCATCAACCGGTTTCCTTCCCTCGATCACAGTCTCGGTGAAGGGCTGGGCGGCAATAAGGCCGAGCTGCTTGGTGTAGTCGGCCGCCTTGGCGGCGGGAATGCCAAGCCGGAACACGCCATCGGCGGTCGGTCCGCCGATGATCTTCAGCCCGTTGTTGCCCAGAAAGCCTGAAATATCCGACATCCTTGCATCCGGCTTGAACTTGACCAGGGCGAACGGCATTTTCGCCAGATCGCCTTCCGCCCCGGCAATCTCGAAATCCCTGCCCTTGCCGCCGGGCTGAACAAACGACTGGACCATGATCAGCGCCAGCAGGACCGCGGCCGCCGCCCAGGCAACACCGACCGGCACCGCCATGAAGCGGCCCCAGGCCTGCGCCAGCCAGGACGCGCTTGCCGGCGCGCGCGCAGGTCCGGCCTCGGCGTCGAGCGCCTTGGCGAAGCGGCTCAGCGCATCGGCCGGCGGGCGGATCGCTTCGTTGGCGGCCGTCGTGCCGGAAAATTCGGCCTCGGCCTCGCCAAGGGCGGCCAGCGCCGCGGGATCGCTGGCCAGCCATTCCTCGACGGCTTCCAGGTCGGAGCCTTCCAGCGAGCCGTTCAGATAGAACGGCAGCAGCGTTTCCATTTCGTCGCGGCGCGACATCTTTTCAGCGGCGCTCATGGCCACCCCCTGTCGTAACCGGCGGCCTTGAGGGCCTCGCCGAGTTTCTTGCGGGCGTAGAACATCCGGGTCTTGACGGTAGCGACCGGAATGCCGAGCACCTCGCCGATCTCGCCCACCGACTGTCCATGATAATAGGCAAGGTCGATCACCGTGCGATGCTCTTCCGGCAAGTCGTCGACGAAGCGTCGCAAGGCGGCAGCCTTGTCTTCCTTCATGGTGACGACTTCCGGCGTGTCGGCGCTGTCGGGCACTGCGGCTGCAGCCTCGTCGTCGATCCAGTCTTCCCTTTTCTTGCGCAGCGAAGACAGCGCCTTGAACCGGGCGATGCCGAGCAGCCATGTCGAAACTTCGGAGCGTCCTTCGAAGCCTGGCGCCTGCCGCCACAGTTCGAGGAACACCTCGTTCGCGATGTCGTCTGCCATCATTTCCGATCCCGTCTGGCGCGCCACGAAGCGGTAGACCCGCGCGTGGTGACGCATGAACAGGAGCCGCACGGCGGCACGGTCGCCCTTCGCGACCCGGTCGACAAGAGCGCGATCGGTCTCCGTCGCTGCCGTCATGGCCGGTCGAGCCGCCTGGCTCCTGTCTGCTCTGTCGCTGATCGGTCCAAAAAGGTTCATCCTCCGCCAAGGAATTCGCGGAGGCTAACCGAAGAGTGGGGCGGTTGCCAGAGGAGGGAAGGCGCCCACTCAACTCAAAAACGACTTCGCTTTCATTGTCGCCGGCACCGGCACGCCGAGGCGGCTCAAGATGGTCGGCGCCAGTTGCAGCTGGTCGAGCAGCATGTCGGCCTGCGGTCCCCTGCCGGGCCCGAAATAATACAGCGCGAAATCCTGCATCTCGTCGTCATGGCCGCCATGATGGCCGCGATCGGTCTGGCCGTGGTCGGCGGTGACCATCACCTCGTAGCCAGCCTCGATCCAGCGCGGCAGGAAGGCCGCCAGCATGCCGTCCATCGCATAGACGGCATGATCCATCTCGTGGCAGTCGTGGCCGAAGCGGTGGCCCATCGAGTCCAGCGTGCAGGTGTGCAGGATGCCGTAGTCGATGCCGTGGCGCCTGGTCAGCATGGTCAGCGTCGCGAACAAATCGACGTCGCTCGGCGTCATCTGGTTGCGAAGATTGTAGCCGGTCATGGTGTGGAATCGGCCATGCGTGATCGGCCCGCCCGGCTCGTCGAATTCCATGTCCTCGACCAGGTCAAAGGGATAGGCACGGAAGAATTCCGACCAATAGGAATGGGTCACCGCACCCGTCCTGCCACCGGCCTTGCTGACTTCGGAGAAGATGTCGGGTTGTTCGACGCGGAACCGGTTCTCGTTGGACAGGATGCCATGCACCTGCGGCGAAACCCCGGTGTGGATCGAGGCGTAGCAGCAGGCGGAGGTCGACGGCAGCACCGAGCGCATCTTCCAGACGCTTGCCTCGCCCGATTGCACCCAGCCCTCGAGATTGCCCATCAGCCGGCGCCAGTTCCTGTAGGGGACGCCATCGAGGATGATCAGCAAAAGTTTTGTCTTGAGCGCCACGGGCGGCTCCCTGCGATTGACCAGTTGAAATCAGAACGCCGTGCACCGCTGGGGCACACGGCGTTCCGTTTATGAACCAATAGGCAGGATAGGCTAGACTAGTGTTGCATGCGGATGACGGCAGCCGTGCCTGGACCAACGGGTCGGGTCCATCGCTGCTCTGACGCATTCCGGACGGAAAACCGTTTCACACTTTTCTGGAATCGCCCTAGTTCCCCGCGCTGGCCATGCGCCGTCCCTTGATCGCCTTTTCCAGCCAGCCGATCTCCATCTCGGGGACCGACGACAGCAGAAGGTCGGTATAGTCGTCGAAGGGTGGACTCAGCACCTTGCTCTTCGGCCCGTAGCGCACCACTTCGCCGCGATACATCACCGCGATCGAATCGGCGATCGACTTCACCGTGGCGAGGTCATGGGTGATGAACAGATAGGCGACGTTCTCCTCCTTCTGTAGCTCGAGCAGCAGCTTCAGGATGCCGTGCGCCACCAGTGGATCGAGCGCCGAGGTCACCTCGTCGCAGATGATCAGCTTCGGCTTGGCGGCGAGCGAACGGGCGATGCAGACGCGCTGCTTCTGGCCGCCGGAAAGCTCGGCCGGGTAGCGGTCGGAAAAGCCCTTGCCCATCTCGATCTTGTCGAGCAGTTCGGCGACGCGTTTGTCGCGCTCGCGGCCGCGTATGCCGAAATAGAATTCCAGCGGCCGGCCGATGATGGTGCCGACGGTCTGGCGCGGGTTCATCGCCACGTCGGCCATCTGGTAGATCATCTGCAACTGGCGCAGATCCTCTTTCGGCCGGTCGGCCAGCCGGTTTGCCAGCGGGCGCCCGTCGAAGGTGACGGTTCCTTCCTCGGGCGGCAAGAGGCCGGTGATGGCGCGCGCCAGCGTCGACTTGCCGGAGCCGGATTCGCCGACCACGGCCAGCGTCTGGCCCGGATAGATGTCGACCGAGACGTTCTTCAGCACCTTGATGTGGCTGCGGCCATAGGCGGCGGTGACGTTCTTAACCGACAGGAACGGCGTCGAGCCGGGCTTCTGCTCGGCGTGCTCGATCTCATGCACCGACACCAGCGCGTTGGTGTATTCCTGGCGCGGCTCCTTGATGATCTGGCGCGTGCCGCCCCATTCGACCAGCCGGCCATGCCGCAGCACCATGATCTCGTCCGAGACCTGGGCGACGACGGCAAGGTCGTGGGTGATGTAGAGCGCGGCGACATGGGTGTCGCGGATGGCGTCCTTGATCGCCGCCAGCACGTCGATCTGCGTCGTCACGTCGAGCGCCGTGGTCGGCTCGTCGAAGACGATCAGGTCCGGCTCGGAGCAAAGCGCCATTGCCGTCATCACGCGCTGCAACTGGCCACCCGAGACCTGGTGCGGAAAGCGCTCGCCGATAGTTTCGGGGTTGGGCAGGCTGAGCTTCTTGAACAGCGCAACGGCGCGCTTCTCCGCCTCGGCGCGTGTCGCCGTGCCGTGCAGGAGGGTGGCTTCCACCACCTGGTCCATCAGCTTGTGCGCCGGGTTGAAGGCGGCGGCCGCCGATTGCGCGACGTAGCAGACCTCACGGCCGCGCAGCTTGCGGAAGCCGTCCTTGCCGCCCTTGAGGATATCGCGGCCGTTGAGGATCACCTCGCCGCCGGTGATGCGCACACCACCGCGGCCATAGCCCATGGACGAGAGGCCGATGGTCGACTTGCCGGCGCCGGATTCGCCGATCAGGCCAAGCACCTTGCCCTTCTGCAAAGTCAGCGAGACATCGTGCACCAGCACGATGTTCTTCGGCGGCTCGCCTGGCGGGAAGACAGTGGCCTCGATGCGCAGATTGCGGATGTCGAGCAGAAGGCCAGAGTTCGCTTTGCTGTCAGCCATCACCCGCGTCCTCCCTTCAGGCTGGTCGTCCGGTTGAGCACCCAGTCGGCAACCAGGTTGACGGAAATCGCCAGCATGGCGATTGCCGCCGCCGGGATGAGCGCGGCTGCGATGCCGAAGACGATGCCGTCCTTGTTTTCTTTGACCATGCCGCCCCAGTCCGCATCCGGCGGCTGGACGCCAAGGCCGAGGAACGACAGTGTCGACAGGAACAGCACGGCATAGATGAAGCGCAGGCCGAGTTCCGAAACCAGCGGCGAAAGCGCATTGGGAAGGATCTCGCGGAAAATGATCCAGACCTCGCCTTCGCCGCGCAGCTTGGCCGCCTCGACATAGTCCATGACGTTGATGTCGACGGCCACAGCCCGTGACAGGCGATAGACGCGGGTCGAGTCCAGAACGCCCATCACCAGGATCAGCGTCACCAGATTGGTCGGCAGCACGGAGAGCACGACAAGGGCCATGATCAGCGTCGGGATCGACATCAGGAGATCGACGAGGCGCGACAAAAGCGTGTCGAACCAGCCGCCGAACACCGCCGCGGAGAAACCGAGGATGGCGCCGAGCGAGAATGACAGCGCCGTGGCAAGCACGGCGATGAAGAGCGTGATGCGGGCGCCGTAGATCATGCGCGACAGGAGATCGCGGCCGAGATTGTCGGTGCCCAGCCAGTGCGTCGCCGACATAGGTTCCCAGACGTCGCCGACGATTTCGCCATTGCCGTGCGGCGCGATCCACGGTGCGAAGAGCGCCGCCAGCACGAACAGTGCCGTCAGCACGATGCCGATCAGCGCGGGGATGGGGATGCGTTTGATATCGAGCATATCCGCCCCCTATTTCGGATGTCTGAGACGCGGATTGGCGACGATAGCCCCTATGTCCGCAATGATGTTCAGGCTGATGTAGACGGCGGCGAAGATCAGGCCGACCGCCTGCACCACCGGCACGTCGCGCTTGGTGACGTGGTCGACAAGATATTGCCCCATGCCCGGGTAGACGAAGATCACCTCGACGACGACGACGCCGACGATGAGATAGGCGAGGTTGAGCATCACGACGTTGATGATCGGCGCGATCGCGTTGGGGAAGGCGTGCCTGCGGATGACGTTGAACGCCGACAGGCCTTTCAGTTCCGCCGTCTCGACATAGGCCGACTGCATGACGTTGAGGATCGCCGCGCGCGTCATGCGCATCATATGGGCCAGCACCACCAGCGTCAGCGCCGTCGCCGGCAAGGCGATCGCCTGCATGCGTTCGCCGAACGGCATGCCGTCATAGACGGTCGAAATACCGGGGAAGATCTGCCACTTCACGGCGAAGAAATAGACCAGAACATAGCCGATGAAGAATTCGGGAAACGAGGTCGAGGCCAGCGCCAGTCCGGAGATCAGCTTGTCGACCCAGCCGTTGCGGTAGCGCACGGCGATCAGGCCAAGGATGATCGCCAGTGGTACGGCGACGATCGCCGCCCAGAAGGCGAGGAACAGCGTGTTCCACAGCCGGTCCTTGATCGACGTCGCGATATCCTGGCCGCTCGACATGGCTGTGCCGAGATCGCCGGTGAGCACGCCGCCGAGCCAGCGGAAATACCTGATATAGGCCGGATCGTTGAGGCCGAGTTGCTCGCGCAAATTGGCGAGCGACTCCGGTGTTGCCGATTGCCCGAGAATGGCTTGCGCGACGTCGCCGGGCAGGATCTGAGTGCCGGCGAAGATCAGGACCGAAACGGCCAACAACAGGACGATGCCCAGCGCAACGCGCTGGGCAATTAGCTTCAGGATGGGTGAAGACATATCCGCAAAGCCGGGCTCAGGCCTGGAGCCAGCACTTCGCCAGGGCGTAGCCGTTCATCAATTCCTGATGCGGATCATCGACCCAGCCATCGACCTTGGCGCCTGTCGCATCGATGAACTGGTTGAACATCGGCAGGATCAGGCCGCCTTCGTCGCGCACCAGGACAGCCATGTCATGATACATCTGCTTGCGCTTGGTCTCGTCGAGTTCGGCGCGCGCCGCCAGCACCATCTTGTCGAAGTCCGGACGCTTGAAGCGCGTGTCGTTCCAGTCGGCGGTCGACAGATAGGCGGTCGAGTACATCTGGTCCTGCGTCGAGCGGCCGCCCCAGTAGGAGGCACAGAAGGGCTGCTTGTTCCAGACCTCGTTCCAGTAGCCGTCGCCGGGCTCGCGCTTGAGCTCGATCTTGATGCCGGCCTTGGCCGCGCTCTGCTGGAACAGCTGCGAGGCATCGACAGCGCCCGGGAAGGCGACATCCGAGGTCCTCAGCAGCACGGTGCCGTCGTGACCCGACTTCTTGTAGTGGAACTTGGCCTTGTCGGGATCGTACTTGCGCTGCTCGATCTCGGTGAACAGCGGATAGGACGAATTGATCGGGAAGTCGTTGCCGAGCGAGCCGTAGCCGCGCAGGATCTTGTCGAGCATTTCCTCGCGGTCGATGGCCAGCTTGAGTGCCATGCGCAGATCGTTGTTATCGAACGGTGCCGTGTTGCAATGCATGATGAACACGTAGTGGCCAGGACCCGCGTGGTTGCGGATTGTGACGCCCGGCAGGCGCTTGATCAGGTCGACGATCTTCGGCTCGACGCGGTTGATCATGTTTACCTGGCCGCCCTGCAGGGCCGCCGTGCGCGCGGTCGCATCGTTGATGACGATGACTTCGATCTGGTCGGCATGGCCCATCTTGTCGCCCTGCCAGTAATTGGCGAAGCGCTCGCCGCCATGGCGCACGCCTGGCTCGTTGGTCTTGACGACGTACGGGCCGGCCGAGATGCCGGCATCCGGCTTGTCCTTGCCGCCGTTCGGCTGGACGATCAGGTGATAGTCGCTGAGCAGATAGGGCAGGTCGGCGTTGGCCTCTTTCAGCGTCAGCACAACTTCCTTGCCGCTCGCCTTGATGGTCTCGATACCCTTCATGTAGCCGAGCGCGCCGGATTTCGACTTTTCGTCCGAATGGCGCTCGAGCGTCGCGGCGACGTCTGCCGCGGTCACCGTCTTGCCATTGTGGAATTCGACGCCGTCGCGGATCTTCAACGTCCACACCTTGGCGTCGTCCGAGGAGCCGATCTCCTCGGCGATGCGGTTCTCAAGCTTGCCTTCCGGCGAAAGCTCGACGATCATTTCGCCCCAGCACTTGCCGAAGGCGAACGGCACCTGCGTCATCATCAGCGCCGGATCGAGGCTGTTGGTGGATTCGCCGCCGACGAGGCCGGCCTTCAGCGTGCCGCCCTTGATTGGGCCGGCTGCCCGCGCCGCACCTGAAAGCAGCGAGTTGGCGAAGGTCGCGGTGACCCCGAGCGCTGCCGCCCGACCGAGAAAATCGCGACGGCTCAATTTGCCGGAAGCGACTCGCCGGCTAAGGAATTCCAGTTCGTTCGACATGTTGAGTTCCTCACTCTGTTGGTTCGACTCTGCGGTCGTTTTTCTTGTTTCTTGTGAGGAGAATAATGACCGCAAGGGAAAGCGGTAAGCAAGACCGAATGCGACATGCCGTGGCGTAAATCGTACGTCGCATTTGGACCAACCAACTCCGTGGTCACAGGAGGACGCGCGGCACCCTCTCCTCGAAGTTACGCTCGAAAACGAGAGTTTCGCCCTCATAGGCCTCGATTCTGGCGCTGACGATGAAGTTTTGCGCGTCCGATCTCATTTCGGCGAATGTTTCGGTGCGCACCGACCATCCATTTCGCGACAGGGTCTGCGTCCAGTGCGTTTTTCCTGAAGCCGCCAGGGGATCGTCCGGATGGATCGTCCAGGTCTCGCGGGCGATGCTGCCATTGGCCAGGCCATGGGCAAGATCGCGCACCTTGCCAAAATCATCCGTTATGGAAAGCGTCACAATTCCGGTCTTCTCGTCGCGATCGACATGACGCTCGGAATTGGCGGCGCGGATCGTCTCGGTCGCCCAGGGAGTGGCGCTTTCCGGCTCGGCAAACGTCACTTCGTTCCCGGTCGCCAGCGGCCGCAGCGGCAATGCCAGCACGGCGGCCGACAAGGCGAGCCGGACCGGCTCCGGCGACGGCCAGATCATCGGCCAATAGGCATTCGACACGGCGATGCGCAGATGGTGGCCTGCCGGCACGCGATAGCCGCATTGATCGAGCACCACGCGCGCGGACACGATTTCGCCCGGTACCAGCGCCTCGGGGAATTCGTGCGAATTGCGATGCGTCAGATTGAGCACGCCGTAGGAAATCAGTTCCGAGGCACCGTCAGGGTGCACGTCGCACAGCCGGATCGCGATGTTGGCCTGCGGGCGGTCGGAGGACAGCCGCACCTCGACTTCGGGCGCGCCGACGATGTCGATCGCCTCAGTGAGTTCCGGCTGGTCGAAACACACCGACAAAGCGTCGTCGGGGCGCTGGTCGCCGGGCAGTTCGGGGCCGAAGGTGAACGGAAAATACTCGCCGCCGGCAAGGCCGCAGCTCTGCGGCGAGGCAACGATGGCAGGCTTGCTACCGTCGGCGACAAGCTCGATCGATTGCGTCTTGATGGCAGGCGACGGCCATTCCTGCTCAGCCACCCAGCGACCGGGCCGCTTGGGATGCCAGCGCGCGGGGCGGACACTGTCCATGACATAGGCACGATAGGCTGGATCGGCCTCGATACTGGTGTCGATATCCTTCAGCCAACGGTCCCACCAGCGCAGGGCCTCCTGCAGGAAACCGATGCGCGGTGCGGGTGCCGCGTAATGCGGGTATTTGTGGATCCACGGTCCGATGATGCCCTTCACCGGCGCTTCGATGTTGGTGGCCAGATGCGAGACGGTGTTGCGGTAGCCGTCGTGCCAGCCGCCGATCGACAGCACCGCGGCCTGGATGGCCGAATAATCCTCGCAGATTGAGCCGCGCTTCCAATAGGCGTCGCGGTGCTGGTGCTTCAGCCACAGTGGCGCGAGAAAAGGCTGGTTCTCCAGCCGGGTCAGCCAAAGGTCGCGCCACCTTTTGTCGCCGGTGAAGAGCGGGTCCGGCGGCCGCGACGAATAGGACAGCATGGTCGACGCCCAGCCGAAATTCTCGATCAGCAGGCAACCGCCCTTGTAGTGGATGTCGTCGGCATAGCGGTCGGAGGTCGAGCACAGGCTGATAACAGCCTTCAGCGCCGGCGGCTGCTTGGCCGCCACCTGCAGGCAGTTGAAGCCGCCCCAGGAGATGCCCATCATGCCGACATTGCCGTTACACCAGGGCTGCGAAGCCGCCCAGGCGATGACGTCGCAGGCGTCCTGCAATTCCTGTTCGGAATATTCGTCGTCCATCAGCCCTTCGGAATCGCCGTTGCCGCGCATGTCGACGCGGATCGAGGCGTAGCCGTGGCCGGCGAAATAGGGATGCGTCAGCTGATCGCGAAAGATGGTGCCGTCCCGCTTGCGGTACGGCAGGTGCTCGAGGATCGCCGGTACCGGGTCGTCGCCGGCGTCTTCCGGCATCCACACCCTCGCCGACAGCCGGCAGCCGTCCGGCATGACAATCTCCATTACTGGAAATTCGACGATTTTGCGGGGGAACTCGGTGACGATTTTCATGCGGGACTCCAGGATCGCCAGATGATGGAGCCCCTGGCATCGCGTCGTGGGCCAGTCAACGAATTCGGCTGGTCAATCCGCGTCAATTCAGCGGAATGTCGTTGTCGCCCTTGCTCGCCTGGTAGGCGCCGGACAGGTCGTCATAGCGGGCCGAGATCTTGCCGATTCGCGTCTCCAGGCGGTGGCGGTCGGCCTCGGGCAGCGCTCGCACCAGCCTGCGGATCGAAAAGCTCTTCCAATAGGCATTCTCGGCATTGTAGCCGCCGGGGTCGAGGGTGAAGACCTCCTTCAGGATCTTCAGATCATGCGGGATGGCGAAGCTGTCGCGCGAATCCTCATGGCTGAACAGATAGTAGAAATTGTCGAAGCCGGTCCAGGTGATCGCCGACAGGCAGAGCGAGCAGGGTTCATGCGTGGCGATGAAGATGGCGTCTTTCGTATCAACGCGCTCGGCCTTCGGCATTTCGTAGAAGCGCTTCAGGCAGTGCACCTCGCCATGCCAGAGGGGGTTTTCCATCTCGTTGTTGGTCTCGGCCAGCACCAGCGAACGGTCGTGCTTGCGCAGGATCGCCGCGCCGAACAGCTTGTTGCCGTGGGCGACGCCGTCGGCCGTCATTGGCACGATGTCTTGCTCGATCACATCGAGCAGGCGGTCGATCAGGGAAATGTCGGTCATTACAGGCTCTCGTCGGGGAGATGGATCTCGTAGGCGTGCGAAAAATGGAATTCTTCCAGGTTGGAACCGTCGCCGCCCCGGTCGACGATCAGGAAATCCTGCGCCTCGCCGAGCGGCGTCAGCACGCCGTGCCACAGGTTGCGGGAATAGTTGATGCCTTGTCCGGGCGCGGTGATGAAGGCCTGCGGTTCACCCGGTCCCCCATCGCCGTCGTGGCAGACGACGACCAGGAACGGCCGGGGCGACAGCGGAATGAAAGCCTGGGTGCCGAAGGGATGGCGCTCGACCATGGTCAGCTTCAGCGGCAATTCGTAGGGCGTGCCGCGCACCATCGAGATCAGCACGCGGGCGTTCGGCCCTGTCGCTTGCGCCGTGGCAAGATCGTGGTAGCGCTCGGCCCTGCCGCCATTGATCGGATAGTGGTTGTCGCCGCCCATGTCGATGACGTCGCCGAAGGCGGCAAAGTTCTCGCGGGTCAGCGGCCGCGCGACGATGCGGGTCACGGCGCCCGCCTTGCAATGCCGGCGCCGCCGAGCTTGGCATGGCGGTTGACGTCCTTGTAGAGAAGATAGCGGAATTTGCCCGGGCCGCCGGCATAGCAGGCCTGCGGGCAGAAGGCGCGCAGCCACATGTAGTCGCCGGCCTCGACCTCGACCCAGTCCCGGTTGAGGCGGTAGACCGCTTTGCCTTCCAGCACATAGAGCCCGTGCTCCATGACATGCGTCTCGGCGAAGGGAATGACCGCGCCGGGCTCCAATGTGACGATGGTCATGTGCATGTCGTGGCGCAAATCGGCCGGATCGACGAAACGGGTCGTCGCCCAGCGGCCTTCAGTGCCGGGCATCGGCGTTGGCGCGATGTCCTGTTCGTTGGTGAAGAAGGCTTCCGGCGCCTCTAGACCGTCGACCGCCTCGTAAGCCTTGCGGATCCAGTGGAAGCGGACGTCGGCCTTGCCAGTGTTGCGAACCGTCCAGCCGCTGGCCGGCGGCAGGAAGGCGAAGCCGCCCGGTCGCAGCACATGCTTCTTGCCGGCAAGCAGAACGGTCAACTCGCCTTCGACCACGAACAGGGCCCCTTCGGCTCCGGCATCGGGCTCCGGACGCTCGCTGCCGCCACCGGGTGCGACCTCGACAATGTATTGCGAGAACGTCTCGGCAAAGCCGGACAGCGGCCGCGACAATATCCAGACGCGGGTCTTGTCCCAGAACGGCAAGGCGCTGGTGACGATGTCCTGCATCACCCCCCTGGGGATGACGGCATAGGCTTCAGTGAAGACGGCGCGGCCGGTCAGCAGCTCACTCTGGCCGGGGTGGCCGCCATGCGGCGCGTAATAGGTTCGGTCGGGCATCCTGATCGTATCCATGGGTTAAACCTATTGCGGAAGCATGTCCTTGAGGCGGAGCAGCGCGATGCGCTCCACCTGTTTGCAGGCGGTCTCAAATTCAAGGCCGCGGCTGTTGCCGATGCGCGCCTCGAATTCCGCCAGGATCTCCTCCTTGGTCTTGCCCTTCACCGCGATGATGAAAGGAAAGCCGAAGGTGGTGACGTAGGCGGCATTGAGCTTGGAAAACAGTTCGCGTTCCTTGTCGGTCAGAGCGTCGAGGCCGGCCGAGGCCTGTTCGCGGGTCGATTCCGCCGTCAGCCGTTTGGCCTTGGCCAGTTTGCCGGCAAGGTCGGGATGGGCGTTGAGCACTGAAAGCCGCTCTGTCTCGCTGGCGGAACGGAAGACGCGGCAGAGCGCGTTGTGCAGGCCGCCGGATGAGTCATGCGCCGGGCCCAGCTCCAACTCGTAGGCGCGTTCGGCAATCCATGGCGAATGCTCGAAGACGCCGCCGAATGTGTGGACGAACGCCTCGAATTCCATCTTCGATGGCCTGAGTGCCGCGGGTCGATAGGGATGGTTCTCTTGCCAGTGGTGGGCGATATCGATGCGCCGTGCCAGCCAGACCTTGTCGTGCGACTTCACATAGTCGACGAATCGCTTCAGCGCCGCCACCCGGCCCGGGCGCCCGACGAGGCGGCAATGCAGACCGATGTTCATCATGCGCGGCCGGCCGGCCTTGCCCTCGGCATAGAGCGTGTCGAAACTGTCCTTCAGATAGGCAAAGAACTGGTCGCCTGAATTGAAGCCTTGTGGCGTCGCGAAGCGCATGTCGTTGGCGTCGAGCGTGTAGGGGATGATGAGCTGCGTGCCGCCCCCATGCTCGAACCAGTAGGGCAGTTCGTCGTCATAGGTGTCCGATACATAGGCGAAGCCGCCTTCTTCAGCCACCAGCCGGACCGTATTGACCGATGTGCGCCCCGTGTACCAGCCGGTCGGGCGCTGGCCGGTCACCTCGTAGTGCAGACGGATCGCCGCTTCGATGTCGCGGCGCTCGTCCTCGGGGCTGTGGTCGCGATAGTCGATCCATCTCAGGCCGTGCGAGGCGATCTCCCAGTCGGCTTCCTGCATCGCCGCGACCTGGTCGGGCGAGCGGGCGAGCGCGGTGGCGACGCCGTAGCAGGTCACCGGCACTTCGGCCTCGGTGAACAGCCTGAGCAGCCGCCAGAAACCGGCGCGGGCGCCGTATTCGTAGATTGATTCCATGTTCCAGTGGCGCTGGCCCACCCAAGGTGCGGCGCCGACGATCTCCGACAGGAAGGCTTCCGACGCCTTGTCGCCATGCAGCACGCAGTTCTCGCCGCCCTCTTCGTAGTTGACCACGAACTGAACGGCGACATGCGCACCACCAGGCCATTTCGGATCCGGCGGATTGGCTCCATAGCCGCGCATGTCTCTGATGTAACGCATCGTCCCTCCCGCCGGGCATTGCCCGATGTAATGCTCAGGATATCGAAAGGGCTGCTCTCGCATTCCCCCGAAAATTTTTGAAAGTGTTTTTGTCGCACTCCGCTCGACCGGGACTTATGCATCGCCTTTAATTGGCGCACAATTCATCAGCAATGTTCGACTGTACCGGGCCAGTTCGCTCGTACAGGAAATGGGAGGCGGCCAGTGGCAGAAACGTCGAAAGCCGATGGCGGGCGTCTGACGACCCATGTCCTCGACACGGCGACCGGCATGCCGGCGGCGGGATTGTCGATCGCGCTCTATCACCTCGAGGGCGATGCGCGCACACATCTGAAGACCGTTGTCACCAATGATGATGGCCGTTGCGACGCACCGCTGCTTGTCGGCGCAGAGTTCCGCACCGGCGAATACGAACTGATCTTTGCCGCAGGCGACTATTTGCGCCAGCAGGGGACGAACTTGCCCAAACCGGCCTTTCTCGACGTGATACCGATCCGTTTCGGCATGGCCGAACCGGTGCACTATCATGTGCCGCTGCTTGTCTCGCCCTATGGCTATTCGACCTACAGGGGGAGCTGAGGCATGGCCAAGGTCCGTATCCGCAACGAGATACGCTTCATTCTCAATGGCAGGGACGTCGCGCTTTCGTCGGTGGCGCCAGACGCGACCCTGCTCGACTGGCTGCGGCTCGACCGTTCGCTGCGCGGCACCAAGGAAGGCTGCGCCGAGGGCGATTGCGGCGCCTGCACCGTGCTGGTCGGAAAGCTCTCGGCAGGCGGTCTCGTCTATGAAAGCGTCAACGCCTGCATCCGCTTCCTTGGCTCGCTGGACGGCACCCATGTTGTGACCGTCGAGCATTTGCGCGGTCTTCCCGGCCAGTTGCACCCGGTGCAGCAGGCGATGGTCGATTTCCACGGCTCGCAGTGCGGCTTCTGCACGCCGGGCTTCGTCATGTCGCTCTATGCCCTGTGGATGAAATCATCAGACCCGTCGAATGAAGCTATCGAAAAGGCACTGCAAGGCAATCTCTGCCGCTGCACCGGCTACGAGGCGATCGTGCGCGCGGCCCGCGCCATCTCCAGCTACGGCAAGGCGGCGAAGGACCCGCTGGCGGTCGAGCGCAAGGCAATCACGGCAAGGCTCCAGGCCATGCATGACGGCGCGCGGATCGAGATCGGCGCCGGCAAGGAGCGGCTCGTCGTGCCGGCCAACGTCGACGATTTCGCCGCCGTGCTTGACAAGGAACCCGGCGCCACCATCGTTGCCGGCTCGACCGATGTCGGCCTGTGGGTGACCAAGCACATGCGCGATATTTCGCCGGCGATCTTCATCGGTGATCTCGACGGGCTTTGCACCATCGCCGAAGACAAGGGCGTCATCACCATCGGCGCCGGCGTCACCTACACCGACGCGTTCTCGACGCTCGCCAAACGCATCCCGGCGATGGGGCCGCTGTTCGATCGCATCGGTGGCGATCAGGTGCGCAACATGGGCACCATCGGCGGCAACATCGCCAACGGTTCGCCGATCGGCGATACGCCACCGCCCTTGATCGCGCTCGGCGCGCGTCTGACGCTGCGCAAGGGCAAGAAACGGCGGACGATCCCGCTGGAAGCCTTCTTTGTCGCCTATGGCAAGCAGGACCGGCAGCCTGGCGAGTTCGTCGAGGCGGTGCACGTTCCCATCCCCGCCAAAGGCACGAAATTCGCTGTCCACAAGATCACCAAGCGCCGCGATGAGGACATCACGGCTGCCCTTGGCGCCTTCTTCCTGAACCTGGCCAAGGATGGCACGGTCGCCGATGTGCGCATCGCCTATGGCGGCATGGCGGCGATACCGAAGCGGGCGTCGGCTGTTGAAAAAGCGCTGCTCGGCAAGCCATGGACCGAACAGACGGTTGTGACTGCGATGGCGAAGTATGCCGACGATTTCACCCCGCTGACCGACATGCGAGCCTCGGCCGAGTATCGCGCCCTGGCGGCGCGCAACCTTTTGCTGCGCTTCTTCGCCGAGACCAGCGGCACCAGGGAGCCGATCCGGGTTTCAAGGCATGAGGCGGCATGATGAACAAGCACGCCACCCCCAATATCAGGGCTGAAAAGATCACCGGTGGCGTCGCCACCGACCAGCGGCATGATTCTGGCCACAAGCATGTCAGCGGCACCGCCGTCTACATCGACGACATGCCGGAACCGGCCGGCACGCTGCATGGCTGCCTTGGGCTGTCGGCTGCCACCCATGCCACCATCACCAGTATGGACCTGTCGGCGGTGCGCACCGCCCCTGGGGTCGTCGACGTGCTGACGGCCAAAGATGTGCCTGGCGAAAACGACATTTCGCCGACGGGGCGCCATGATGAGCCGGTGCTGGCTGACGGCAAGGTGCAGTTCTACGGCCAGCCGATCTTCTGCGTCATTGCCGAGACGCGCGAGCAGGCACGCCGCGCCACCAGGCTGGCCAAGGTCGAATACAAGGAATTGCCTTTCGTCACCGACATCGGCGAACTTGATCCCCGTAAGGACAAGTTGGTCACGCCGCCACTGACCCTGAAGCGCGGCGACGCCGCGGCAGCGATCAAGGCCGCGCCCCGCCGGCTCAAAGGCCAGATGCGCGTCGGCGGTCAGGAGCATTTCTATCTCGAGGGCCATATCGCCATGGTCGTGCCCGGCGAGGACGAGGACGTCACCATCTATTCCTCGACCCAGCATCCGAGCGAAGTCCAGCACATGGTCAGCCATGCGCTCGGCGTGCCGAGCAACGCCATCACGGTGGAAATCCGCCGCATGGGCGGCGGTTTCGGCGGCAAGGAAACGCAAGGCAACCAGTTTGCGGCATTGGCCGCCATCGCCGCGAAAAAGCACCATCGCGCCGTGAAAATCCGGCCCGACCGCGACGACGACATGATCGCCACCGGCAAGCGTCATGACTTCCTCGTCGACTACGAAGTCGGCTTCGATGACGAGGGCAACATTCTCGGCGTCGATTTCATGTTCGCGGCGCGCTGCGGCTTCTCCTCGGACCTGTCGGGTCCGGTGACCGATCGCGCGCTGTTCCACTGCGACAACACCTATTTCTGGCCGGCGGTGCATGCCCAGTCGGCACCGCTCTACACCAACACCGTGTCGAACACCGCCTTCCGCGGTTTCGGCGGTCCACAAGGCATGGTCGGCGCCGAGCGCGTCATCGACGAGGTTGCCTTTGCCGTCGGCAAGGATCCGCTCGAAATCCGCAAGAAGAATTTTTACGGCACAAGCGACCGCAATATCACGCCCTACCACCAGACGGTCGAGGACAACATCATCCAGCCCATCGTCGCTGAGCTTGAGCAAAGCGCCAGCTATGCGCGGCGGCGGCGTGAGATATCGGCCTTCAATGCCAACAGCCGTTTCATCAAGCGTGGCCTGGCGCTGACGCCGGTCAAGTTCGGCATCTCGTTCACGGCCACGCACTACAACCAGGCCGGCGCGCTGGTGCATGTCTACACCGATGGCTCGGTGCATCTGAACCACGGCGGCACGGAGATGGGGCAGGGCCTCTACGTCAAGGTG
The DNA here is from genome assembly GCF_057784235.1 of Mesorhizobium sp. CNPSo 4670. Classification (NCBI taxonomy): domain Bacteria; kingdom Pseudomonadati; phylum Pseudomonadota; class Alphaproteobacteria; order Hyphomicrobiales; family Phyllobacteriaceae; genus Mesorhizobium; species Mesorhizobium sp. CNPSo 4670. Next base: position 208,198 of record NZ_JBWJFQ010000006.1, on the reverse strand, counting down.
GCGCAGGTGGTGGCGGAAGAGTTCCAGATCGATCTTGATCAGGTGAAGATCACCGCGACGACGACCGGCAAGGTGCCGAACACCTCGGCCACCGCAGCGTCATCCGGTTCCGATCTCAACGGCATGGCGGCGCATAATGGCGCTCGCCAGATCAAGGAGCGGTTGACCGATTTCGCCGCCGAAAAATATCAGGTGCCGCGCGACCAGGTGCTGTTCCTGCCCAACCGGGTGCGCATCGGCAACCAGGAGATCGCCTTCGCCGACCTCGTCAAACAGGCCTATATGGCCCGTATCCAGCTTTCGGCGGCGGGCTTCTACAAAACGCCAAAGATCCACTGGAACCGTGACAAGGGCCAGGGCCGCCCCTTCTACTACTTCGCTTATGGCGCCTCCTGCTCGGAAGTTTCGGTCGACACGCTGACCGGCGAGTACATGGTCGAGCGCACCGACATATTGCATGACACGGGCCGCTCGCTGAACCGCGCCATCGATATCGGCCAGATCGAGGGCGGCTTCATCCAGGGCATGGGCTGGCTGACGACCGAGGAACTGTGGTGGGACGGCAAGGGCCGGCTTCGCACGCACGCGCCATCAACCTACAAGATCCCGCTGGCGTCGGACCGACCGAAGATCTTCAACGTCACCTTGGCCGACTGGCCGGAAGCCAGCGAGCCGACGATCCACCGCTCCAAGGCGGTCGGTGAACCGCCGTTCCCGCTCGGCATGTCGGTGCTGCACGCGCTGTCGGACGCGGTGGCCAGTGTCGCCGACCACAGGATCTGCCCGCGTCTCGATGCGCCAGCAACGCCGGAACGGGTGCTGATGGCGATCGAGCGGCTGAAGAACGAGGTCAAGGCCGGCGCCTGAATCCGGCAAAACGTGCAATTCAGGCCGGAAAAGCCTACATTTGCCATTCGGGAAAGCGAAAAATGAACTCGAGAGTGCAAAGCCTGAAAGCCTTTCTCGCCAGCGCCGGCCGGGTCGCCCTGGTCGAAGTGGCGGGCACCAAAGGCTCGACGCCACGCGAGAAGGGCGCTTTTATGCTCGTCTCGCGGGCGGCGATCTTCGGCACGATCGGTGGCGGCCAGCTCGAATACATGGCTATCGACAAGGCGCGGCAGATGCTTGTCTCCCCCTCAAGGGATGCCCGCATCGAGGTCGACGAGGTCTGCGCGACCCTCAATGTACCGCTCGGCCCCGAGATCGGCCAATGCTGCGGCGGGCGCGTCGAAGTGCTGATCCGGCTCGTCGACGCAGGGCTGGCAGCCGAGCTGGTCGCGGCGGCTGAAGCCGAAGACGCTGAACTGCCTTATATCTATATCTTCGGCGGCGGCCATGTCGGCCAGGCGCTGGCCTCCGCGGTGGCCCTTCTCCCGGTGCACGCCGTCGTCATCGAGACGCGGCCCGAGGCGCTCGAAGGCATGCCGGAAACCGTCGAGATCCGGTTGACACCGATGCCCGAAGCGATGGTGCGCGATGCTCCGGCTGGCACCGCTTTCGCCATCCTCACCCACGACCACGCGCTTGATTTCCTGATCGTCGCCGAAGCGCTGAAGCGCAACGATACCGCCTATGTCGGCATGATCGGCTCGAAGACCAAGAAAGCGACGTTCAAGAACTGGTTCCTGAAATCGGCGGACGGCAGCGAGGCCGAGTTTGCCCGCCTCGTCTCGCCGATCGGCGGCGATGCCGTAAAGGACAAGCGCCCGCCTGTCATCGCCGCACTCGCGGCCGCAGAAATCATGACCGCGATGGTCATTCACAGCGCGCAGCGTCAAACGCCGGTCGTCAGGTCCAGCGACAGGGTGTTAGCCGGCTAATCTTACATCGCAGCTACATCGGCCGCTTCAAGCCCAGATGGTCGCGCAGCGTGCGGCCTTCATAATCCTTGCGAAAAAGGCCACGCCTCTGCAGTTCCGGCACGACCAGTGTCGCAAAGGCATCGAGTTCGCCGGGGAAATATGAGGGCATGACGTTGAAGCCGTCGGCAGCACCTCCCTCGAACCGCGCCTGCAGCTCGTCGGCGATCTCGGCCGCCGTTCCGACGATGCGCCAATGGCCGCGGGCGCCGGCGAAATGCCGCGCCAACTGGCGGATGGAGAGGTTGTCGCGGCGCGATTGCTCGATGACCAGCGCTTGCCGGCTCTGCATGCCTTCGCTGGGCGGCAGCTCGGGCAGCGGCCCATCGATCGGATAGCGCCAGAGATCGGCGATGCTGAGATAGCTGGACAGCAGCGCAACGCCGACATCGTCGGGGATGAGCTCCTGCAATTCCTCGTATTTTTCCTGGGCTTGCGTCGCGGTTTCAGCCACTACGGGCGCGACGCCGGGCATGATCTTGATGTCGTCCGGCTCGCGCCCATAGGCCGCCAGACGCCCCTTGAGATCGTCGTAGAAGGCTTTCGCTTCCTCCAAAGTCTGCGCCGCCGTGAAGACGACATCGGCGGTGCGGGCGGCAAGGTCGCGTCCGACATCCGAAGCGCCGGCCTGAACCATCACCGGTGCGCCCTGCGGCGAACGCGGCAAGTCGAGCGCATCGCGCACGGAAAAGCTCTGGCCTTCATGACCGGAAGCCTCATCGAACTTGCCGCGCCAAAGCCCGGTGACCACCTCTGCGAACTCACGCGCCCGCTCATAACGGTCGGCATGTGGACGCAATCCGGTCGAACCGAAATTGGCGGCCTCGATGGGGCTGGCTGATGTCACCAGGTTCCAGCCGGCACGGCCGCCGCTCAGATGGTCGAGCGACAAGAAGGTCCGGGCCAGCCCATAGGGCTCGTTGTAGCTTGTCGACGCCGTCGAGACGAGGCCGATGCGACTGGTCTGCACGGCCAGCGCCGAAAGCAGGCTGATCGGCTCGAAGCCGATCGAGCGCGAGGTCTGGCTGGCAATGGCGACATTGGCCTCTCGCAAGCCAGCGGCGTCCTCGCAGAAGATCATGTCGAACTTCGCCGCCTCCGCGGTGCGCGCCAGCTGGATGTAATGGTCGATGTCGATGCCGGCCGTCACATGCGCCTTGGGATGGCGCCAGGCGGCGATATGGTGGCCCGTCGCCCACAGGAAGGCACCGAGCTTCATTTGAGGGGACGCGGCGGTCATTGATCACCTCCGCCAGCAAGTCCGAGATGCGAGCGTAACGTCGCGCCACGGTAGCTTTCTCGAAACAGGCCGCGCCGCCGCAGCGCCGGCAAAACCAGATCGACAAAATCGTCGAGTGCCGAAAGCTGCGCCGGCATCAGCATATTGAACCCGTCGCAGCTTTTCGCCCGGAACAGGTCTTCCAGCCTGTCGGCGATGATGGCCGGCTTATCATTCGTGACCGGCGAGACATTCATCAGCACCTTCACGGCGCCCGGGTCGCGTCCGCAGGCGGCAACAAGCCGCTTCAGATCGTCATAACGTGTTTTCGCGCTCTCGATCGGTTCGTTGTCCAGCAGGACGACATCGCCACTGCGGGCGGCAATATCCATGTCGGATACCGACAGGCCGGACAGCATCAGCACAGGTCTGTCCTGTGGCGATCGCGCGACGTTCAGCGGCCCGCGCACCGAAAAGAATTCGCCCTTGTGGTCGAGCAGATGCATCCTTTCGGGATCGTGGAAGCGTCCCCCGCTCTTGTCGAACAGCAGCGCATCCGCGTCCCAGCCTTGCCACAAGTCCTGAACGATGCCGATATATTCCTCAGTGCGGCGGTGAAAATCGTCGCTGGAAAATCCGTCCGGCCGGCTGAAATTGGCTGCTTCACGTGGCGCCTGCGCCATGGTCGCGTTCCAGCCGGTGCGGCCATGGCTGATGATGTCCAGCGAAGCAAAGCGGCGGGCCAGATTGTAGGGCTGGTGGGCGACCGTCGAGGCCGCGGCGACCAGGCCGATCCTGCTCGTTACCGTCGCAAGGGCTGCCAGCAAGGTCGTCGATTCGAAGGGCAGCGTCGCGGCATCGCTGCCGGGAGCCGGCGCGGAATCGGCGAAAATCACCATGTCCAGCCCGGCCGCTTCTGCACTTTGCACAAACCGCGCCAGAAGGCTGAAGTCTGTGTCGGGTGCTGGTGATGGCTCGGCGATTCCCGGAAACGGCGAAACGGCAAGATGCATTGTGGCGCCGTCGTCCATCGATGGTCCCTGCAAGGCGAAATACCATCGGAACTATGTTCGTCACGTCCAGCGATGGCAACCGCTGGCGCTGGGCCAACGGCCGGTCACTTGCCAGCCAGCCTTTACTTGCCGGCAAGAAGATCCTTGATCAGCCGCTGGCAGCGCTCGGCCATGAAGTCGAGCAGCAGCCGCACCTTGGGATCCTGCAGCTTCTTGTGCGGATAAACGGCAGCGAACTGCACCGGCGTTGGCGGCGTGCTGCTCAGGATCACCTTCAGCCGTTGGTCGCGGATGAACGGCTCGACCTCGAAGCGCGGCTTGTTGATGATGCCGCGGCCGGACAGCGCCCAGCCGGTCAGCACGTCGCCATCGTCGGTGTCGTAGGGCCCGTGCACCTCGAATTTCTGCGGGCCGGTAGGGGTCTGCAACGTCCACACATATTCGCGCGCGCCGGAATAGCGCAGCATCAGGCAGTCGTGCTTCTTGCCGATCAGTTCCTGCGGCTCAACGGGTTCGCCGCGCGCCTCCAGATATTTCGGCGCTGCCACCAGCACGCGTTCGCATTCCATGATGCCGCGCATCCTGAGGCTGGAATCCTCGATGATGCCGAGCCGGAAGGCGACGTCGATGCCTTCCTTCATGATATCGACATTGTGGTCCGAGAGCCTCAGCCGTACTTCGATGTCGGGATATTTGTCGTGGAAATCGGGGATGCCAGAGGCCACCAGCCGGCGGCCGAGGCCGAGCGGTGCCGTGACGCGGATGGTGCCGCGCGGTTGTCCGGACAGTGCCGAAACGGCGGCTTCCGCTTCGGTGATCGCCTCCAGCACCTGCTTGGCGCCCGAATAGAACACCGTACCATGCTCGGTCGGCATCAATTGCCGTGTGGTGCGGTTGAACAGCCGCACGCCCAGATGCTTCTCCAGCTCCTTGATGCGGTTGGAGGCGACCGCCGGCGAAATGCGCATGTCGCGGCCTGCCGCCGACAGATTGCCGAGTTCGACGACGCGAACGAAGACGGCGATGTTGTCGAGATAGGCCATGCGGTTTCGTGGCTCTCATGCGGCTGCGTCTAGCAACCCTAGTATTTTCCATTTTTTTTTGAAAGTCATCGCGCACCTCGCCTCTTTCCGTTTGCGCCCCAGCCCGTAAAGTCACCCTATCGGCAGGGACGACCTCAATGATGGATTTCGCGATTTTCTGGGACTGGCTGAGCTTCGCCGTGCGTTGGCTGCATGTCATCACCGGCATCGCCTGGATCGGCTCGTCTTTCTACTTCGTGGCGCTCGATCTCGGCCTGCGGCAGCGTCCGGGCATGCCTGTCGGCGCCTTCGGCGAGGAATGGCAGGTGCATGGCGGCGGTTTCTACCACATCCAGAAATATCTGGTGGCGCCGGCCGAGATGCCTGAGCACCTGACCTGGTTCAAATGGGAATCCTACGCCACCTGGCTGTCCGGTTTTGCGATGCTGTGCGTGGTCTATTATGCCGGAGCCGATCTGTTCCTGATCGATCCCAACGTGCTGCCGATGTCGGTGCCGGTTGGCATCTTGCTGTCGCTGGCGACGATCGGCGTCGGCTGGGTGGTCTATGATCTTTTGTGCCGCTCGCCGCTGGGAAAAAGCGACACCGGCCTGATGCTAGTGCTCTACTGTGTGCTGGTGTTCATCGCCTGGGGGCTCACCCATCTGTTCACCGGACGCGCCGCCTTCCTGCATCTGGGCGCCATCACCGCGACGATCATGTCGGCCAACGTCTTCATGGTCATCATCCCCAACCAGAAGATCGTCGTTGCCGACCTGATCGCCGGCCGCAAACCCGATCCGAAATACGGCAAGATCGCCAAGCAGCGCTCGCTGCACAACAACTACCTGACGCTGCCCGTGCTGTTCCTGATGCTGTCGAACCACTATCCGCTGGCGTTTGGCACGCAGTTCAACTGGGTCATCGCCTCGCTGGTGTTCATCATCGGCGTGCTGATCCGGCACTATTTCAACAGCGTCCATGCACGCAAGGGCAACCCGACCTGGACCTGGCTGGGAGCCCTTGTGCTGTTCATCATCATCATCTGGCTGTCGACCGCGCCGAAGGTGCTGACCGGCGAACCCAAGACTTCCGCCGCGGCGCAGGTCTATGTGGCATCAGCGCATTTCCCGGCCGTGCGCGACACGGTGCTCGGCCGCTGCTCGATGTGCCACGCGGCGGAGCCGGTCTATGAGGGTATCTACCACGCGCCCAAGGGGGTGATGCTCGACACCGACGCCGACATCGCCAACCATGCCCGCGAGATCTATCTGCAGGCCGGTCGCAGCCACGCCATGCCGCCGGCCAACGTCTCGCAGATCACCGACAAGGAACGGGCGCTGCTGGTGGCCTGGTTCGAAGGCGCAGGGAAATAGCATGACCTCGACACTTCTGCGCGGCCGCACGCTGTCCTTCGTGCGCTGGCCGCAAACCATCGATGACCATTCCGCCTGGCGCTACGAGGAGGATGGTGGCCTGCTGATCCGCGACGGCCGGATCGTCGCCGCCGGTGCCTATGCAGACGTCGAGAAACAGGCCGGCGAGGGAGCAAAAAAAATAGACCATCGGCCGCACCTGCTGCTGCCGGGCTTCATCGACGCGCATGTGCATTTCCCGCAGATGCAGATCATCGCCTCCTATGGCGCCGAACTGCTCGACTGGTTGAACACCTATACCTTCCCGGAAGAGACAAAATTCGCCAATGCGCAGCATGGCCGCCGCATTGCACGGCTGTTCCTCGACGAGATGGTGCGCCACGGCACCACGACGGTGGCCGCCTACTGCTCGGTGCACAAGGCATCCGCCGAGGCCTTCTTTGCCGAATCGCATGACCGCAACATGCTCAACATCGCCGGCAAGGTGATGATGGACCGCAATGCGCCCGACGGCGTGCTCGACACGCCGCAATCCGGCTACGACGACAGCAAGGCCCTGATCGCGCAATGGCACGGCAAGGGCCGCCAGCACTATGCGATCACACCGCGCTTTGCCATCACCTCGTCACCGGAACAGATGGAGATGGCCGGCGCGCTGTGCCGGGAGCACCCCGACCTGCACATGCAGACGCATCTGTCGGAAAACCACGCCGAAATCTCCTTCACCCAGGAACTCTATCCGTGGTCGCGCGACTACACCGACGTCTACGAGCATTACGGGCTGTTGGGAAAAAAGAGCCTTTTCGGTCATTGCATCCATCTGTCGGACCGTGAGGCGGATGCGCTGTCGGACAGCGGCTCGGTCGCGGTTTTCTGCCCGACCTCGAACCTGTTCCTCGGCTCTGGCCTTTTCGGCTATCAGCGCTTCCGCCGCCGCGACAAGCCGATCCGGATCGCCGCCGCTACCGATGTCGGCGGCGGCACCAACTATTCCATGCTGCGCACTATGGACGAAGGCTACAAGGTGATCGCGCTGAATGGCGAGAAGCTCAATCCCTTCCAGTCCTTCTGGCAGATGACGCGCGGCAATGCCGAAGCTCTATCGGTGGCGGAAAAGGCCGGCACGCTGGATGAAGGCAGCGACGCCGACATCGTCGTGCTCGATGCCAGGGCTACACCGGCGATGCGGCTCAGGATGGAAACGGTCGAGACGTTGGCACAGGAATTGTTTCTCTTGCAGACGCTGGGTGACGATCGCGCCGTGCGCGAGGTCTATGTGGCAGGGCGGGCTGCCAAATCCGACATGGCGATTTAGGCACGCTCCTATGTGTTTCCTTGCTTGACCCGGCGGCAGCCATCGGTCAAAGCGTGCGGCGAAGTTGACAGGGGAACGATATGGCCGTTGCCGAAGACATCGCTCTGATCAAGAGACAGGAAGACGTTCTTGTCTTTCCTGCCTTCGATGAGGCCGTGGCCTTCAAGATCGGCTCGGCCATCCGTGATCGAGCCTTGGCCGAGAACCTGCCTGTTATCGTCGACATCCGGACTTTCGACCGGCCGCTATTCTATGCCGCGATGCCAGGTTCGAACGCCTCCAATCCCGACTGGGCACGGCGCAAGATCAATGTGGTCAAGCGGTTCCTAAAAAGCACCTACCGCATGGTGCTGGAACAGCAGCGCCCCGATCGCACCTTCAAGATCGGCGAAGGCCTGGATATTGCCGATTATGTGCTGGCCGGCGGGGGTTTCCCGGTCACGGTCAAGGGCGCCGGCGTGATCGGTGTGATCGCCGTCTCCGGCCTGCCGGAGCGCCAGGATCATGGCGTCGTGGTCGAGGCGCTATGCAACCATTTGGGCATCAATGGGCGCGAACTCGCGCTGCCGCCGGAAGAAAAATGAACGATCCGAAGACCTTTCTGACCTCCATCTTCAACGCCGCCGTCGCCGCCGCGGATCCCGAAAGAACCATCAGGGATCATTTGCCGGCGAAGCCCAAGGGCCGCACCATCGTCATTGGCGCGGGAAAAGGCTCCGCGCAGATGGCGGCGGCCTTCGAGAAGGTCTGGGACGGGCCGATCGACGGGCTGGTCGTCACCCGCTACGGCTATGGCGCGACATGCGAGCGCATCGAGATCATCGAGGCGGCGCATCCGGTGCCGGACGCCGCGGGCCTGGAGGCCTCGCAACGCCTGCTTGCCAAGGTCCGAGGGCTGTCAGCGGATGATCTGGTCGTGGCGCTGATTTCCGGCGGGGGTTCGGCGCTCTTGCCATCGCCGGCCGGCAGCCTGACGCTGGCCGACGAGATTGCCGTCAACGAGGCGCTGCTCGCGTCTGGTGCGCCGATCGCGGCGATGAACACCATCCGCAAACATCTTTCCACCATCAAGGGTGGACGGCTGGCTGCCGCCGCCTGGCCGGCCAAGGTGGTGTCCCTGGTCGTTTCCGACATTCCCGGCGACAATCCCGCCTTGGTCGCCTCCGGTCCGACCGTCCCGGATAACGGTAGCCGTCAAGACGCGCTGGCGTCGATCGCAGCCTATGGGATGAAACTGCCGGCAGCGGTGATGGCACATATCAACACGCCTGCCGCCGATGCACCAAACCCCGACGATCCGCGCTTTTCACGCAACGAGGTACATTTGATCGCCTCGGCCGGGGTCTCGCTCGAAGCAGCGGCTGCTGAAGCGAAACGGCAAGGCGTCGAAGCCGTCATCCTATCCGATGCCATCGAAGGCGAGGCACACGAGGTCGGCGGCGTCCATGCGGCCATCGCGCGCGAAGTGGCGACGCGCAACCGGCCGTTCCGCAAGCCGGTGCTGATCCTGTCCGGCGGCGAAACCACGGTGACGCTCCGCGCCCCAATCAATGGCATAAGGGGCAAGGGTGGCCGCAATTCGGAATTCCTGCTCGCCTTCGCCATCGGCATCAACGGCGCGCAAGGCATTCACGCCCTGGCCGCTGACACCGACGGCATTGACGGTTCGGAAAACAATGCCGGGGCCTTCGCCGACGGTTCGACCGTGTCGCGCATGCGCGCGGCCGGCGTCGATGCCAAGGCGATGCTGGCCGGCAACAATGCCTGGACGGCCTTCAATGCGATAGGCGATCTATTCGTACCCGGCCCGACTGGCACGAATGTCAACGACCTGCGGGCAATTCTGATCCGGTAACCTCAAGCGGCCATCAGCCGCTTCACCTGCTTCATGTCTTGCAGGAACCGCTGGCGTTCAGCTTCCTTGTCCGCGGGCTCTTGGATGCGCAGGATAAAGGAGGGGTGGATGGTGATGAAGACACGCAAGCCGTCCTCGCGTTCGATCACCTGGCCGCGCATCTTCGTCACCGGGATCGCCTTGCCCAGCAGCGACATCGCCGCCGTTGCGCCGAGTGCCACGGCCAGATGCGGCTTGATCAGCTCGAACTCCTTGTCGATCCACCAGCGGCAGGCCTGAACCTCGCCGGCATTCGGTTTGGAATGGATGCGCCGCTTGCCGCGCGGCTCGAACTTGAAGTGCTTGACTGCATTGGTGACGTAGACCTTCTGGCGGTCAACCCCCGCGTCGTCGAGGATGGCATCGAAGACCTTGCCCGCCGGACCGACGAAAGGTTTGCCGGCCAGATCCTCCTGGTCGCCAGGCTGTTCGCCGACGAAGATCACCTTGGCGCCGTCAGGCCCTTCGCCGAACACGGTCTGCGTGGCGTCGCGCCAGAGCGGGCAGCGCCGGCAACCTTTTGCCGCCTCCCGCAATTCGGAAATGGTGTTGGCGGCCTGCTCTTCCAGGGCTTCAGCCGGCTCATTCTTCGACCAATGCTTTGCCTGCAGCTTGGCGTGGTGCGGCGCGGGCGTCGTCGGCATTCTGGCAATCATGTCCTTGGCGGCCTTGTCCGCTCCTGCGATCAGTTCCGGAATGAGCGAGGCCTCGGGAAGGTTCCGCCAATATTTCTTCGGCATCTCCTTCTGCATGGCTTTCACCTTCAGCCGCGCCGGATTGAAGATGTTCTCGAAATAGGTGCGCCATAGGGCTTCGGTATCGTCCTGCGCCGGGGCATCGCCCTTGATGGCGCCAGGCCCGATCGCCAGCCTCTCGCCATCCCAGTCGGCGGAGGCATGCGGCGTCAAAATGGTCCAGCGCATGCCGGTGAAGCGCCTGACGAAGAAAGCTGCGTTGCGCTCGACGATAAAATGATCCGGCTCGAACCAGGCGACATAACGCTCCTCATCGCCATCGCCGATCTTCCGGAAGCGTACAAAGGCGCGCATCTTGTGGATGTCGCGCCGCACCGCTTTCTCCATGGTGTCGAGACGCCTGATGTCTGGATCCGATGCAATCGCCAGCAGCTTCGGCTCCGTGCGCAATCGCCAGAGCAACCGGTAGAGAAAAGCGAACCGGCCGGGGTCCGAATGGCAGAGGACGATTTCGGCATGCTCGACGAAGTCGCTCGGGACCACGAGTTGCACGCCCGCCGGCACGGCCGGCAAATCGGTTTGATTGGAGCCCGGCTCGACATGCCAGCTGATGTCATCGGGCCTGACCTCATTCAGGGCCAGCCGGCGCGCCGCGTCGCGCCAGCCGGAAAAATCGGTCTCGGCGTCGAGCCGCACCGTATATCTGCCAAGATCGAGCTGCGCCGGCCGCATGGTCAAAACAGGGACAGTTGTTCGCAGGAACGCACGATCTTGCCGCGCAAACCGGCTTTGTCGGTGAGCGCGCCCGGCGACCAGCCTTCGGCGACGATGAAAGGCCTGAGCTTGGCGATCGACTGGCAGAGACGGCCGATATCTTCCAGCCGCAGCCGCCGGTGTCGGCGGGTCTCCAGGATCTTAGCGATCACCTTGGTGCCGAGACCGGGCACGCGCAACAGTGCCTCTCGATCAGCGCGGTTGATATCGACGGGGAACCGTCCCCGGTTGCGCAGCGCCCACGCCAGTTTCGGATCGATGGCGAGGTCGAGCATGCCGTCGCTGCTGCCGGCCAGGATCTCCGGCTGCGAAAATCCGTAAAACCGCATCAGCCAGTCGGCCTGGTAGAGCCGGTGTTCGCGCATCAGCGGCGGTTTCTGCAAGGGCAGGGACGACGACGAATCCGGGATCGGGCTGAACGCGGAATAGTAGACGCGCCTCAGATGGTAACTGCCATAGAGCCGCGCGCTGGCGTGAAGGATGCCGTCATCGGAGGTCTTGTCGGCGCCCACGATCATCTGCGTCGACTGCCCACCCGGCGCGAAGCGTTCGCGCTTTTTGGTCCTCAGCGTCGGCTCGGCCTTTTCCTCCATCTTCTGACGCAGCCTGGCCATGGAAAGCCGGATCGTTTCCGGCTTCTTTTCCGGCGCCAGTCTCTTCACGCCTTCGTCGGTGGGCAGCTCGACATTGATCGACAACCGGTCGGCGTAGAGGCCTGCTTTCTCGACCAGTTCCGCTGAACTTTCCGGAATGGTCTTCAAATGGATATAGCCGGAGAACTTCTCTTCCAGCCGCAGCCTTCGCGCCACCTCGACCATCTCGCCCATCGTCTCGTCGGGCGAGCGGATGACGCCTGAGGACAGGAAAAGGCCCTCGATGTAGTTGCGCCGGTAGAAATCCATGGTCAGCTTCACCACCTCGTCAACGGTGAAACGGGCGCGCCGCACATTCGACGACGAGCGGTTGATGCAATAGCTGCAATCGTAGATGCAGAAATTGGTCAGCAGGATTTTCAGCAGCGAAATGCAGCGCCCATCCGGCGCATAGGAATGGCAGATGCCCATGCCTTCGGTGGAGCCGATCCCGCCGGATTTCAGTGAATCCTTTTTCGCCGCACCGGATGAGGCGCAGGAGGCGTCGTACTTGGCGGCATCGGACAGGATCGCTAGCTTTTCGCGGACGGTAAGTGCGCTCATATGTTCATGATATGTTCTCGAGCGCGAACACGCCACCTCATTTGATGCAGGCGGCGAAAAAGTGATTCACCGAATGATCACAGAGCTCTCAGACCTCGTGCAGGTAGAGATGATAATCCAGTTCGCTCACCGTGCGCGCCACGCGCAGGTACTCGGATTGCTTGATCGCCACGAAGGTGCGGTGCAGGTCTTCGCCGAGCGCGCCTTTCAGGAAGCTGGATGCCCTGGCAGCCTCGATGGCGGCGCGCCAGTCGACCGGCATCGTCGTGCGCGTCACCGCTGCCTCATAACCGTTGCCGGTGGTTTCCGGGCCGGGATCGAGCCCTTCGTCGAGCCCTTTGATGATGGCGGCGAGCACGGTCGCGGCGATCAGGTAGGGGTTGGCGTCGACGCCCGATGGCCGATGCTCGATGCGCCGGTTCTTCGCGTCTCCCGCCGGCACGCGCAGCGCCACCGAGCGGTTGTTGACGCCCCAGGTCGGCGCCACCGGCGCATAGGATTGCGAGACGAAACGCCGCCAGGAATTGGCATGCGGCGCAAACACCAGCATCGATTCGGCCATCGTCTGGATCAGGCCGCCGAGGCCGCGCAGCAGGGGCAGCGACCAGCTCTCGCCGCCGGCTTCGGCAAAGACGTTTCGGCCCGCTCTGTCCTGCAGCGAGACGTGGAAATGCATGCCCGAGCCGGCATATTTTTCGATCGGCTTGGCCATGAAGCAAGCGGTGACGCCGTGTCGGCGCGCCTGTGCCCGCACCAGCCGCTTCAGCATGACCAGGTCGTCGGCCGCCCGCGTCACGTCCTTGCGGTAGTTCAGCGTCAATTCGTACTGGCCAGGCGCATATTCGGAAATCACCGTCTCGGCCGGAATGCCTTGTGCCTTGGCGGCCGCGTAGATGTCGGAGAACAGCGGCTCCATGCCGTGCAGGTGATCGACTGAATAGACTTCCGTCTTGCCCGAAACGCGGCCGTCGAGCACGGCGCGCGCCGGCTGCACCTTGCCGTCGGCATCGCGCTCGTTGGCCAGGAGAAAAAATTCCAACTCGAAGGCGCCGGCGGGATAAAGACCCTTGGCGGCCAGGATCCCCACTTGCCGTGCCAGCGCCAGGCGAGGATCCGACGACATTGGCTGGCCGTCGAGGTGATACATCTCCATCAGCAGCTGGCCGCGTGGCGGGTTTGTGCCGTAGAGGGGCACCAGCGTGCCGGGGATAGGCCAGGCCCTGAGGTCGCCGTCACCGGTCGTCCAGATCAGCCCGGTCTCGTGCACATCCTCGCCGGTGATATCGAGGCCGAGGATCGAGATCGGCATGTGCCGCCCGCCCTCGAAGATGCTTTTCAGCTCATGCCGGCGCACGATCTTGCCGCGGCCGACGCCATTGGCGTCGGTCAGCACGATATCGAAGGCTTCGATCTCGGGATGGGCCTCGAGGAAGGCTTGCGCCTCGGTGGGCGTCGAGCCCGAAGGTGAGGTCATGATCTGTCCGGCTTTTCTTCGCGCGCCCATTTGTTAGCCGCTTGTCTCATGCCGCAAGCTTTGCCGCAACCGCGCCGAAGGCGGAGATCAGCCGGCTGACCTGGGCACCGGTGGTCGCCGGCGAGATCAGCATCATGTTGTGGAAGGGCGCAATCAGCACGCCGCGATTGACCAGCGCGACATGGATGGCGGCTTCCAGCTCCGGCGCATGCGCCGTCTCGGCCTCGGCGCCATTCCGCAGCGGGCCGGGCGCGCAGATGAACTCGACGCGGGCGCCGACGCGGGCAACATGCCAGGGCAGGCGATAACGGTCGATGACGCCGGTCAGCCCGGCGTCGAGCCGCCGCGCCAGATCGTCCATGCGGGCATAATTGTCTTCGGTCATTACCTCTTCGAGCGTGGCGCGCATCGCCGCAAACTGCAGCGGATTGGCCGAGAGCGTCGTGCCCATGCCGGAATAACCCGGCTCCTTCTCCCTGTTGTAGGCGGCATAGCGCGAGGCGACGCCATCGCTCATGCCCCAAACACTGGCCGGCACACCGCCGGCGATCGGCTTGCCGAGCACGAAGAAGTCCGGGTCCAGCCCGTATTTCCTGGTGTAGCCGCCTTGGCCGGTCGAGATCGTATGCGTCTCGTCGATCAGAAGCAGTGTACCGGCTTCGCGCGTCAGCCTGCGCAACGCGTCATGGAAGCCCGGATCGGCCAGCACCATGCAGGAATTGGTAAGCACCGGCTCGGCGATGACGCAGGCGACATCCTTATCCCTAAGCACGGCCTCCAGTGCGGCGACATCGTTGAACTCGATCACCTTCGCCGTGCGGGTCAGGTCGCGGAATTCGCCCGCCAGTCCCGGCCGGTTGACCGGAACACCATCCACCAGCCGCACCATCGTCTCGTCGACCGAGCCGTGATAGCAGCCGTTGAAGACCAGGATCTTTTTGCGTCCGGTGACGGCGCGGGCGACCCGCAGCGCAAAGCGGTTAGCATCGGTCGCCGTCGTCGCGATCTGCCAGAACGGCAGGCCGAAATGCTGCTGCAGCAATGGGCCGATGGCGAGTGCGTCTTCGGAGGGCAGCATATAGGTCAGGCCCCGTCCGGCCTGGCGGCGAATGGCGCGCGCCACCGGCGGCGGCGAATGGCCGAACATCGAGCCGGTGTCGCCAAGACAGAAATCGTCAAGCCTGATGCCGTCGATGTCGGTGATGGTGGCGCCCCTGGCGCTGTCGACCAGGATCGGAAACGGCGTCGGCCAGTCGTTCATCCAGTGCATCGGCACGCCACCGAAGAAGCCTGGCAGGCCATTGCCGACCTTCGCCTGCGATTTCGGCCGTGCCTTGCGGAAGGCTGCCGCCTCGATCTCGCGCAGGTCGGCAATACGGTCGCGATCAATGCCGCCGATGGACGTCCTGGAACTGTCGCTGTGCATGAAAACCCCTCTGGTCGTCCCTCTTAGCCAATCCATGTCCGCGACCGCAATCGGCCGCGCGTCTGTCCTGCATTGGCTCAGCCGCTGGTGCCAGCGCTTGACGCTGCTGGCGAAACCAGGGCCAATAAGGGGGGGGGCAATTTGGGGTGCGGGGGAAAAATGCGGACGATCATCTGCGCGGCGGGGTTGCTTTTGTCGGCCAACATGGCCTGCGCCTCCGGTGGCATCTGGTGCAACGTCGACGATGCGGCGGTCGCATTCGAGGTCGGCGCCGGCGTCACCAGAGGCATGGGCGGCCCGACCTTCAACTTTCGCGGCGACCTCGAAATCAAGGCAAGGCCCGCTGACGACCAGCTGCGCAAGACCGTGTTCGAGGATTCCAACCTCACCCAGTACTGGCTCGACGACAAGGAGTTGCGCCTGAACATCTATCATGAGCACGAGGTGGCCAAGACCTTCAGTTCCGTCGAACTGACGATCCTGACCAAGGCCAGCGATGAAGGTATCTATGACGGGCAGTATACGCTTGCCGTCTATGACAGCACCGCCGACAAGGACGGTGATGGCAAGACCGCCGATCTGACCGGCAAGGTTTCCTGCGGCGCCGAGTGATCCGTCTTTTGAAATTATGCCGTGATGTCGATGACGCCGCAATCGCCGGCCGCGCTGCCGAAGGCGACGCGGCGCTCTTCCTTGTCCCACATCATCGAGGTGATGGTGCCCTTGCCCGGTCGCCGCAACAGCACTTCCTTGGCGTCCGAGAAGCGTACCGCCATCACCATGCCGTCATCATAGCCGACAGCTACGACATCCTGGCTCGGATGGCAGGCGACCGCCGTCACCATGGCGTTGCCGCGCGTGCCGAGTTCCAGCGGCGCCTTGCCCATCGGGCCGTCCTTGCCTGAAAACGGCCAGACGATCGCCGCCGGCGCACCGGAGCTCGCCAGCCACTTGCCTTTCGCGCTCCACGACAGGCTTTTGACCTTGCCGGGATAGCCGCTCATGCGCATGTGCTTGCCATCGGCAAGCTTCCAGCCGTGCAGGGCGTTCTCCTGCATCGTGGTGACAAGGAACGCACCGTCGGGCGAGAAGGTGATGCCGGTATGGGCGCCGGCCCATTCGAGCTCCGCCGGCTTGCCTTCCGTGGCCGGGAAATGCAGCGTCGCGCCATTGTAGCGGGCAACGCCGAAGCGCATGCCCTTGGGCGAGAACGCCAACCCCTCGACCGAACGCGGATGGGCAAATTCCCTGGTCTTGCCGTCGGCGAAGCGCACGAAGGCGGTCTTGCCCGTCGCATAGGCGATGGCGCCCTGCGGTCCGGCGGCGACGCTTGTGATCCATTTTTTCCCGGCGCTCGCCAACTCCTGGACGTTGCCGCCTGCGGTGACAGAAAAAATCTTGCCATCCTCGCCGCCGGTGATCAGCCGGTCATTGGCCGCATCGTGGAAAGCGGCGAGCAGCCCGTCATTGGCTTGCACCGTCTTGTGGCCATGATCGAGCCGATGGACGGTGCCATCGGCCTGCGCGAAATGCGGCACGTCACCGAGGAAGACGGCGGCGATGCAATGGCCTTCGAGATCAAGCGGGGCGACGGTGGGCATGGGCTAGTTCAATTTCCTGCTTTTGGCGAACAGAGGTGAGTAGGTTTCCAGGTAGGCTTCATGCATGACGACGTAGAACCTCGTCCAAAGATCCGAAGTGTCGATGAAGTTGACGATTCGCTGATCGTCATCGCCATCGAGGGAACCCCAGCAAACCACGATATTCTCGCCAGACCGCGCCAACTCGGGAGCAAGGTCAACAAGGCGGAAGAAGCGTCCTCTCTCTCGCGAAAAAAGTTGGATGACGTAAGGATAGTATTCTATCTCGGTTGCGAAATTGGCGCACAAGTCCGACCTGCGCACTCGCTTTGTCATGAAATTTGCCGGGCATCCGGCACGCAGTTTGCCAACAAGGCGTAAGGCTATCGGCCTTTAGACCGATAGTTTCTTTTTCACACTGCCCTGCTTGGCGTCAAGCTGCTGCGTGGCAGGCGTCAAAACTCTTCTTCAGCCGCTCTGCGTCGAGTTCGCGGCCGATGAAGACCAGCCGACTCTCATGTTTCTCGCCGTCTTTCCAGGCGCGCTGGTGGTCACCCTCGATGATCATGTGCACGCCCTGGATGACGTAGCGCTCGTCATCGCCCTTGAGCGCGATGATGCCCTTCAGGCGCAGGATGTTGGGGCCTTCCATCTGGGTGATCTTCTCGATCCACGGGAAGAACTTCTTCGGGTCCATCTCGCCGCCGCGCAGCGACACCGACTGCACCGTCACGTCATGGATGTCGGAAGGATGCGCGTGATGGTGGTCATGCCCGTCATGATCATGGTGATCGTGGCCGTCATGGTCATGATGGTCGTGGTCGTGATGATCGTGATCGTCATGCGCCTCGAGGAAATGCGGATCGTTTTCCAGCGCCCTTGAAAGGTCGAAGGCGCCGCGGTCGAGCACTTCCGACAAGGCGACGCCGGCGCGCGTCGTGCGATGGATCTTCGCCGCCGGATTGATGGCACGGATCGTCGCTTCGACCTTGGCGAGCTCTTCGGGGGTGACGAGGTCGGTCTTGTTGAGCACGACGACGTCGGCGAAGGCGATCTGGTCCTCGGCTTCTCTGGAATCCTTGAGCCGCAGCGGCAGATGCTTGGCATCGACCAGCGCCACCACCGCGTCGAGCCTGGTCTTGGAGCGCACGTCGTCGTCCATGAAGAAGGTCTGCGCCACCGGCACCGGATCGGCGAGGCCGGTGGTCTCGACCACGATGGCGTCGAAACGGCCGGGCCGGCGCATCAGGCCCTCGACGACGCGGATCAGGTCGCCGCGCACCGTGCAGCAGACGCAGCCATTGTTCATCTCGTAGATTTCCTCGTCGGATTCCACGATCAATTCGTTGTCGATGCCGATTTCGCCAAACTCATTGACGATGACGGCGTAACGCTTGCCGTGGTTTTCCGACAGGATGCGGTTGAGCAGCGTCGTCTTGCCGGCGCCGAGATAGCCGGTGAGAACGGTTACGGGGATCTGCGTCTGTGCGTCGCTCATGGCTTGCCTCGAAGAATCTGCGCCTTGAAAAAGGCCTCGAAAAAGGATTGTCGGCTCCATATAGGATGTGTGCCGGGCTTTTGCACGAGGCAAACCGATGGGCCAAACGGCTTGCTGCCATTGCCGAATTTTGTTGGCGAGAGCCGCTGTCACAGCCTAGATCTGGACACGGGAAGCCATTCGAGAGGCACGATATGTCCGGCAAGCCATTCTCCTTCTCATTGAGCCGGCGCAAGGCCCTCGGCTTGATCTCGGTGACCGCTGGCGGTGGTGCCTTCCTGCCGGCCGCGGCAATCGCCGCCCAGTCTTCCGCCGCCCAGTCCTATGCCGGGCTGACCCTGTTCCAATCCGGCGCCGGCGTCTGCGCCATCACACCCGAGGTGACCGAAGGGCCATTCTATTTCGACCCGAAACTCGAACGTGCCGACGTCACTGAAGGCAAGAAGGGCGTTGCCCTCACCGTAAGGCTGCAGGTTGTCGACGCGACCTGCCGCCCGCTTGCCGGCGCCCGCGTCGATATCTGGCATTGCGATGCGCAAGGTGCCTATTCGGGCTACCCGGGACAAGGTGACGGCCGTGATGTCGACACGTCGGGCCAGACGTTCCTGCGTGGCTGGCAGAAGACCGATGCAAGCGGCATCGTTTCCTTCGCCACCATCTATCCCGGCTGGTATCACGGCCGCACCACCCATATCCATTTCAAGGTCTTCCCTGACGAGAATTCCGTGATGACCGGGCAGTTGTTCTTCCCCGACAGCGTCAGCGACCAGATCTTCACCACTGTCGCGCCGTACAACGACCGGCCCGGCAAGCGTGACACCTCGAACGCCGGCGACGGCATCGCCAGGCAGGCCGGACCGCTGTCGCGGGCCGCACTGCACGAGGTGGAGGATGCCTACCAGGCGCTGATGATCGTCGCGGTGAAGCCCGGTTGAGCGACATCCCTCATGCATGTGCCCCGCGGCGAAAACCCCGGTCGCGGAAAGTCGTTTGTCATCTAACTGAAATAAACATCTGGCATTAGCCACGGCGGACACCGCAATGCTTGCCGGCAAAGCTGTTTGGAGCGCCGGAATCTTTTTGATCGTCGATTGCCAACCGGCCGGCTGCGTCTATGCTGACCGCACCGGTACGGCCGAAGAGGGATGACCATGGCCAAGGCGGACAAAACTGCAACAATGAGCCGGCTGCATTCGGCGGCAAGGCTGGCAAGAACCGCGCTCGCTGCGCGGCTTCTGGCGCATGGCTTCTATGCCGGCCAGGACCAGATCATGCTGGCCCTCGATCGTGAAGACGGCCAGACGCCGGGCAATCTCGCCGGACGCCTCGGCGTGCGCCCGCCGACCATCACCAAGACCATCAACCGCCTGCAGGCGCAGGGCTTTCTGGAAAAGCGCGCCTCGTCGGCCGATGCTCGCCAGGCACATATTTTCCTAACCGACACGGGCCGAAACATCATCCACGCTATCGAGAAATCGGTGAAGAAGACCGAAAAGCAGGCGCTGAAGGGCCTCGACAAGAAGGACCAGAAAGCGCTGTTCAAGCTGCTTGCCCGCATCGAGGCCAACCTCTCGAACGAGGAATTGGTGTTGATCGACGACGACGCCGAGACGGACGACTGATCGCCTGATCCCGGCGCAGCAATCAAGCGGCCTCAGCCGCAGCGCCCTGGATCAGCGAGGACCAGCGCCCCGGCGTCATGCCGAACGCCTTCTTGAATTGCCTGATGAAATGGCTTTGGTCGCTGAAGCCGGCCTCAATGGCGATCTGCGCCAGGGGCTCGCCGGCGGCGATCATCCGCCGCGCGCTCTGAAGCCGGCGCATCACCAGGAAGCGATGCGGGCTGGTGCAGAAGGCGGCCCGGAAATGCCGTGACAAGGCATAGCGGTCGAGCCCGGTGATCGCCTCCAACTCGCCCGAAAGCACCGGGCGGCCGAAACTCTCCGTGAGATAGTCGCGCGCCAGCGTAGCTGCTCGCCATGCCGTTCTGGCCATCGGCTTCGCCGGCTGTCCGGCATGCCGGGTCAGGCTTTGCATCAGCTGGGCTAGGAAGTCGGCAACGAACAGCTCATCGAGTTCCTCCTCCAGCGGCCCCAGCGCCGAAAGCAGCGTCGTGCAGAAGCCTTCATCCGTCAGCACGCCGTCCCTGACAAACGGCAACGACGCGCCGCCAAGGCAGTCGAGCATCAACGAGGGTTCCAGGTAGAGCATCCTGTAGCGCAATCCGTCCTCGGTGCCGGCACCCCCGTCATGCAATTCGTCGGGATGCAGCACGATGATCTGGCCAGGCAGGCTGTGGCGCGTCGCGCCGAGGTAGCGAAACCGCTGCACGCCATGCAGCGTCACCCCGATCGCATAGGTGTCGTGGCGGTGCAGGTCGAAGGCGCTGCCATGGAACCGCGCCTCGATCCGCTCCATGCCGGCAGGGTCGGAGGCGGAAATGATGCAGTTCTCCGCCGCGTCAACGCACAAACGTCCAAGACCCTCGAAGGCCTGGCTGTTTAGATCGTGCGACATCTTCTCCTTCAGCCTCGCGTTGGGGCACAGCTCGAATGGTCAATGTCTCATGTTCGACACGAAATTTGCAATCGTGCTCAGGCACGATCTGCCGGTCTGGCAGAAACTCAACGTCACCGCCTTCCTGACCAGCGGCATCGTCGCCCAGTTCCCGGACATCATCGGCGAACCCTACCGCGACCGCGACGGCAATCCCTACAATCCGCTGTCGATCCAGCCGGTCATCGTGCTGTCCGCCGACCAGGCGACGCTGGCCACAATCCACCGGCGCACGTTGGAGCGTGGCGTGACGACCTCGCTCTATGTCGAGGAGATGTTCGCGACCGGCCACGACGCGGCCAACCGTGCAGTCTTTGCCGAATTCGCACCTGAAGACGCCATGGTGGTCGGTATCGCGCTTCGCGCCGAGAAGAAGGTGGTCGACAAGATCACCAAGGGCGCCCGTATGCACGACTAGGGTGCGCTGAATATGCCGGCCTGATTGAGGTTTCGACGCACCTTCGCTCCAAAAGACTAAGCCTGCCGGGCGCTGTTGTTGTGCCAGCCGGCTTTGGCGCGGTGGCAGCCGACAATTGGCTTGCCGGCAAGCGGCATTTCCC
Organism: Mesorhizobium sp. CNPSo 4670; assembly: GCF_057784235.1. Taxonomy (NCBI): domain Bacteria; kingdom Pseudomonadati; phylum Pseudomonadota; class Alphaproteobacteria; order Hyphomicrobiales; family Phyllobacteriaceae; genus Mesorhizobium; species Mesorhizobium sp. CNPSo 4670. The sequence continues at coordinate 186,741 of NZ_JBWJFQ010000006.1, read as the reverse complement.
GCAAAGGTGGGCTCCAGCCCAGCTTCCCATCCGGCCTGCAAGTGAGCGCTCCCCAAAGACATCCAGAAAGCGCAACGCCCCCGGTGGCGATCCTCTGCATGCTTTCCACCTACATCTTCTTCACCTTCCTCGACACCAGCAGCAAATATCTCGTCCTGGCCGGCGTATCCGTACTGATCGTGGCCTGGGTACGCTTTGCCGTGCATGTGGTGCTTGTCGGCGCGCTATTGCGCGGCTGGCGCCAACCGGTACGGTTTCGCCCGGTCAACCTGCCGGCCCATGTCCTGCGCGGTCTGTTCCTGTTCGGCTCGACCATGTTCAACATCCTGGCACTACGCTCCCTGCAACTGGCAGAAACCACCTCGATCTATTTCTTCGGGCCGATGGTGATCACTGCACTTGCCGGCCCGCTGCTTGGCGAATGGGCCGGCTGGCGGCGCTGGCTGGCGATCCTTGCCGCTTTCGCCGGGGTTCTGATCATCACCCGGCCAGGTGTCGGCGTTTTCGGCATCGGGCATCTCTTCGCGCTCGGCTCGATGCTGTCGAACTGCTTCTACGTCATCATGACGCGCCGCATGTCGGCGACCGAGACGTCGGAAAGCCTGATCCTGTTTTCGGCACTTGCGCCGGCGGTGCTGCTTTTGCCCATGCTGCCGTTTTCGTTTTCCCTGCCGCATGATGGCTGGCACTGGTTCGTCCTGCTCATGCTTGGCGTGTTCGGCGGCGTCGGCCACTGGCTGCTGGTCCAGGCCTACCGGCTTGCGACGACCACCGCATTGGCGCCCTATCCCTATTCGCAGATGGTGTGGATGATCATTTCCGGGTGGATCGTCTTCAAGCAGTTTCCCGACCGTTGGACATTGGTCGGCGCCGCCATCATCGTCGCCAGCGGCCTCTACATCGTTCATCGCGAGCATCGGCTTCGGCTGCAGAGCCGCGCGGCCTCCGATGTCGAAGCGGAGGCGTTGGCAAAAAAACTTTGATTTACTGCCGATCGATGGCATAACGCCGGCTTTAAACTGTTTAATGCATGTCGCCCAAAAGTGGGAACCGGTTTCGGGACAACGACGTGCATAAGGACTGAAGCCGGTCGGGGAGCACAGGTCGCTGGCACAGAAAATCAAGCTTTCGACGATCGCGGATGCGCTCGGCGTGTCCACGGCCACGGTGTCACTGGCGCTACGCGACAGCCCGCTGGTCGCCGGCACCACCCGCGACCGCATCAAGGAACATGCCCGCGCCATCGGCTATATCTACAACCGGCGCGCCGCCAGCCTGCGCACCTCGCGTTCGGGCATTGTCGGTGTCGTCGTCCACGACATCATGAACCCGTTCTTCGCCGAGATCCTGCGCTCTATCGAAAGCGAGCTCGACCGCAGCCGCCAGACCTTCATCCTGTCCAACCACTATGACCAACTCGAGAAGCAGCGCACCTTCATCGATACGCTGCTGCAGCTCGGTGCCGACGGGGTCATCATGTCGCCGGCCATCGGCACGCCGGCTTCCGACATCCTGATGGCCGAGGAGAACGGCCTGCCGGCGGTGCTGATCGCCCGCACGGTCGAGGGCGCCGACGTGCCGGTCTTTCGCGGCGACGATGCCTATGGCACCGGGCTCGCCACCAACCATCTGATCTCGCTCGGCCACAAGCGCATCGCCATGATCGGCGGCACCGACCAGACCTCGACCGGCCGCGATCGCTACCAGGGCTATGTCAACGCCATGGAGGCGGCCGGGCTTGAGGTCAGGCCGTCCTGGCGCATCGCCGGCCCGCGCACCAAGCAGGCCGGCTTCGAGGCCGCCGGGCAGTTCCTGGCGCTCAAGGACAAGCCGACGGCCGCCTGCTGCTGGAACGACCTTGTCGCCATCGGCCTGATGAACGGCATCGCGCGTGCCGGGCTGGTGCCGGGCGTCGACATCTCGGTCACCGGCTATGACGATCTAGAAGAGGCGGCGATTGCGACGCCTGCGCTGACCACCGTCTGGAACGGCCAGCGCGAGGTTGGACGCCGCGCCGCCAGCGCGCTGCTGGACAAGTTGAACGGGCAGACGGTGCGGCCGTCGCAGGAACTGATCAAGCCGGAACTGCATGTGCGCCAGTCGACCGGCAAGCCGGTGGAGCGTGCATGACCAAGGCCGAGCAATTGCAGACCGTCGGCATTCTGGTGCCGGGCGATTTCAACGATCATGCCATCAAGCGCATCGACAGCACCTTCAAGCGAGTCAAGATCGAACGAGCCGATCCGGCGCTGGTCACCGACGAGATGCGCAGCAACGTGCGTGGCATTGCCTCGTTCGCCGGCATCAATGCGGCGATGATGGATGCATTGCCCAATCTCGAACTCATCGCCTCCTTCGGCGTCGGCTATGATTCGGTCGATGTCGGCCATGCGGCTGCCAAAGACATCATGGTCACCAACACACCCGACGTGTTGACCGAAGAGGTTGCCGACACCACGATCGGGCTGCTGATCAACACCATCCGCGATCTGCCGCGTGCCGAGACCTGGCTGCGTGACGGCAGCTGGCTGCGCAAGGGCAACTATCCCCTGAGCCGGCTGACCTTGCGCGGGCGCCGCGCCGGCATTTTCGGCATGGGCCGCATCGGCCAAGCGATTGCTCGGCGGCTAGAAGCTTTTGGCCTACCGATCGCCTACCACAACCGGCGCCGGGTCGAAGGCGTGAGCTACCAGTACCATCCGACGCTGAAGGGCCTTGCCGGAGCGGTCGACACGCTGATTTCGGTAGCGCCCGGCGGCGCCTCGACGGAGAGGGCGGTCAATGCCGAAATCCTGTCGGCGCTTGGCGCCAACGGCGTCTTCGTCAACATCGGCCGCGGCAGCACGGTCGACGAGGCAGCGCTGGCGGCAGCGCTCGCCAATGGCACCATCGCCGCCGCGGGCCTCGATGTCTTCGCCGACGAACCGAACGTGCCCAAGGCGCTGCTCGATGCACCGAACACCTCGCTGTTGCCGCATGTCGGCTCGGCCTCGGACCATACACGCCGCGCCATGGCGGATCTGTGCGTCGACAATCTGGTCTCGTGGTTCGCAGAACGTCGTCCGCTGACGCCGGTACCGGAGACTGTGAATGTGAAGGCCAAAGCAATTCGAGGAAAAGTGTGAAGCGCCTTTCCGTCTGGATGGAACGGCACGCTGCCACACTTATTAACGTCCGTTTAACCATCTGAAATCATTCTTCATCTTGTCCGTGTGCGTGGATGAAGATGATGAAAACGCTTTCCATGGTGATCGCTGCCGCCGCGCTGTTTGGCGGCATCCAGCTGTTTCATCCCGGCAACGGTGAAAGTACAGCCGATGCGGTCGCGCCATCCAACAGCTACAGGCTGGTGGCCAATGGCGACCAAGGCAATTGCGCGGTCACGCGCGGTGCCGCGGTTTCGGATGACCTGTCGCTGTTGACGGTGGGGCCGAACTGCCGCCGGCTCCTGCCCGGCATCGAGCAGGCAAAGTTCTGGCAGCAGGAACAGGACGGCACGGTCGCCTTCAGCGCCAGTGGCGTCGATCCGATCGTCACCTTCGCGGTTGCTGACGGTGACGGCTACGAGTCCAACGCCCCGGCAGCGCCATTGCTGTCGCTGGCGGCCACCGGTGGGTTGGGGGACTGATTATTCCGCAGCGGCGCGCGCACCGGCTTTCGCTGTGGCGTGCAGCCGCACGGCATCGCCGAAGGCACGGAAAATCTTGACCGAGTTGCTGTCCGAGTTGACCCAGTATTCCGGATGCCATTGCACGCCGACGGCGAAGGCGCGTGAGTCACGCACCGAAACCGCCTCGACCGTGCCGTCGCCGGCGACCGCCTCGATCTGCAGTTTCGGGCCGAGCCGGTCGATCGCCTGGCGGTGCAACGAGTTGACCTTGATGTCGCCGGCACCGAACACGCCGGCCAGGCAGCTGCCCGGCTTGATCGAAATGGTCTGGTGGATGGCGAAGCGCTCGTCCTGATTGTCGCTCACCGGCGCGCGGTGGTCGAACGAACCCTCGCGCTCCTGGATCTCGGTGCCCAGCGTGCCGCCGAGCGCCACGTTCATCTCCTGGATACCGCGGCAGATGGCGAGCAGCGGTACGCCGCGCACTATCGCCCTGCGAATCAGCGGCAGCGTTGTGGCGTCGCGCGCCGTGTCGTAGGGGCCATTGGCTTCGCTGGCGTCGCCGCCATACAGCGAGGGGTGCACATTGGATTTCGACCCGGTCACCATGACCCCGTCGACCGACGACAGAAGTTCATCGAAGTCGAGCCTGTCGCCGAACGATGGCACCAGCACCGGGAACACGCCGGCACCGGCAATCGCCGCCTCCAGATATTGCTGCGGGGCGGCATGCCAGGTGTAGTTGTCGAACTGACGTACGTCGGTCGATATGGCGACGAGCGGCTGATGCATTTTGGCTCTGTGTTCCATCTGCAAAGGGTATCCTGCCTCCAAAATAGGCGATCCGCCGGCATTTTTCCATGACAAGTTTCACGTGTCGCATGGGCCACGAAACAGCCTGTTAGACTATAGTTGCAAGGCAGCAGGGCTTCGCCGTCAAATCGGGCCGCCGCGCTGGACTCGACTTCTTGCCTGTGTATTGTTTTGCGCCAACCGGCACGGGAATCGAGGTATTTCCCGAACGTCGGTCTATCTGGTCCAAAAGGGAGGAACTTCATGGATCGTCGTTCATTCATTCGCAAGGCTGGTGTTACCGGCGTCGGTGCTGCGGCGGCGGCGGCCACGCTCGCGGCGCCGGCGATAGCCCAGTCCAATCCCAAGGTGACGTGGCGGCTGGCGTCTTCCTTCCCGAAGTCGCTCGACACCATCTATGGCGGCGCCGAGGTCTTCTCCAAGATGCTGTCGGAAGCCACCGATGGCAACTTCCAGGTCCAGGTCTTTGCCGCCGGCGAGCTCGTGCCCGGCCTGCAGGCCGCCGACGCCACCACGGCCGGCACGGTCGAGGCCTGCCACACGGTGGCATATTATTACTGGGGCAAGGACCCGACATGGGCGCTCGGTGCGGCGGTTCCCTTTTCGCTCAACGCGCGCGGGATGAATGCCTGGCACTACCATGGCGGCGGCATCGACTTGTTCAATGAGTTTCTCGCCACGCAGGGCCTTTTCGGCCTGCCGGGCGGCAACACCGGCGTGCAGATGGGTGGATGGTTCCGCAAGGAGATCAACACGGTTGCCGACCTTTCCGGCCTCAAGATGCGCATCGGCGGCTTTGCCGGCAAGGTGGTGCAGAAGCTTGGCGTCGTGCCGCAGCAGATCGCCGGCGGCGACATCTATCCGGCGCTGGAAAAAGGCACCATCGACGCCGCCGAATGGGTCGGCCCGTATGACGACGAGAAGCTCGGCTTCTACAAGGTCGCACCCTACTACTACTATCCCGGCTGGTGGGAAGGCGGTCCGACCGTCCACCTGATGTTCAACAAGGCGAAATACGACGAGCTTTCGCCGGCTTACAAGTCGCTGCTGCGCACCGCCGCCCAGGCTGCCGATGCCAACATGCTGCAGAAGTACGATTATCTGAACCCGGCAGCGGTGAAGCGGCTGGTGGCCGGTGGTGCGAAGCTGCGCCCATTCAGCCAGGACATCATGGCCGCCTGTTTCGAGAAGGCCAACGAGGTCTATGCCGAAATGGAAGCCTCCAACGCGCCGTTCAAGAAGATTTGGGAATCGATCAAGGGCTTCCGCAAGGAGCACTATCTCTGGGCGCAGGTGGCCGAATACAATTACGACACTTTCATGATGGTCCAGCAGCGCAACGGCAAGCTGTAGGCCCTGTAAACGACTCCAATGCATTCATTCAAGGACCCCGGGCTTGTTCGCCCGGGGTCTTTCTTTTCAGGCTGGCGAGGAACTGACTTCGACCAGTATTCCGCCTGGGGCAAGGCAGTAGAAGGTGGTCGAATTGACGCCGCCGCGTGTCAGCTCCTGGACCTCGCCCGGCGCGAGGCCCGCATCGGCAAGCTCGGCCTGCTTTGCGTGCACAATATCCGGTTTGCCCACCAAGAAGCCGACGTGAAAACCGTCGGGATATCGGGCCGCCTCTCCCTTGCCCGGCATCATCAGGTTGAGGATGAAGCCGTCCGTTCCGCGCAAAACCGCGAAGGCGTCCTTGCCGCGCATGGCGACAAGCTCGAAGCCGAAATGGCTGGTGAAGAAGCCGGCAAGAGCCGCGACTTCGGTGGCAATGAGATTGGCATGGTTCAGTTTCATGGTCTTTGTCCTGTCGCCGGTTGAAACGCGGACAGGCTTGGCTGCAGACCGTGAACCGGCGTGACCGTGGCATCAGGAAAACTGGCCAAGACCTCGGAACGCTCACAGCCAACGACGTAAAACTGCCATCACACTGGGCGCACTATACAACGGAAGCCGAGGTGACAAGTCGAAGTGTCGATCGCCTGCGCCATGCGCGCGGCCGGCCGGTAACGGCGGCAGTAGCTGGGAGCGCACAGGAAAGACCCGCCCTTGGTCACCTTTCGCGGGATCCTGATGTCGGGCGTCAGCGGGTCGTAGCTCGCCTCACGCTCACCGCCACGCGGATTGGTCATCGTGCAGCAAGGGCTCTCGATGCGGCGGTGCTCCTGGTACCAGTCAGTCGTCCACTGCCAGACATTGCCGGCCATGTCATAGAGCCCATAGCCGTTCGCCGGAAAGGAGCCGACCGGCGCAGTCCATTCGTAGCCGTCCTCGCAATCGTTGCGGAACGGGAACTCGCCTTGGTACGTGTTAGCCATATGCTGGCCGTCAGGGGTTAGTTCGTCGCCCCATGCGAACTCGGCTCGATCCAGCCCTCCGCGAGCGGCAAACTCCCATTCGGCCTCGGTCGGCAGCGCCTTTCCGGCCCAGTTCGCATAGGCTTGCGCGTCCTCGCATGCGATATGCACGACAGGATGGGTTTCAAGGCCCTTGAGGCTACTGGCGGGCCCGCGCGGATGTCGCCAATTCGCGCCGCGCACGTAGGCCCACCAAGTGTAGTGATTGCTGCGATCGATGCCGCGCGGAGGCTTGACGAACAAGGCTGAAGCCGGCGCCAATGAATCGACGCTGGCTCCGGGATAGTCCGCGGCATTTGCCGGACGCTCGGCCAGCGTGACGTAACCGCTAGCCTCCACAAAGTGCCTGAATTCACCATTGGTGACAGTCATGCGATCCATCCAGAAGCCGTTGACCACAACGCGGTGCGCCGGCGCCTCTTCCGGATAGTGGTGGTCCGAGCCCATCAGGAATTCGCCGCCGGGAACCTGCACCATATTTTTAAGCGGCGGGCTACGCCCAGGAACGGAACGGACACGTTCCAAATCCTCTGTGGATGGCACATCCGCGCCCGCGTCATTCATGATTTCAGTTCCATGGAATTCCGGACTTTGATCTGACGCAGCTAGTCTCCAAGCTCATTAAACAACGACGACGGATCGGCCGAGATTGGCGGTGCGCCGAAGGTCAGTTTGATCGCTTCCATCATCAGCAGGGGCGGCGCCATTTGTTTGGCGAGATCCACGATTTTCCCTTTCAATTCCTTGACCTTATCGGGACTCTTGTCGGCCAGATTGGTACTCTCGGATTTGTCGGCGGCAAGGTCGAACAGTTCGACACGCTCCAACACGCCGGCCGACCATACAAGCTTCATATCGCCTTCGCGGACTGCGCCGCCGGTCGGGTCAACATTGTAGACCATCTCGGTGCGAGGCGAGGGTTTGCCTTCGCTGATCGTATCCCAGACATTCATACCGTCGAGCGGCTTGTTCTTGGTCAGTTTCGTCCCGGCAAGCGACGCAAGAGTCGGATACATGTCCGAGACGTGTATCATGCCGTTCACATCACCGGCCTTCACCTTGCCGGGCCAGTTCACCAAGCCGCAGACGCGGGTGCCGCCTTCGTAAAGCGTTCCCTTGCCATCGCGGTACGGCCCGTTGTCGGCTGGGAGGTTGCCGCCAACCTTCGATTCGCCCGCGAACATGGCCGAGCGGACGCCGCCATTGTCGCTCTGAAAGACGACGATGGTATTGTCGCGCATGTTCTTCTTCTCGAGCGCGGCAACAACCCGGCCGATTTCCTCGTCCATGACTGAAACCATAGCGGAGTAGAGCCGCCGCTGCTCATCGGCGACATGAGCATATTTTTTGACGTGCTCTTCAGGGGCCTGGTAGGGCGAATGCGGTGCGGTGAATGCGAGATACAAGAATAGTGGCGCCTTGCCATCGTGTTTTTCGATTACCTTGGCGGCTTCCATGCCGAACAGAGCGTTATCGTAGCCGGGCTCCTTCAGCGGCTTGTTGTTGCGGTACCAGTCCCTCACGCCATGGGAAGCGTGCTTGAAATGATCGATTTCGCCAACTAGGGCGCCGTAGAAGGAATCGAATCCCCGCTGACGGGGCCAGTATTCAGTCTTCGCGTGACCCAGATGCCACTTGCCCACCATCGCTGTCTTGTATCCCGCGTCCAAGAGCATCTGCGGCAGAAGATACTCGTCAGTGGCGAGCCCGTAGCTGCCACCCGACGGGATAACGCCCATCTGCAGCCCGTAACGCAACGGATAGCGTCCTGTCATCAACGCGCGGGTGGGCGTGCACATCGGCTGGACATAGAACTGCTCCAAGCGCGCGCCTTCGGCGGCGAGCTTGTCGATGTTCGGCGTCTTGATGTCGGAACCGTGGAAGCCCACGTCCTTCCAACCTTGGTCGTCGGATATGATATAGACGATGTTGGGGCGGGCCGGATGGGCCGCCGCCGGCTGAACGCCGGCAAGGCCAGCGAGCGCGCCCGAGAGGCCGACCGGTGCAGCCAGCCGCGAAACGACGGCCGCCGTGCCGGCCATCAACGCGTCCCGTCGCGTGATGTTGTTGCCGATACCGGCCTCTGCCGGGAAGTTTCGATTACTACTCATCTTTCCCCCTTGTTCTTGTTGAAGCAGATGATGCCACTCTACTCATAGCCCCGGCATGTTGGGTCTTCGCCGTCGATCATTTCCCCGCAACCCAAAGCGGAAAGGCAACAGTCAAAAAGGCCGAGCGCCTTCGAGGCGGTTCTCGACGTCGAACTCGTGAAAGTATTTCAACCTGGTTGAAATCGGCAGCTTGCCGACCTTGAAAGTGTAGCCAACGGTGGGGTGAAGCCCGCCATAGGACCGCGCGAGCCGAGCAGATAGAAGCTCGCGCCGCCTTCCGCAGCGAGAAGGCTCGGTACCACCGCCAAACTGGCCAACACCGTCACGGCCGCACCCAGAAGGCGGCCGGCTCCACAACGTCCCGTACCCCAGGCGAGGGCATTTAATGTCCTCGGCGCAGCCTTCCGAAAGAGGTCTTGTCTCTCCATAGTCCCCCACCAGCCGTGCGTCGGCAACATTTTGGCGCCAAATTGATCTCGCGCAATTTGCGAGTAAGCTATCCCTAATACAACCGTCGCGCTATCCACTTTGCGCAAGGGACGTATTTTTGACCTCTTGGCCTTCATCTCACAGGGATGTGTTGCTTGGCCCAGACCAGCTTGCCAATGCAGCCTCAGGAATGCTGGTGAAGGTCGACACGCTCTCGGCCGGGGGCTTGCCTTCGCGCATCCGGCAAATCCAGTCCCACGGCAAGTGGGCAATTGAGTTGGCAGAATTCAACCGCGCCTTGCGGGCCAGTGGCGGGCTCGATCGTGGCTCTGTGGTGGTTTTGGCTGTCGAGCGCGCTTGCGAATCGACAATCTACGGCATTCCGCTCGAAGACGACATGATCGTGACAATCCCCGCCGGCACGACTGTGACGGCAACCGTCAAGCCCGGCCTCCGCTATGCGGGCGCGGTTGTTTCGACCGCGATCTGGGCGGATATCCAGGCGGCTGCCGCGGGGGTGATGGTCGAGCAGGCAGCCGACCACCCCGGCGCCGTTCGGCTCTCTGCAAGCGAGGGGCAAGCCATCCGCGGCCAGATCGAGTTGCTGGCAGATCGCTTCGCGGCAGCAGACAATCCGACTCGACTGGAGCACCCTCCCATCGCGTTCATTGAATATCTTGCAGCACTGGCTGAAGCTCGTGACGTCGCAGACGATCGTGCCCGCGGAATAGATCGTTCTGCAGGTAGGCATCTCCGCCATGCCTGGACGGCTGAGGATTTCATTCGCGCCCACATTCGGGAAGAAATTCCGATTATTCGGCTGTGCAGGGAAGTCGGCGTGAGCCGCCGGCAGCTGGAGTACGCTTTTCGCGCTATCTTCAGCGTAAGTCCGTTGGAATTCATCAACGTGCTCCGCCTCAATGAAGCCAGACGGCAACTGATGACCGCGCGTGTGAAAGGTTTAAGCGTCACAAGGATTGCGATGGACGTCGGGATCACCCATCTCGGTCGTTTCGCGACGAGCTATTGCTAACTCTTCGGCGAGTCCCCCAAAGGAACATTCTTGCGTGCCGACAGATCGTGAACGGCCGCTCGAGGCCACCGGCTGGATAGACGATCCGTGCACCAGCGGCAGCGGTTCGTCGATGGATCAGCACCGAGTGCAGCTCAGCCCGCGTGCGGCACCACCAGCACCTTGACCTCGCCGGGCGCCGGCGGATTGGCGATCACCGCTGCCGCGTCTTCGAGGTCCACTTGCCTGGAGATCAGCCGGTCGATCTCGATTGTGCCCGATGCAATGAGTTCGGCGGCGCGGCGATGCGTGTAGGGATTGAGGAAGGAGCCGAGCACTTTCAGTTCCCGGAACAGCAGGTCGAAGGGCTCGAATTCCGCTTTCATGCCTTGCGGCGTCACGCCGACGATGACGACCGTGCCGCCGGCGCGGGCCAGCCGCATCGACTGCTCGACGGTCTCCCGCACGCCCGCGCATTCGAAGACGACGTCGACACCGCCTGGCGCCAGGCCCGTTGGCCCGGCGACGCCGTCGATGACGTCGGCGGCGGTCGGATCGACCGTCGCCGTGGCCCCGAGATCCTCGGCGAGCGCGCGCCGCGAGGCTTGCCTGGTCGACAAGATGATGGTCGTGGCACCGGCCAGACGCGCCAGCTGCACGGTGAGCAGGCCGATCACGCCGCCGCCAAGCACGGCCACCGAACTGCCTGGCCTGATTTCGGCCAGGTCCACGCCATGCAGGCAACAGCCGAGCGGTTCGCAGAAGGCACCATGCGTCGGCTTCAGGTCGGCAGGCAGGATGAAGGCCTGCTTCTGCGGCAAGGCAAGGTATTCGGCAAAGCCGCCATCGCGATGAATGCCGATGGCGCGCAAGTTGCTGCAGAGGTTGACCCGCCCGGCATGACAGTGCGCGCAACGCCCGCAGGCGATGTTGGGGTCGCCGGTGACGCGGTCGCCGACGGCAAAGCCGGAGACGGATTCTCCGATCGCCTCGACGATGCCGGAGAATTCATGCCCGGGCGTCACCGGTGGCGTGCACGGGAATTCGCCGTGGAACAGATGCCGGTCCGTGCCGCAGACGCCGCAGGCTTCAACGCGCACCAGAAGCTCATCCGGCCCGATGTCGGGCTTGTCGACGTCGCGCAGCGCGATGCTGCCCACCGCTTCCAGCCGCACCGCTTTCATGATCCTGGCCATGCCGGGTTCAGTTGAAGCTTGGCGGTTGCGACAGGTCCGGCTGCGGCGCCGCCGGTTTGGCCGGCGGCGTGTCGCCGAAACTCGGAGGTTGCGACAGATCGGGGGCGGCAGGAGCGGCCGGCGCGGTGCCGCCGTCGGCCGGCGGTGTGCCAAGCGGCGACAGGCCGGGGACTTCCGGCACCTTGTAGTCGATCGTGCCGGGATCGACCACCGTGCCCTTGTAATGCATCACCATCTGCGGGAAGGCGATGGTCAGCCCGATCATGATCACCTGGATGCAGACGAAGGGCACCGCGCCCCAGTAGATCTGCCCGGTGGTGACGGGTGCGATCTGTTTGCCGGTGATGCGGTCGAGATAGGGCACGCGCGCGGCGACCGAGCGCAGGTAGAACAGCGCGAAGCCGAAGGGCGGATGCATGAAGCTGGTCTGCATGTTGACGCCCAGAAGCACGCCGAACCAGATCAGGTCGATGCCGAGCTTGTCTGCGGCCGGCGCCAGCAGTGGCACGATGATGAAGGCGAGTTCGAAGAAGTCGAGGAAGAACGCCAGGAAGAAGACCAGCATGTTGACGCCGATCAGGAAGCCGACTTCGCCACCTGGCAGCGAGGTCAGCAGGTGCTCGACCCAGATGTGGCCGTTGACGCCGTAGAAGGTGAGCGAGAACACCCGCGCGCCGATCAGGATGAACAGAACGAAGGACGACAGCCGCGTCGTCGAGGTCAGGGCCTGCTTGACCACGTCCAGCGACAGCCGCCCCTTTGCCGCCGCCATGATCAAGGCGCCGACAGAACCCATGGCGCCGCCCTCCGTTGGGGTGGCGATGCCAAGGAAGATGGTGCCGAGCACCAGGAAGATCAGCGCCAGTGGCGGAATCAGCACGATGATCACCTGCTGCGCCAGCCTGGACATCATGTTGAAGTTCAGGCGTTTGTCGGCAATTGCCACGACGTAGATGAAAAGGACGCCGGCAGTGGCGCCGAGAATGTCGGCATTGTCGCCATGCGCCGGCGCGAGATAGCGATACGCCGCGTAGGAAACCGCCAACGTGACCAGCAATGCCGCCAGCAGCGACAGAACGCCGTGGCCGAGCGTGCGGGCCTCCAACGGCAGTGCCGGCACCGACGCCGGCCGGACGATCGACATGATCAGGATGTAGAGCGCGTAAAGGCCGGTCAGCACCAGGCCCGGGATCAGCGCGCCCGCATACATGTCGCCGACCGAGCGGCCGAGCTGGTCGGCCAGCACGATCAGCACCAGCGACGGCGGGATGATCTGGGCGAGCGTGCCGGATGCCGCGATGACACCGGATGCCAGCCTGCGGTCATAGCCGTAGCGCAGCATGATCGGCAGCGAGATCAGGCCCATGGCGATGACGGACGCCGCCACCACACCGGTGGTTGCCGCCAGCAGTGCACCGACGAAAATCACAGCGTAGGCAAGTCCGCCGCGGATTGGTCCGAACAGCTGGCCGATCGTGTCGAGCAGGTCTTCGGCCATGCCCGATCGCTCGAGCACGATGCCCATGAAGGTGAAGAACGGAATGGCAAGCAGCGTATCGTTCGACATCACCCGGCTGCCGTAGAAATTATCCGGCAGGGCGTGCAGAAGCGGCCAGGCGAGATTGATCGATCCACCGGAATAGGGCGAGAGAAGCACACCGATGAAGAAGAACATCAAGCCGTTGGCGGCCAGCGAAAAGGCGACGGGGTAGCCGATCAGCAGGAAGATGATCAGCGAAGCGAACATGATCGGCGCCATGTTCTGGGCGATCAACTCCATCATGAGCGCACCTCGTCGGCCAGCGCCTTGGCCTCGAGTTCGGCCTGCTCATGTGCCGATATGAACGGATTGGGGTCGTCCATGTCGCTGCGCATGATGGCGATCTTCTTGATGATCTCGGAGATGCCCTGCAGAGCGAGCAGGAAAAAGCCGACCAGCAGGATGGCCTTGGCCGGCCAGATGATCAGTCCGCCGGAGTTGTTGGACATCTCGCCGCTTCGAAACGACAGCGACACATAGGGAACGAAATAGATCACCATCAGCGTCACGAACGGCATCAGGAAGAGGATGTGGCCGAGCAGGTCTATCCAGTGCTGCACGCGGCGCGAAAACATGCCGTAGACGATGTCGATGCGGATATGTTCGTTCTGCTTCAGCGTATAGGCGGCAGCCAGCATGAAGGCGGCGCCGAACAGATACCACTGCAGCTCGAGCCAGGCGTTCGAGGATATGTCGAAGATCTTGCGGATGATGGCGTTGGCGGCGCTGACCAGGATCGCCAGCAGGATCAGCCACGACACCCATTTGCCGATGAATTCGTTCACGCGATCAATGGTCCTGGATAGAGCGAGAAGCCCTGCCATGCATTCCTCCCTGTGCCGGAGGCGTGCCGGCTTCCCCCTAAGGTCCGTCACGCCGCGTGGTCCAACGGTATGCCGCGCGTGGCCGGACCGGTCAACAAGGATGGAGGCAGCAAACGTCATCGCAACGGAGGGCAGGTCCGGATATTGGCGATTTGCCCCGGCGTCATGCAACCAAAGTCTGATGGTTTCAGGCGATCTTGCTGGTGTCGCGGCCGGCGCCGATCAGCACCAGCATGGCGACCAGGAACAGATACATCCAGGCGTCGCGCCATTCGACCGGGAAATAGCCGGCCCACAGCGATTCGGCCATGCCGAACGCGGCCGCTCCGAGCGCCGCGCGCGGCGGCGAGAGATAGCCGCCGACCGCGGTCACGAACAGGATCTTCAAGCCGTAGACGAGACCCGAGCCGAAACTGACATTGCCGTAATAGAGGCCGGCCATGACGCCGGCCAGCGCGGCGCAGAAACCGCCGAACAGCACGGCATGCCGGAACACCGCGCGCACGTCGACACCGCACATGGCGGCCGCCTTTGGGTCGTCGGAGACGGCGCGCCAGCGCCGGCCGAAGCTCGAGCGGGCGAATGCCCACGCAGCCAGCACGATTGCCACAAGCACCACCGTGCAGTCGATGAGCTGGATGAGCGTCAGCGTTGCCTTGAAGGTTGCGTCCTGCGCGAAAATGACGGGCTGCGCCAGCATCGGCGGCAGCCACAGATCATGGGTGTCGGCGGCGATGCGGCTTGCCTCGGACAACAAAAGCAGGATGCCGAGCGTCGTCACCACGATTGCATTGGGCGAGCGGTCGGCCAACGGTTCGAAGACGCTGCGCGACAGCACGTAGCTGACCAGCGCGGCATAGAGGAAAGCCGCGAAGACGCCGAGGGCCACAGCAGCCAGCAGCGTCAGCCACAGCACCTGATAGCCGAAGGCCGCGGTGAGGATCATCGTCTGGCCGCAAAAGGCAAACAGCGCGCCATAGGCAAGATTGGTGCGGTGCAGGATGCCGTTAGTCAGCACGTAGCCGAAGGCCAGCAGCGCGTATAGCGCTCCCGAATGCAGCCCGTTCAGCACCTGCTGGAAGAAATAGAGCATGCAAAACCCTCGGATCATGCCGTCCAGAAGCAACTGACGTGACGACGACATGTTCAAAAAGGCTGCGGGGAACCGCATCCCTACAGAGGTTGCATCTCTGAATCTAACTTGTCAAATGCGATTTATAGGTTAGATTTCGAGCATGACGGTATCCTGGACCCCGCACCGCTTCACCGGCGGCCTGCTTGCGCTCGACACGACGAACACCGTCGTGCTGCGCGGCGATCCGGAGAGAACGTTCGACCGCTTCGATGATCCGGCCGAGATCGCCCGCTTTGCCGATGCGGCGAGCCGCTTTCGCGCCGCCGAGCTGGGCGACCGACAACTGGCCGTATCGTCGTCCGTGGCGATCGCGCCCGTCGTACTGTCGATCCGCGAGGCGACGGACCGGCTTTTTCGTGGCGCGGTCTCGAAAGGCACGGTTGCCACCGCCGATCTGCCGGGGTTTCTGAGCGCCTGCGCCGAGGGGTTGGCTGGCAGCCAGACCGAAATCGGGGCGCCGGGAAGGCCGTTCGGCGACCCCGTGACGCCGATCGCCTTCGAGGCGGCGCTGGCGGTTTCCGCCCTGTCGCTGCTGCGCGACGACACCGTCGCAAGGCTGAGGATCTGTCCCAACTGCACCTGGCTGTTCGTCGACAGAAGCCGCAATTCCAGCCGTCTTTGGTGCGATATGGCGGTATGCGGCAACCGTCAGAAGGCAAGTCGTCACTATCGTCGCCGCCGCATGGCGGCCAATGAGGTCAAGGATGCTTAGAAGTCTTTCCCGCTCGATCGTCGTCGGCGCTGCTCTGATTGCCGCCGTTGCGCTCGGTGCCTGCCGCGATACCGGCAACGACGAAGGCAAGCTGTTCGAGATTTCCGGCAAGATATTCGTCTTCAACTACCGTCTCGCCAGGGCGACCTATGTCGTCACGCTGCGGCCGCTGCAGCCGATGGGAGACGGCCAGGTGGCGGTCGCCAGCTTCCAGGATCCCGCCGGCGGCGCGCCTTTGGTGGTCGAGCAGAAGGTCTGGCCGAAGCTCGACAAGGTGACACTTGAGAGCCCGGCCCTGACCTGCGTCGTCAAAAACAAGCCCTATGCGATTGTCATCAGCATCAAGGGCGCCGATGGCGCGATCCTGCAGAAGATCGACACCACCTTGATGTCGACGGAGGACCAGTCGGTGCTGCCCGACCGGCCGCTGGTCATCGATCAGCTCTACACGGCCAATCCCGATCTCGTCGGCCATCCCGATGGCAAGTTGCCGGGCGAACCGAAGCCGGATTGCTCGAAAGGCATCTGACGCGCAGAAATTTTAGTGCGCTAGGCAGCGTCCGTGGATCGGTTTTGCACCCGATTCGGGATCGCCGCGGACCGTTCGTTGCGCGTCGCCTGGTACCTTCGATTTTGTTTGACCTGCCTTGCAAGGGGAGAAAGGATGCGTCATCCGACTCCGAACGTTGGCTGCCTGCTCCCACGCGGCCTCCGCAGAGGAAATGCCTGATGACGCTGCATGATGTCGCGCTCGACGACAAGTTCGACCTCGCAAAGGAGCGCATCTTCCTGTCCGGTGCGCAGGCGGTCATCCGCATGCTTCTGATGCAGCGCGAGCGCGACCGCCGCGCCGGCCTCAACACGGCGGGCTTCGTTTCCGGCTATCGCGGCTCGCCGCTCGGCGGCCTCGATATGCAGTTGTGGAAGGCCAAGAAGCAGCTCGCCCAGGCCGATATTGTCTTCCAGCCCGGCCTTAACGAGGAGCTTGCCGCCACCGCTTGCTGGGGATCGCAGCAGGCGGAACTGCTGGGCGAGGGCACCCATGATGGCGTCTTTTCGGTCTGGTACGGCAAGGGGCCGGGCGTGGATCGTTCGGGAGATGTGTTCCGCCACGCCAATCTCGCCGGCTCGTCCAAACATGGCGGTGTGCTCGCCCTGATGGGCGACGACCACATGGCCGAATCATCGACCAACGCGCACGCCACCGAATTCCTGTTCGTCGACACCATGGTGCCGATCCTCAACCCGGCCGGCGTCCAGGAGATCATCGATTACGGCCTATACGGCTTTGCCATGTCGCGCTTTGCCGGCACCTGGGCGGCGATCAAATGCGTCAAGGACAACATCGAATCGACGGCCTCGGTCGATGCCTCGCTCGAACGGCTGAACATCGTCGTGCCCGATTTCGACATGCCGCCCGGCGGTCTCAACATCCGCCACGAGATCGACATGCTCGGCCAGGAGGAGCGGCTGCATGAATACAAGCGCGCCGCTGCCTCCGCCTTTATCCATGCCAACGGGCTGAACCGCATCGTCTATTCGGGCGGCCGCAACCCGAAGCTCGGCATCATCACGCTGGGCAAGAGCTATCTCGATGTCCGCCAGGCACTGGAGGACATCGGCATCGACGAGGCGGCCGCCAACCGCATCGGCGTGCGGCTGTTCAAGGTCGGCTGCCCCTGGCCGCTCGACCTGCAGCATATCGCCGACTTCGCCCGCGGCCTCGACACCATCGTCGTCGTCGAGGAGAAGCGCTCGCTGATCGAGGTGCAATTGCGCGAAAGTCTTTACGGCACCGCCTCGCAGCCGGTCATTGTCGGCAAGAAGGACGAGCGTGGCGACTGGTTGTTTCCGGCCAAGGGAGCGCTCGACCCCAACGAGATCGCCATCGCGCTTGGCGAGAGGATCGTGCGGACGATCGGTCCGTCGGAAGAGATTTCGGCGCGGGTGGCAAAGCTGCGCCAGTTCCAGGCGATGCTTGCGGATGCCACCGACATCGGCTCGCGCACGCCGTTCTTCTGTTCCGGCTGCCCGCACAATTCCTCGACCAAGGTACCGGACGGCTCGATCGCCGCGGCCGGCATCGGTTGCCACTTCATGGCATTGTGGATGGACCGCAACACCCTCGGCTTCACCGCGATGGGCGGCGAGGGTGCGCAATGGGTCGGCCAGGCGCCGTTCTCGAAGCGCGACCATATCTTCCAGAATCTCGGCGACGGCACCTACAACCATTCCGGCACGCTGGCGATCCGCTTCGCACTATCGACCGACGCCAACATCACCTACAAGATCCTCTACAACGACGCCGTCGCCATGACCGGCGGCCAGCCGCACGAAGGCGGCCTGACCGTCGACATGATCGCCAGGCAAGTGCGAGCCGAAGGGATCGACCGCATCGCCATCGTCACCGACGAGCCGGACAAATATGCCGGCAAGGTCGAATTCCCAGCCGGCGCCACCATCCATCATCGCGACGACCTCGATCTCGTCCAGCGCGAGCTGCGCGGCGTCAAAGGCGTGTCGGTGCTGCTCTACGACCAGACCTGCGCGGCCGAAAAGCGCCGCCGCCGCAAGCGCGGCACCTTTCCCGATCCCGACAAGCGGGTCTTCATCAACGAACTGGTCTGTGAAGGCTGCGGCGATTGCGGCGTGCAATCGAACTGCGTTTCGATCCAGCCGGTCGAGACCGAATTCGGCCGCAAGCGCAGGATCGACCAGTCGAGCTGCAACAAGGATTTCTCCTGCGTCAACGGCTTTTGCCCGTCCTTCGTCACCGTGCACGGCGCCAAGATCCGCAAGGCCGAGGGGACGGCCGGCAAGGCCGACCCGCTCGACGGCGTGCCGACGCCCGCCGAATTTCCGCTTGGCGAGCAGGGCTGGGCGGCGATCATCGACGGCGTCGGCGGCACCGGCGTCGTCACCGTCGGTGCGGTGCTCGGCATGGCGGCCCATCTCGAGGACAAGGGCTGCGGCATGATCGACATGGCCGGCCTCGCCCAGAAAGGCGGCTCGGTGTTCACCCATGTCCGCATCGCCCGCACCCCTGACGATATCCACGCCATCCGCGTCTCGGCCGGCAAGGCCGATCTCGTGCTTGGCTGCGATCTCGTTGTGTCTGGCGCCAAGAAGGTGCTGACGGCGGTGCGCGAGGGCCACACCATCTTTCTCGCCAACACCGCCGAGATCATGCCCGGCGAATTCGCCCGGTCGGCCGATTTCTCATTGCCGGTCGAGCGCCTGAAGAAGGCGATCCGCGCCGCCGCCGGCGACGGCAAGGCGCATTTCTTCGACGCCACGCGCACCGCCACCGCGCTGTTCGGCAATTCGCTCGGCGCCAACATGTTCATGCTCGGCTTTGCCTTCCAGCACGGCGGCTTGCCGCTGTCGGCCGAGGCTGTCGAGAAGGCGATCGAGCTCAATGGCGAAGCCGTGGCGATGAACATCGCCGCCTTCCGCTGGGGCCGCCGTGCCGCCCATCAGCCGGATTTCGTGCGAGACCTCGTCGCCCAGCCGGGCAAGACCGGACAGGCCGCCGCGATCGCCGAGACGCTGGATGACATCATTGCCCGCCGCGTCGCTTTCCTGACCGCCTACCAGAATGCCGCCTACGGCAGGCGTTATGCCGAAAGGATCGCCGTCCTGCGCGCGGCCGAAGCCAAGGCCGTGCCCGGTTCGACCGCGGTGTCGGAGGCTGCCGCCAGGAACCTGTTCAAGCTGATGGCCATCAAGGACGAGTACGAGGTGGCGCGGCTCTACACCGATGGCTCCTTTGCCGCCGAATTGGGCAAGCAGTTCCAGAGTTACGAGAAACTCGAATTCCATCTCGCCCCGCCGATCATGGGCCGCCGCGGCAATGACGGCACACCGAGGAAATCGAGCTTCGGCCCCTGGATGATGAAGGGTTTTCGCCTGCTGGCGGCGATGAAAGGCGTGCGCGGCACCGCCTTCGACCTGTTCGGCTACACCGCCGAGCGGCGCAGGGAGCGGCAGCTTCTTGCGCAGTACGAGGCGGATCTGGACCTCGTCGCCAGATCGCTGGCGCCGGCCGGGGTCGATGCGGCAATTGCCCTTGCCTCGGTGCCGGCTCTCATTCGCGGCTATGGCCACGTCCGCCAGGCCAGCGCAGAAAGGGCCGCCGGCGAACGCCAAAGGCTGCTCGAACGTCTGTCGAACACGCCGGCACGGCCGAAACTTCAGGCTGCCGAATGATCGATACGCCTTGTTTACCTGAAGCCCAGTTTCCCAGCCGATCCTGCATCTGCGCGCCCTCGGCAACCGAGCCGAAACCACTGTTCTAAGCCTTTCTTAAGGCGGACGTGGCATGACAGGGCTTAGCGTTGGGCCGACGATATGGGCAGGACAAAGACCGAAAACATCCCACCGGATGTTTATATCCAGTTTGTGCGGTCGTTGTTCGACAACGCCCACATGCTGGTGATTGGCGGCGTGTGCTACTGGATCCTCGGATTCATGATCTACTTTCGCACGCATAATCCGTTGTTCCTGGCTTTCTCTTTTACTCTACTGTCCATCAGCCTCTTCCGCTACTTCGGCATTCGCGCCTTCCGCAAGGCGGGCGCTGTCATAGCCAATGTCGACGAGGCGCAGCGGTGGGAGCGCAACTACATCCTCAAGGGCAGCCTGCAGGGCCTCGGGTTGGGCGCGCTATGCTTCATTTCGATCTATGTGTATCCAGATCCCTTTGCCGAACTGGCCGCGACGTCGCTGGCCATTGCTACCCTGGTCACGGTTGTTGGCCGGAACTACGGATCTCCGCGCATGGTGCGGATTTTTTCCGTGACCTTCATTGGCCCGGCGGCACTTGCACTCTTGCTGCGCATGGATATCCCTTCGGTCGTTCTCGGGTTGATGATCATCCCGTTGACTTTCATCACCATCAACAGCGCCGATCACGTCCGCAACGTGCTTTTCTCGGCCGTCATTGGCCACAAGGAAGCGAGGAAGCTCGCCCTCAGGTTCGATCGCGCCCTCAACACCATGTCGCACGGCCTTGTCATGCTCGGCCCGAACGGCCGCGTGGCGGTGGCCAATGCCGAGGCCGCGCATCTGATGTCGCTCAAGTCACCGGATGCGCTGCTCGGGCGGTCGATCCACGGTCTGTTGATGCGCGGTGTCGCCGGCGGCATGCTGGCGCCGAAGGATTGCCGCTATATCGAGGCCCAGCTGACGCGCGCCCTGCGCGAAGGCCGCGACCGCAAGGTGCTGGTTTCGCTCGCCAACGGCCAGCACTATGAATTCTCGGCTCGCGAGGGCAGCCAGGAGTTGGGCGTCATTACCTTCGAGGACGTCACCGCCCGTGTCGAGGCGGAAGACAAGATCCGCTTCATGGCCCGCTACGACAACCTCACCGGCCTGCCCAACCGGGCCTATTTCCACGAACTGGTCGGCGAGGCCATGGCGTCCGGCGACGGCGACCGTCTCTGCGGGCTGGCAGTGCTCGACCTCGACGATTTCAAGAGCGTCAACGACACGCTTGGGCACCCGATCGGCGACGGGTTGATCTACGCCGTCGCCGAGCGGCTTGCCGCCATTGCCGGGCAAGGCATCACGGTCAGCCGTTTCGGCGGCGACGAATTCATGATCTTCTTCGACCGCGTCGAGGACGAGAGCCATCTGACCGGCCAGCTCGACGAGATTTTCGCCGGCCTGCAGGGGGAGGTCGACGTCGCCGGTCACGGGCTGCGTATCCAGGCCAGCGGCGGCGCGGTGCTGTCGCGGGTCAAGGATACCGATGTCGACGCCATGATCGTCAAGGCGGACCTGGCGCTCTACAAGGCCAAGGAACTCGGCAAGAACAGCTGGCGGCTGTTCGAGGCCTCGATGGATGCCGCCTTCCGCAACCGTCAGCTGATGAAGGCGGATCTGCGCACCGCCGTAGAAAGCAAGGCCCTGCGGGTGGTCTATCAGCCGATCGTGGCGATGAACACCATGCGTATCGCCAGCTGCGAGGCGCTGTGCCGCTGGGATCATCCAGATCTCGGGCCGATCTCGCCCAGCATCTTCATCCCGCTGGCCGAGGAAATGGGCATCATTTCCGAGATCAGCACCTTCGTGCTGCAGGCGGCCTGCACCGAATGCGCCAAATGGCCGGACCAGACGAGCGTCTCGGTCAATCTCTCCGCCAAGGATTTCCGCAGCCGCGACGTCGTCCAGAAGGTTCGTGACGCGTTGATCAGCTCCAGCCTCGCCGCCGGTCGGCTGGAGATCGAGGTCACCGAAACGGCGCTGCTCGACGACAAGTCGCTGACGCGCCAGTACATCGAGGAGCTGAAGCAGCTTGGCGTGCGCATTGCGCTCGACGACTTCGGCACCGGCTATTCGAGCCTGAGCTACCTGCACAAGCTGCCGCTCGACAAGATCAAGATCGACCGTTCGTTCCTGATAGACGTCACTCAGAACAGCCGCTCGCTCGAACTGCTCAAGGGCATTGTCAATTTGTCACGGCCGCTCGGACTTTCCGTGACCGTCGAAGGTGTAGAGACCTTCGAGCAGCTCAAGATCCTGGCCTTGCAGGTCAAACCGGATCTCGTGCAAGGCTTCCTCTTCGGCGCCGCACTTAGTGCGTCGGGTATCGAGACGATGTCGAGTGCCACCTGGCCATTCGTCGCTGACCTGCGCCTCACCGGCAAGCGGACAGCCAGTTAGTATCCTGCTTTTCGAAGTTGGCTCTTGGCGGCCTCCTCCTCACGCGAGTTAATCATCAGTAGACATTTTCAAACGGACGTCCGTCCGTTAACGTTAACAGAAGGTAAATCAACAATATCGGAATTTCAGCTTGTGTCTCATTTCAGCTCGAATAGCCTATCCGCAGGCGGAATTTTCGAGGACAGACAATGGATGCTGCACGGGCTGTAGGGAGTGCGTCTGGCGGGGTCAGCACGGCTGGGGATTCGGTGTTGAACCGATCGATCATGCAACTGCTGGAGCATGTCGATTATCGCCTTATTACAGGAGGCGAGGATCTGGAGGCGATCTATCGACTTCGCTATAAATCCTACCTGCGCTCAGGCATGTGCGGTCCGATCGCCAGCGGTATGTTCGAGGATCGCTGGGACAATCTGCCCAATTCCTACCGGTTCGGTGTCTATTGCTATGGCGAATTGGTCAGCACGATCCGCTTCCATTACATTTCCAGCGAGCACCCGTATTCGCCCTCCGTCGATGCCTATCCGGAAATACTGATCGAGCGACTTGCCCGCGGAGAAACCTTCATCGACGGAACCCGGTTCGCAACCGATCCCGACAGCGCGCCGGCGCCCGGAGTGCTGCCTTTTTTGACACTCAGGCTTGCCATGGTGGCCTCGCGCTACTTTGGCCAGGACTCGGTGCTTACGCCGGTCAAGATCGAGCATTCCAATTTTTATGCCCGTTACTTCAATGCCGTGCAGAGGACTGAGGGCAAAGAGTTTCCCGGCGTTCTTACTCCGATCGCACTGTTCGAAATCCCTGCCGGCGAAAACATGCGCCTGACACTCGAACGGTTCCCATTCTTCAGGTCGACGCCGACCGAACAGCGGCTGATGTTTGCCAATCCGGCCATCAACCGACTGACACCCTTGTCCATCGTGCCGACAGCGAAATATTATCGCGAAGCCGCCTGAGGCCGCGATTTTCGCCAAGCGCCTGGAGCTTTCCGGCCACTTCCGCGTTCTGGATGACGTCAAGGGCGCTGCCGCGCCCCGGGCATCGCCGCGAAGTCTTTGAAGGAACCCGACATGCACATCTCGCAGCTCGCGCTCACGCCGCTCATCTCGCTGATCGCCGGCGTGCTGATTCTCATCATGCCTCGGCTGTTGAACTACATTGTCGCGCTCTATCTGATCGTCGTCGGTCTGCTCGGGCTTTTCCCCCATCTTGCCGGCTGAAGCGTCCGTCAGCCGGCGAAGAACGCAGCGTCGCGGCGACGATCGCCTCGGGCGCATCTTCCTGCGTGAGATGGCTGATGTCGCCGAAAATGTGAAATTATCACAGCGCGTTCAGTTCCCCTGACAGGGTCGCCGGTGCCGCCTGTGGTCGGGTTAGGGGAGCCGGCTTCAATTTTCCTTTGAGGCAGTTGTCGGCTGCGATGCGGCAATAGCGCCATTGCTCTCGGCCCGGCTTTTCGCTATGTGCCTGAAAGATGTCTTCGAAGGGGTATTGCTATGGCTGATCACACGCCGACCGGTCCTGTCGAACTGGGCGCGAAGATGGACTATGCCGAGCATGACCGCACCTATGCGGGCTTTCTCATGCTGGCCAAATACGGATCGCTCTTTTGCGGCGCCATACTGCTGGCGATGGCTTTCGGCTTCTTTGCGGGCGGCTTCTTTTCGGCGACCATCCTGTTCATTCTGATTCTGGCCGCCGGCGCCTTTATCCTCCGATAGATTTTTCCGACACCTTGTCCACGGCGCCGCCGCGAGGCCGGTCGGCGTCTTGCGGGAAACAGCTTCCGGCCGAAAGGATCATGCGGTGGGACAGACGGTTTTCATCCCTCGTGAACTCGATGCCAACGAGCCGCGCGTAGCGGCTTCGCCCGACACGGTGAAACGGCTGGCGGGGCTTGGCTTCGATGTTGTCGTCGAGACCGGTGCCGGCGCGAGGTCGCGCATCCCCGACGAGGAATTCGCCAAGGCCGGTGCCGCCATCGGCAAGGCTGGCGATGTCGCCAAGGCCAATGTGGTGCTGAAGGTCCGCCGGCCGACGGATACCGAGCTGAAGGGCTACAAGCCCGGTACGGCTGTCATCGCCATCATGGATCCCTATGGCAATGACGCCGCCGTCGCGGCCCTGGCCAAAGCCGGTGTCACCGCCTTCTCGATGGAGTTCATGCCGCGCATCACCCGCGCCCAGTCGATGGATGTGCTGTCCTCGCAGGCCAATCTCGCCGGCTATCAGGCGGTCATCGACGGCGCTTCGGAATATGATCGCGCCTTGCCGATGATGATGACGGCGGCGGGCACGGTGCCGGCGGCGAAGGTCTTCATCATGGGCGTCGGCGTCGCCGGCCTGCAGGCGATCGCCACCGCGCGTCGCCTCGGTGCGGTCGTCACCGCCACCGACGTGCGCCCCGCCGCCAAGGAACAGGTCGCCTCGCTCGGCGCAAAATTCCTCGCGGTCGAGGATGACGAATTCAAGGCGGCCGAGACGGCTGGCGGCTACGCCAAGGAAATGTCGAAGGAGTATCAGGCCAAGCAGGCGGCGCTCACGGCCGAGCACATCGCCAAGCAGGACATCGTCATCACCACGGCGTTGATTCCCGGTCGGCCGGCGCCGAAGCTGGTGTCGGCGGCCATGGTCGCCTCGATGAAGCCGGGCTCGGTGCTCGTCGATCTGGCGGTCGAGCGCGGCGGCAATGTCGAGGGCGCTGAGGCCGGCAAGGTCGTCACCACGGCCAACAACGTCAAGATCGTTGGCCATCTCAATGTGCCGGGCCGCGTCGCCGCATCCGCCTCGCTGCTCTATGCCAAGAATCTGTTCGCTTTCCTCGAGACGCTGGTCGACAAGACCACCAAGGCGCTTGCGATCAACCGCGATGACGATCTGGTCAAGGCAACGATGCTGACCGATGGCGGCAAGGTCGTTCATCCGGCCTTCGCCAAGGCCGACCAGCAGCCTCATGTCGAACCCGCCGCGATCCCAGCCACCACCATGGTC
Source organism: Mesorhizobium sp. CNPSo 4670 (assembly GCF_057784235.1). Lineage (NCBI taxonomy): Bacteria > Pseudomonadati > Pseudomonadota > Alphaproteobacteria > Hyphomicrobiales > Phyllobacteriaceae > Mesorhizobium > Mesorhizobium sp. CNPSo 4670. The sequence goes on along the minus strand of NZ_JBWJFQ010000006.1, from coordinate 161,348 downwards.
GCCGACGCTTCGGCCAAACCCGCTGCTGCAAAGAAGGCCGCGCCCAAGAAACCGGCCGCACCCAAGTCGCCCTCGTCGAAGTCGAAAGGCATTGCGTGATGGATCAGACCCTGCAGAAAGCCCTCGACCAGCTCGACCAGGCCTCCGCCGCCGTTCGGCTGGCGGTACAGAACATGGCGACCGCGCCCGGCGGTGCTGAAGCGGCGGGTGATGCCGCGCACGCCCTATCCGGTGGTGCCATCGATCCCTTTGTCTTCCGCTTCGCCATCTTCGTGCTGGCGATCTTCGTCGGCTACTACGTCGTCTGGTCGGTGACCCCCGCTTTGCACACGCCGCTGATGGCCGTCACCAACGCCATCTCGTCGGTCATTGTCGTCGGAGCGCTGCTTGCCGTCGGCATCGCCGCCTCCGGCATTGCCGCCGGCTTCGGCTTCGTCGCGCTGATGCTGGTCTCGGTCAACATCTTCGGCGGCTTCCTCGTCACCCAGCGCATGCTGGCCATGTACAAGAAGAAGGACAAGTAGAGCGCCATGAACGCCAACTTCGCGTCCTTCCTCTATCTGGTTTCCGGCGTCCTGTTCATCATGGCGCTGCGTGGCCTGTCGCATCCGACCACCAGCCGCCAGGGCAACCTCTACGGCATGATCGGCATGGGCATCGCCATCGCCACCACGCTGGCGCTGGCAACCCCGTCGGCCGGCCGTTTCGGCCTGATCGTGCTTGGCCTCGCCATCGGTGGCGGTGTCGGCGCCATCACCGCGCGCCGCATCGCCATGACCTCGATGCCGCAGTTGGTAGCTGCCTTCCACTCGCTGGTCGGCCTTGCCGCCGTCATGGTGGCGGCAGCAGCCATCTATGCGCCGGAAAGCTTCGGCATCGGCACGGCCGGCGACATCCATGCCCAGGCCCTGATCGAGATGAGCCTTGGCGTTGCCATCGGCGCCATCACCTTCACTGGCTCGGTCATCGCCTTCCTGAAGCTCGACGGACGCATGTCGGGCAAGCCGATCATGATCGGCGGCCGGCACTTCATCAACGCCGCCCTTGGCATCGCTTTGATCGTGCTGATCGTGCTTCTGGTCGGCACGGAATCGAAGCTGGTGTTCTGGCTGATCGTCGCCGCATCGCTGGTGCTGGGTATCCTGCTCATCATTCCGATCGGCGGCGCCGACATGCCGGTCGTCGTCTCGATGCTCAACTCCTATTCCGGTTGGGCAGCGGCCGCCCTTGGCTTCACGCTCGGCAATCTGGCGCTCATCATCACCGGTGCGCTGGTCGGCTCGTCCGGCGCGATCCTGTCCTACATCATGTGCAAGGGCATGAACCGCTCCTTCATCTCGGTCATCCTCGGTGGCTTTGGCGGCGAGACGGCGGCAGCGGCGGATGACGGCATCGAGCGCACGGTCAAGCAGGGTTCGGCCGACGATGCGGCCTATCTGATGATGAACGCGCAGAAGGTCATCATCGTGCCGGGCTACGGCATGGCGGTTGCCCAGGCTCAGCACGCGCTGCGCGAGATGGCTGACAAGCTCAAGGCCAACGGTGTCGACGTCAAGTACGCCATTCATCCTGTCGCCGGCCGCATGCCTGGCCACATGAACGTGCTCTTGGCCGAGGCCAACGTGCCCTACGACGAGGTGTTCGAGCTCGAGGACATCAACTCCGAATTCGCGCAGGCCGACGTCGCCTATGTCATCGGCGCCAACGACGTCACCAACCCGTCCGCCCGCGATGACAAGTCCTCGCCGATCTACGGCATGCCGATCCTCGACGTCGACAAGGCCCGCACCTGCCTGTTCGTCAAGCGCTCGCTCGGCTCCGGCTATGCCGGCATCGACAACACGCTGTTCTACAAGGACGGCACCATGATGCTGCTCGGCGACGCCAAGAAGATGACCGAGGAGATCGTCAAGGCCATGGATCACTGATCGGCGGATCAGCGCAGAGACACGCCAAGAAACGCCCGGCCTCGCGCCGGCCTTTTTCTTGGCTTGACGGCGGTTTCGGGGCTACGATGACGAATGCCCGTCCCGTCGACGGGATTGTCGTCAACGGAGACGTTGGTGCCCGACCCCATAGCATCGCAGGCCACCCCAAAAGCGCCGCGCAAGCTCAGCCAGGCGGTGGTGATCGTGCATGGCATGGGCGAACAGCGGCCCATGGATACGCTGCGGGGCTTTGTCCAGGCGGTCTGGAGCCATGACCCCGCCCGTGCGCCGTTTTATGCCCATGTCGCCGATCCGGCCGACCCCGCTGGCGCGAAGATCAACCAGAGCTGGATCACACCCGACAGCCGGACAAATTCGTACGAACTTCGCCGCATCACGACGCCTTACGATGTCGATGGCCGTCGCACCGATTTCTACGAGCTTTACTGGGCCGACATCACGCAAGGCACGACACGGGGCCGGCTCGCGGCCTGGGTGACGAACCTGCTGTGGCGCAAGCCCGCCGACATTCCGCGCGACGCCCGCAAGCTCTATCTCGTCACCCTCGTTGCCGTCATCGTCGTCCTGTGCGCGACGCTGGCGCTGGCGACGTCGGTTTGGCAAGGCTACATGTCCTGGGCCGCCGGCGTGCTCGTCACGATCCTGGCCTCATTCGTTATCTGGTCGGTCGACCGGTTCGGCCTTCCCTATTTCGGCGATGTCGCCGCCTATGTGCGTGCGGAAGCGGCGACGGTCGAGAAGCGCGCGCTGATCCGTGACCGTGGCCTGAGGCTGCTGAAGCGCCTGATGTTGGACGACACCTACGACCGGATCGTGCTCGTCTCGCACAGTCTGGGGTCGATGATCGCCTATGATCTCTTGCAGATATTGTGGGCCGATTTCAGGCCCCGAAAACTGGAGGCTATCCGCGACAAGACCAAATTGAAGGCGATCCGCGCCATCGACAAGGCGACGCTCAGTTCCGACGGTTCCTCATGGCCGGATAGGCTGGACGACCTCGCCAGTTTCCGGCGTGATCAGTGGGAGCTATACCGACAGCTGCGGACGAAAGACCCCGACCATCCGCAGCCGTGGAAGATCAGTGATTTCGTCACGCTCGGCAGTCCGCTGACCCACAGTGAGTTTCTGGTGACACATGATCTCGCCGAGTTCCGGCGCGGCATTGCCGAGCGACTGTTCTCGGCCTGTCCGCCAATCGCCGAAGGGGCGGCCGGCGGCGGCTCTATCCTCTATCAGCAAGGGCGCAGTCCTTCAGGCAAACCGAAACGGGCGGTGCACCATGGCGCGGTGTTTGCCGCAACGCGATGGACCAACATCTTCGACAGGGGCAATGGCTGGCTGACCGGCGACCCGATTTCCGGACCGATGACCGAGAATTTCGGCCCCGGCGTGGACAACGTCCAGGTCGAGTTGCACGGCTCCCTCGGCCGCATCTTCACGCATACGCTCTATTGGTCGCTGGCGGCAACCGGCGTCGAGGTCGCCGCGTCGGCAGGCGTTGTGCCACGCACGCATCTTGCCGTATTGCGCGACGCTGTCGATCTTGGCCGCAAGCTGGAGCCAAGCCAAGCGCCGGCGACTGCCAAACGATAAGAACAGAGAGATCCCACCGCGCTGCACGGCAATTCAAACAGAAATCCACTCCGGGCTTGGCCCGGAGTGGATTGATTTGCTTCGGCCCCAGAATCAGCGGCCGGTCAGGAACACCGCCTCCTCGTCGTCGCGCTGCCTGCCGCCGAGGGCCGCCGCAGCACTTGCGATAAAGGCACCGATGGCCAGCGACAGCGCACCAAGCAGCGCAAAGGTCGCGCTACCTTTCCTGGCGGTGTCGGCAGCCTGCTGCGCCTTGACCTTGGCGTCCTGAGCCTTGGCAAGGATCGCGTCGACCCGCGCCTTGGCATCTGCTTCCGAGAGTCCGGTGCGGGCAGCGACCAGTTGCGACAGATAGGTCTTGTCGTCGGCCGAAATCTCGCCGGCAGCAGCGCTGGCGATCAGGATGCGCGAGGCTTGCCCAACCGCGGCGGCATCGCTGTCCGGATTGGCCGCCGTGAGCTTGCCTGCATCGGCCGGGCGGAACAGCGAATCCACCAGATAAGACGTCGCATTGTCGGGCGAAACGCCGTTGGCGGAAGCACCGGCTGACGCGCCCATGGCTGCACCCGAAGCGACGGTCGAGACCGCCTGCACGCCCGACCCCAGCGCAGCGGACAGAGCCGAGCCAAGCACCCCGACGACGAGCAAGGTGGCCAATGCCCAGGCGAGGAAGCCGTGGGCGGTGTCACGGAAATAGACCTCGTCGGTATGGATGCCGACCCATTTGGTGCGCAGGCGCCCTGCAAGGTAGCCGCCGACACCGGAGGACAGCCATTGCACGATGATCAGCCAGATAGCGGTGGACACCGCGAATGTGGTGACCGATGCGCCTGAGCCCGACCAGGGTGACACCATGGTCAGCCCCAGCCCTGAGCCGAGCAGCATGAGGATCAAGGTCAACGTCGAGGCCGCGAAGGCACCGGCGATGATTGGTCCCCAACTGACGGCGGGAGTTGAGGATTCAGTAGAAGCGGAAACGTCGACAGCCGATAGGGTGGACTGCATGAACTTCCCCCTACCGTACGAAAAGCATAATCAGAATGATAATTGGAATCGGGATTCCAAGTAGCCAGAGCAAGATACCGCGTCCCATGAAGGCCTCCTGTGAGAAATTGTGATCGATACTGTCACAATGTCCCTCGGGAGCTTCCGTTCCGGCGGGTTATGAAATGATTTTGTTTGCCTCCGATGGAACAATTGGCGCGCCGCAGCGCGCCAATGCCGGAGATCAATATCCGTGAAGATCAAATGTCCAGGTTGGCGACCGACAAGGCGTTGTCCTGGATGAACTCCCGCCTCGGCTCCACCTCGTCGCCCATCAGCCGCGAGAAAAGGCTGTCGGCGTCGGTGGCGTCGTTGACCTTGACCTGCAGCAGCGAGCGCACATTCGGGTCGAGCGTGGTTTCCCAGAGCTGCTCGGCGTTCATCTCGCCGAGACCCTTGTAGCGCTGCATGGTCAGGCCCTTGCGGCCGGTCGCAAAGACGGCGTTGAGCAGCGCCAGCGGCCCCGAGATGGTTTCGGCGACATCCTTGCGGCGCAGCACCGGCGGCGTCCCGTAGACCTCGCTGAGGCGCTGTGCGTAGCGGTCGAGCTGCCGTGCATCGGCCGAATTGATCAGCGCCAGGTCGAGATGCGCGTATTCCTTGACGCTGCGCACCGTACGCTCGAACACATAGCCGCCGACGCCTTCGTTCGAAGTCGACATGCGGCCGGTCCAGCCGCGCTCGGTGTCCTCGGCGATGATGTCGAGGCGTTTTGCAATCCGCTCCGCCATGGCATCGGCGCGGCCGAGATCTGTGAAGACGTCGGGGTTGAGCCCGCCGGCGATCGCCGCCTGTTCGACCACGCCTCTGTTGTAGCGCGTGTGCAGCCCGTTGATCAGCTGGCGCACCGCCAGCGCATCGTCGATGGCGCTGCGCAGGTCCTGTCCGGTGCGAACCTCGCCGGAGCCGAGCGAAAGCGATGCTTCCTCGAGTCCCGAGCCGATCAGGAACTCCTCGAAGGCGCTCTCGTCCTTGATGTATTGCGAGCTCTTGCCGCGGGTCACTTTGTAGAGCGGCGGCTGGGCGATGTAGAGATGGCCGCGCTCGATCAGTTCCGGCATCTGCCGGAAGAAGAAGGTGAGCAGCAAGGTGCGGATGTGGGCGCCGTCGACGTCGGCGTCGGTCATCAGGATGATCTTGTGGTAGCGCAGCTTGTCGGCGTTGAACTCGTCCTTGCCGATCGAGGTACCGAGCGCGGTGATCAGCGTGCCGATCATGTCGGAGCCGAGCATGCGGTCGAAGCGTGCCCGCTCGACATTGAGGATCTTGCCGCGCAGCGGCAGGATCGCCTGGTTCTGGCGCGAACGGCCGCCCTTGGCCGAGCCGCCGGCGGAATCGCCCTCGACGATGAAGATCTCGGATTTCGCCGGGTCGCGTTCCTGGCAGTCGGCCAGCTTGCCGGGCAGCGAGGTGACGCCGAGCGAGCTCTTGCGGGTGATGTCGCGCGCCTTGCGCGCGGCTTCACGTGCCGCCGCGGCCTGGATCACCTTCTCGATGACCACCTTGCCCTCGCTCGGGTGTTCCTCCAGCCAGGTCCCGAGCGCTTCGTTGACCAGCCCTTCGACCACCGGACGGACCTCCGACGAGACCAGCTTGTCCTTGGTTTGTGAGGAGAACTTTGGATCGGGAACCTTGACCGACAGCACCGCCGTCAGGCCCTCGCGGCAATCGTCGCCGATCAGCGAGACCTTTTCCTTCTTGGTCAGGCCCGAGGAGTCGCCATAGCCGGTGACCTGACGGGTCAGCGCACCGCGGAAACCGGCGAGATGGGTGCCGCCGTCGCGCTGCGGGATGTTGTTGGTGAAGGCCAGCACGTTCTCGTGGTAGCTGTCATTCCACCACATCGCCACCTCGACGGTGATGCCGTCGCGCTCGGCCTTGATGGCGATCGGTTTGTCGATCAGCGGTTTCTTGACCCGGTCGAGATATTTGACGAACTCTTCCAGCCCGCCATCATAGTGCAGCTCGTGGCGCACGACGTCGGCATGGCGGGCATCGGTCAAAACGATGCGCACGCCGGAGTTGAGGAAGGCAAGCTCGCGCAGCCGATGTTCCAGCGTGCCGAAGTCGAACTCGACCATGGTGAAGGTTTCGGCCGACGGGAAGAAGGTGATCTCGCTGCCGCTGCGTCCTTCATAGGTGCCGGCAACCTTGTTTTGCTCATAGCTGCCCGTCGCCTTCAGCGGCGCGTCGGCATTGCCATGCGTGAAGCTCATCTCGAAGATTTGGCCGTTGCGGCGGATCTTGAGCTTCAGCCATGCCGAAAGCGCGTTGACCACCGAGACGCCGACGCCATGCAGGCCGCCCGACACCTTGTAGGAATTCTGGTCGAACTTGCCGCCGGCGTGCAGCTGCGTCATGATCACTTCGGCAGCGGAAATGCCTTCGCCGGTGTGGATATCGGTCGGAATGCCGCGGCCATTGTCGATCACGGTGACCGAACCATCGGGGTTGAGCGTCACGGTGACGAGGTCGGCATGACCGGCCAGGGCCTCGTCGATGGCGTTGTCGACCACCTCGTAGACCATGTGATGCAGGCCGGAACCGTCGTCGGTGTCGCCGATGTACATGCCGGGGCGTTTGCGGACAGCATCCAACCCCTTCAAAACCTTGATGGAATCGGCGCCGTATTCGGCTTCAGCGCCGTTGTTGTTGTCGATCTGATCGCTCATGAAAACCTGTTGTCTGGATGCCGCTTGCACGGTGCTAAAAATCGGCACCGAATCGCGCCTCTGATATTGCCTAGATATAGGCGCTAAAGGCGGTTTTTCCAAGGTTTGCAGGCATTTCCGGGGTGAATCCCGAGCCGGCAGCCGGCTATTTTTTTCGAGCGCCGGATTTGGCGAGGAGGCTGCGCAAATATTTGATCATGAATTTGTCTCCGGGCGCCAGCCGCCCCGTCCGGTCGAGCTCCAGCGTTAGGTTGAGCGCCGTGGTCAGCGCGGCCTTCGGATCCCTCGCCACATAGGCATAGGCGACGTAGGCGCGCGCCAGATCGATTTGCCAGATCGCATTGTTCGGATCGGACTGGGCCAATTTCTGGGCAATAGCGAGGCTGGCCTCGAAGGCCGCCTTGGAACCCTCAAAGTGACGTCGGTCGGTTTCCAGATACCCGATCTTCTGCAGGGTGATCGAAACATCGCGTTGCCAGTTCAAATTGGCAGGATCCAGCTTGGCCAGCCGGACGGCTATAGCAAGGCTGTCCTGATAGTTTTGCAGGGCACCGCTGGCATCGCCCTGCACTCTAAGCACCTCGGCGACCCGCTCGAGACACACCGACAGGTCGCGCTGCCAGTCCGTGTTGCCGGGATCGATGGCGGCAAGGTCGCGCGCCGTGGCCAGCGCCTGCTGGTGGGCCTCCAGCGCGCGCGGCCAATCCTTCTGGTCGCTGTAAGCATTGCCGATTTTGGAGTAACCAATCGACAGGTCGCGCTTCAAGTCGGTAGCGTTGGGGTCGCGGCGCGCCAAGTCTTCGGCGATCGCCTGGCTCTTGTTGAAGGCCGCGAGCGCACCGGCGGCGTCGCCGCGCTCCCGCAGCAGATCACCGATCTTGGTTTGGCTGACTGAGACAGCGCGTTGGAGCCGCGCGTCATCGGGCTTGTTCTCGGCCAGCGCCAGCCGAATTCTCAGGCTCTCTTCAAACGCTGTCTGGGCGCCGTCCAACTGACCGGCGGTACGGGCAAGGTCGCCGATTTCGTCGTAGGTGATTGTCAGATCATTGAGCAGATCGGCGCGGCCCGGCTCCGCATCGGCCAACTGTTGCTTGATCGAGAGGCTTTGTTGATAGGCTTGGGCGGCGGCGCCCACATCGCCTTGCGTCGCCAGCACGTTGCCGATCTTGTCGTTTGCCATGGCAAGATCGCCGAGCCAGTCTTTCTTGTCCGGCACGCTTGTGGTCAGGTCCTGCAGCATGTCCCTGGCCGCCTCATAGTTTTCCAGGGAGGTTGGCAGGTCGACTTGCGCCATCCTTACGTTGGCGAGCTTGATATGGCTGATGGCGAGATCGCGCTTGACGCTGGGATCAGTTTCCTGACGCGACCGCTGCTCGAGGTTGGCCAACAGTGCTGAGAAGGCGCGGCCGGCCGCCTCGACATTGCCAACCGTCGTATAGAGGGTACCGAGTTCCTCCAGCGTGCGGCTCTGGCGGTCGGCCTGTTCCAGGCTGAGTGAGGTCTGCCCGGCCTCGCCATAGAGTGCCAGCACCGATTCATAGTCGCTGATGGCCGTGGCGTAGTCGAGGTCGGCACGCGCCGCACCACCTGAGAGAAAACGCGTCGCGGCTTCGGAAAGCGTGCGGCCGACGAAGTTGGCCTTCAGCGCGTTGCGCGAGGTTTTGTCGATGTCGGCGGCCTTGGCGAGGATCGCGCGTGCGCCATCGAAGGCGCCTAGCGACAGCTGCTCCTCGGCCTGTCGGCGCAGTTCCGTCACTTGCGGATCGTCGGAGGCGAGCGTTTTCATTTCGCTGCGCACCTTGACGAACGCGTCGGCCGCCTCGCGCAGCCTGGCGTTCAGACTGTCGGCCGACAAATGGCTGGCATCGGAACCGATCAACGCGCCATAGAGCGGCGCCAGCGGCATGTCGGCGTCGCTGGCGATCTGCTCGACCTGGCCGCGCATGTCCGGCGTCACGTCGGCCATGGCGAGCAGCAGGCGTTCGCGCTCCGGCAGTTGTTCCTTGGCTGCCGCGGCAAAGAACAGTTTCGGCAGGCCGCTCTCGACATAGGGCAGCTGCTTTCCACGCGACAGGTCATAGACCTCCTGCTGAACCAAAGTCAGCACCGAGCGGATCTCGAGACCGTCGGTGCCGAGATATTTGGTCAACGCCGTCGTGAACGGTGAATTCTGGCCGGTTCCGTCGGCCGCCGTCTCGCCGGGGGCGGCCGAGAACGCGAACAGGATGTTTTCGGCGCGGCCGATCCGGCCAAGCCCGGGCTTGACCTTCTCAGTGATATCCTTTGCCAGCCGCGCCGCGCCGCGCCCTTCGCCGCTGCTTCCCGAGAACGGATCGCTGCGGCAGGCGTCGAGCACGATCAGCCCGACCTTGGCGGTGGCGGCGACCGCGTCGCGCACCTCTTCAAGAGGCAGGCTGGTCTGCTCCAGCGCATCGAGCGAAGAGGCATCGGCATCGATCGGCAGCAGCCGGTTGTCGCCTGAGATTTCGACGCCATGGCCGGAGAAGTAGACCAGCGCCACATCGGCGCCTTTCCCATCCTGACGAAAATCGTCGAGCGCGCGGCGCATGCTTTGGAGATCGCGGTTGGTTTCGAGAACGACCTCGAAGCCGAGCTTCTTCAGCGACGCTTCCATCGCCTCGCCGTCATTGATCGGATTGGCGAGCGGCCTGACCAGACGATAATCGTCGTCGGCAATGACCAGCGCCACGCGCCGCTCCGCCACCGCGGTGGCGGTGGTCGTAAGCATCAGCAGCAAGGCAAACAGCAAGCGCAAGTCGAACCGCCCCCCCGGCTCAGTCATTCGCCAACCATTCCACCACTTTATGGCGCGAGCAAGCCGGGTCTTTGGCCGAAAACCGGCTCCTTCAGGCCGCCCGCATCGGCTTCAGGGCCTCGCTCCAGCGCAACAGCTCGTCCAGCATGGTCTTGGCTCCGCCCTGCACCTGCTCGCTGGCCCGGAAAGAGCCGTCGTGCTCGAGCAGTTTCTGATAGAGCGGCAAGGAAACACCTTCGGAGATCGGCATTACACCCACCGCAGTCAGCAGCGGCTTGAGCGCTTGCGCTGCGCGCAGGCCGCCGGAGACGCCGCCGTAGCTGAAGATGGCGGCGGGTTTGTATTTCCACTCGCGGGCGAGATAGTCGACCGCGTTGATGATCGCCGGGGCGGCGAAATAATTGTATTCCGGCGCCACGAAGACGAAGGCGTCGGCGGCATCGACCGCCTTCGACCAGGCCTTGGTGTGGTCGTTCTGATAGTTGCCAAGCTTGGGGTGATGCGGCTCGTCCAGAACCGGCAGATTGAACGCGGCGATGTCGGTCAGCACCGGTTCGAATTTCCCGTGTTCGCGCGCGAATGCCTCCAGCCACTCGGCAAAAACCGGTCCGGCACGGCCGGGCCGCGTGCTGCCGATGATGATGTTCAGCTGGTGCTTCAATGCGGGCTCCTTCGATGGGCAGTATCTGTTGGTGACTGTCACCTACGGCAGAGCGCGGCTGCGGACAAGGCAGGACTTCCAGGGGAACGGTCACAATTGGCTGAACAGCTTGTCTGCCGTCATATTTCAGGCTGCCGTTCGGCCACATGGACGCCTGGATTGCCAGCCACTACATTGAGGTATCAGCGGAGCACTTTATGGACGTCCAGCCCGCCCCTTTCGTTCCCCCGGCGCCGAAGCCGCGCACGACGCCGCCCTCGACGCTGGAGATGATTCGCATCGTCTACCGCAACCCGCTCGAACTGTGGGGCGAGCATACCTACAACGAGCCCTGGATTTCTGTGAATGGCATTGGTGGACATCTGGTCGTCGCCAACGATCCCGGCCTCATCCGCCACGTGCTGGTCGACAATGCCAAGAACTACAAGATGGCGACGGTGCGCCAGAAGATCCTGCGGCCGATCCTGCGCGACGGCCTGCTGACCGCCGAGGGCGAGGTCTGGAAGCGTTCGCGCAAAGCGATGGCGCCGGTGTTCACGCCGCGCCACATCTTCGGTTTCGCCGATCCGATGCTCAGGCGCACGCAAGAATTCGTCACCCGCTATGAGAGTGGCGGCACGTCCGACATCGCCCATGACATGACACTGCTCACCTACGACATCCTGGCCGAGACGCTGTTCTCCGGCGAGATATCAGGCGAGCCGGGCAGTTTCGGTAACGAAATCGACCGCCTGTTCGAGACCATGGGCCGCGTCGATCCGCTCGACCTGTTGCGCGCACCAGACTGGTTGCCGCGTCTCACCCGCATCCGTGGTCGCAAGACCATGGCCTATTTCCGCAAGATCGTCACCGACACGGTCAAGATGCGTGAAGAGAAATTCAAGCGCGATCCCGATGCCGTACCGCAGGATTTCCTGACGCTGCTGCTCAAGGCCGAAGGCCCCGAAGGGCTGACGCGGGCCGAGGTCGAGGACAACATCATCACCTTCATCGGCGCCGGCCACGAGACCACGGCGCGCGCACTCGGCTGGACGCTTTACTGTCTCGCGGAATCGCCGTGGGAGCGCGACAGGGTCGAGCAGGAGATCGACCAGGTGCTGGCGCGCGAGCCCGATCCGACGAAATGGCTCGACGCCATGCCGTTCACGCGTGCGGCTTTCGACGAGGCGCTGAGGCTCTACCCGCCGGCGCCGTCGATCAACCGCGAGCCGATCGAACCGGAAATGTGGAACGATCTTTATATCCCGAAACACGCCGCGGTGCTGGTCATGCCGTGGGTCGTCCATCGCCACAGGAAACTGTGGGACCGGCCCAACGCCTTCCTGCCTGAGCGCTTCCATCCGGGAAATCGCGAGAAGATCGACCGCTTCCAGTATCTGCCGTTTGGCGCGGGCCCGCGCGTCTGTATCGGCGCCAGCTTCGCCATGCAGGAGGCGATTATCGCGCTCGCCATCATGCTGTCGCGCTTCCGCTTCGACACCACGGCCGAAACGAAACCCTGGCCGGTGCAGAAGCTGACCACGCAGCCGCAAGGCGGCTTACCGATGCAGGTAACGCCGCGTTAGGTGCGCCGATATTCAGGTGATGCTGGCCTGCGAACGATGGCTTTCTGCGCTTCCGGTGCTCACGTCCTTCAAGTACGCCCCGCTCCGGTTCTCGGAACCCACCGACCTCAACCTGACCTGAATCTCAACACACCTTAGGAATGCCGAATTAAGCCGCGGGCTTGCGCTGCTGGAACTGGCCGGCGGCACGGAAGCGCCAGAGGTAGCTGGGCAGGATCGTGGCGATCGATTGCGGCTGGATGCCAAGCCCGGCCAATATCCGGTTGGCCTTGGCCGCCGCGTCCGAAACGATGTTGTGCTCGCGCAGCTGTATCACCTGGTCCTTGGTCAGCAGCGGATTGGGCAAGAGGCCGAGGATCGAGGCCTGGATATTCGCCACCCACCACGGCACCGGCACCAGCAGGCGCTTGCGTTCGATCACGTCAAGCAGTTCTTCCATGCACTCCTTGAAGGTCAGCACCTTGGGGCCGCCAAGCTCGTAGATCTGGCCGCCATCGACCTTGCCGTCGACCGAGCGTGCCACCGCTTCGGCGACGTCGCCGACATAGACCGGCTGGAACTTGGTCTGCCCGCCGCCGATCAGCGGCAGCACCGGCGAATAGCGCGCCATGCCGGCGAAGCGGTTGAAGAAACTGTCCTCGGGCCCGAAAATGATCGACGGCCGGAAGATCACGGCGTCCTTGATCGTCTCCAGGACGGCCTTTTCACCAAGCGCCTTGGTGCGTGCGTAGTCCGATTCGGACTCCAGATCGGCGCCAAGCGCCGAGATATGGGTGAGGCCGGCGCCAACGGCGCGCGCCGCTTCGGCCACCGCGCGGGCGCCGAACTCATGCACGGCGGAGAACTTCTGCCGGCCACTCTGATGCAGGATGGCGACCAGGTTGACGACATGGTCGGCTCCCTGCACGGCGCGGTCGACCGACCAGCGGACGCGCACATTGGCCTGTACCGGCTGGATCTGGCCGACATTGCCGAGCGGCTGCAGGTGACCGGCGAGATCGGGCCGCCGGCAGGCGACCCGGATGCGATAGCCGCGCTTGGCCAGCGCGCGCACGACATGGCGGCCGACAAAGCCTGAGCCGCCAAAGACGACGACGAGCTTTGGGGTCTGCAGGATTTCGGTCATGGCTGGCTCCGGCGCTCGCAAGCTTGGCTGAAGCCGTTTCATAATCCGTTTCGCGCCAAAGGCAAAGGGCGACGCGTGGTCGCTGCCGCCCTTGTTTCCAAGCAATTCCAGGAAAAGTGCGAAGCGGTTTCCTTGGGAATTGCGCCAGAACAAGACCGTGTCAGAACGCCTTGCCGATGCGGGTGTCGACCGAGTGACGGTTGCCGCCGCGAATGACGAAGAAGAGCAGGATCGCAGCCCACAAAAGCGACTTCTCGGCACCCGAAAAGCCTTGGCCCATAGTGACCCAGTGGAACCAGACCGTGACCAGCAGCACGAACAGGCCAGCAAAGGCGGCCGGCCGCGTCAAAAGGCCGATGGCAATCAAGATGCCGCCGAAAAATTCCGTGCAGGCCAGAAGCAACGACCACAAGGCGCCGGGATAGAAGCCGAGGCCCTCGACCATCTCGGCGGCGCCGAAAGGGGTGGTGATCTTCTGCGAGCCATGCACGGTGAGAAACGCACCGGCGACGACGCGAAGAACGGTTTCACCGGCGTCATGCAGCGACGAATACAGGCGGCCAAGCACTGGAACGATCAGCTTGCCGCGGGAGGCGTCGGTGGTCACGGACATCGTAGCTCCTGTTTTTGTGATATTTCCTTGCAAACGCCCGATGGCTCCCATCAAGTCAAGTTAACAAAAGTTAACTTTCATCATCATGTTTTGGCGCATGCGGAGGATGAAACGCAGAAAACCCCGCCGAAGCGGGGTTTTCCGGGTGACGCAACGGTCGAGACAGGGTCCAACGAGGCGGCTGACCTGAGACGGCATACGCTCGCCCCGACCCTAAACGCATCCGACTGAAGACACCGACCGGGCAAACCCGACCCGGACACCCATTGGTCGTTGCCGCGCCGGAAAAGGTTCAACAGGCGTGCTGCGAACAGCTATTCTTCGGGTAGTTTCTCTGGCTCCGAGCGACCACCCGTGCAAACCCAGACTTCGCCAGATGCGGAGCTGCGGTCGACCCATTTTTGCCAATGGCGACTTAGCCACTCAGGCGAAATGGCTCCCTTGTCTTGCATTTTCGCTTCCTCTGGGAGAATCACGAGAACATTGCCTGCATCGTAGCCACAATCGCGAACGAGACCCAAGCCCGACCCCTCATGCGTTGCAAAAAGCATGTAGTCGAGGATTTCTTCTTTGGGCGTCATCCTCCGGTACCGAAATAGCGATCCACGAAAAAGAGGCTGATCGTCTCGCATATCCAGCAGCTTGGTCCAGATCATTTCTTGATATCCAGGTCGAGCTTACTAACATCCGCTTCAGGAAGAATAGCGCTCGGCAAATTCGGAAATGCGCTGCACCACCGCCTTCGGCGCGGTGATGCCCCGCGCCTGCGCCTTCTCGGCGGCTTCGGCCCGGGCACGCCCGGGCACATGCACGCCGAAGCGCCGCCGCAGCCGGTCGAGCTGGTCCTTCATCCGCTGCTCGAAATCGGGATCGAGCAGCTTGGGCTCGACGGCAAGCACGAACAGACCGGTTCCGGGGCTGTCCGGTCCGCCGGAGAACCATGGCGCGTCGAGCGACCAGTTGGCGCCCGACAGGCCCGCCGCCAGCACTTCGACCATCAGCGCGATGTTGGCGCCGCGCTGGCCGCCGAAGGCAAGCATGGCGCCCTTCATGGCGGCGGCCGGATCGGTGGTCGGGTTGCCGCTGGCATCCAGCGCCCAGCCTTCGGGGATTTTTTTGCCGTCTTCCGCCGCCTTGCGGATGTTGACGAAGGCGGTAGCACTCGACGACTGGTCGATGACCAGCGGCGCGCCGTCGGCGGCAGGTGCTGCAAACGACATCGGGTTGGTGCAGTAGACCGGCTTGACCGAGCCTGAGCCGGCGAGCACCGCCGGGCCATTGGTGGCGGCGAACGACACCAGCCCAAGTTCTGCCAGCCTGCCGGTGAAGTAGCCGAGCGCGCCGCATGTATAGGCGTTCTTCTGCGAGAAGATGGCGACACCGAACAGCTTTGCCGCCTTGGCGAGGTCGTCGATGGTGCGGTCGAAGCCTGTATGCGCCAGTCCGCCGCGTGCGTCGGAGAGATAGACCGCCAGCGCCGGCCGGGTGATCACCGGGTCGGCATTGCCGTCGATGCGTCCGGCTTCAAGCGCCTCGAGATAGTCGATGAAATGCGACAGCCCGACGGTCGAAAGCCCTTCCGACTCGGCGGCGATGATCGAGGCGGTGAGCGATTGCGCCGCTTCCTCATTGGCGCCTGCGCCGAGCGCCGCCATCCGGCAAAGTCCTTTCGCCTGGTCGAGACTGAGTTGCATCATGGCTGCCTCTAAGTGGGTAGGGAGTGGTGGCTAGTGAATAGAGGATGCGGTGCGCCGCTTCTACCCGCTATTCGCTCCACGCACCTCACTAGCCGATCTTGTTGGGGATCCGCGCCTCGATCCTGCTGAAGGCGAAGACCAGAATGCCGGTGATCGTCATGTAGATCAGCGCCAGCAGCAGCAAGGGTTCGTAGGTCAGGTAGGTGTCCTGCCGCACCTTGGACGAAACGGCGAAGATATCGATGACGCTGATTGTCGCCACCAGCGGCGTCGACTTCAATTGCAACACGGTTTCGCCGGTCAGCGTCGGCAGCGCACGATAGAACGCCTGTGGCAGCCAGATGCGCCGAAATGTCTTCCAGCGGGTCATGCCGAAGGCACGGGCGGCCTCGAGCTGGCCCTTGGGAACGCCGGCAAAGGCGCCGCGCATCACCTCGCCCTCATAACCGGCGAAAGAGAGGGTCAGCGCCAGCACGCCATAAGGCCAGGCTTGCCGCAGATACGGCCACATCCAGGATTCGCGGATCCACGGATATTGCGGAAACAGCGAGCCCAGGCCGTAGTAGAGCAGCCACAGCTGGATCAGCAGCGGCGTGCCCCGAATCACCGTGCAAAAGACCTTGGCCGGTGCGGCGAACCAGAAGGAGCCGGTCGCCTGCGCCAGCCCCAGGGGCACGGCGAGCAGGAAGCCCAGCACGCAGGTGACGGCCAGGATCCACAGCGAGCGCCAGATGCCGAGCAACCCCATTTCATAATACTGCGGCAGCCAGTCCCACCGCATGAAAAAGGTGGCCCCCAGAACCAGCCCCAACGCCACAAGGATCAGCACGATGCGGTGCGGCTGCAACCACAGCGACGTTCGCGCGACGATATTGATAATGGCCGTTTCACCGGTCATCAGCGCGCCTCCTTGAGCGAAGGCATGCCGCGCCGCGACCAGGCCTCGATACGGCCGATGATCAGATTGGAAAACAGCGACAGCAGCAGATAGAGCACGCCGGCGGCGAAAAAGAAGGTGAAATAGGCTTTGGTGACCCCCGCCGCCTGCCGCGTTGCCAGCGCCAGTTCATAGAAGCCGACGACCGCCAGCAGGGCGGTGTCCTTGGTGGCGATCAGCCAGAGATTGGCGAGGCCCGGTATGGCGAAGGGCAGCATGGCCGGCAAGGTGATGCGCCGCAGCAGCAGGCCGGGAGACATTCCATAGGCGCGGGCGGCCTCGATCTGGCCTTGCGGAATGGCCAGGATCGCGCCGCGTATCACTTCGGTCGAATAGGCGCCCTGGACAAATCCGAGCACGGCGATGCCGGCGGCAAGACCGCTGATGTCGACGCGCTGATAACCCATTGCCGTCAGCGCCTGGTTGATCAGGTCGGTTCCGGCATAATACAGCAGCAGGATCAGCACCAGTTCGGGCACGGCGCGCACGATGGTGGTGTAGACGGCCAGGAGATCGCGTACCACCGGCCCGCCATAGAGCTTGCCATAGGCGCCTCCGGTGCCGATCAGAAGGCCGAGGCACGTGGCGCCCAGCGCGATCTCGATCGAATGGAGCAATCCAACCAAGAGAGCTCCGCCCCAGCCCGGCGGGTAGGGCGAGAGAAGCTCGATGATGCCGGCCGCGGAGGCCGAAAGAAGTGCGTCGATCAGCGTCGTCCCCGAATTGCTGGCGTCAGCCGCTGTCAATTCTCGTCAGCGGAAAGCGTGCGTGGACAGGTTTCGGCGAAACCGCACGGCGCGATGCCGTGCGGTTGTTGCTCATGCGTGGACGACGTCAGTTCGACTGTGTCGGGCCGCCGTAAATGTCGAAATCGAAGTACTTCTTTGAGATTTCGTCATACTTGCCGTTGGCGCGGATGGCCTTGATGCCGGCGTTGATCTTGTCCTTCAGCTCGGTGTCCTCCTTGCGCACGCCGGCGCCGACGCCCGGTCCGAGCACTTCATCGTCCGGAGCCACCATGCCCTTGAGGTCGCAGCACGCCTTGCCCTGGTCCGACTTGAGGAATTCGCCAAGCGCGATGGAATCGGCCTGCACCGCGTCGAGACGGCCAGCGGCGAGATCGTTGTTGGCCTCGTCCTGGGTCTGGTATTCCTTGATCTCGGCCGCCTCGGTGAAGTGCTTCTTGGCGTAGACGGCATGCACGGTCGACACCTGAACCCCGACCACCTTACCCTTGAGGTCCGCGGGAGCGGGCCCGAATTTCTGGTCCTTGGGACCGATGATCGCGGTTGGCGTGTTGTAATATTTGTCGGAGAAGTCGATCGTCTTCTGGCGCTCGGCGGTGATCGACATCGAGCTGGCGATGACATCGATCTTCTTTGTCGTCAGCGCCGGGATGATGCCGTCCCAGGCAACCGGGGTGATGACGCAGTCGAGCTTCTCTTCGGCGCAGACGGCGTCGATGAAATCGATCTCCCAGCCAACCCACTTGCCCGAAGCATCCGGCGAGGTGAAGGGTGGATAGGGCTCGGCGGCGACGCCGATCTTGACCGGATCGGCCTTGGCCACGCCCATGGCGGCGACGCCCAGCAGCAGCGCTGCGGCAAATGTCTTCAGAACAGTCTTCATTTCACGACTCCCAGTTTGTTGTTGGTTCCCGGTTTTCTTCCGTCTCGGCCTGTCCTAGCCGATGTTGCGGATGAACTGCTTGAGTCTTTCGGATCTGGGCGCGCCGAAGATCTGCTCCGGCGGTCCTTCTTCCTCGACCAATCCATTGTAGAGATAGACGACATGCGTCGCGACCTCGCGGGCGAACTTCATCTCGTGGGTGACCAGCACCATGGTGCGGCCTTCGCGCGCCAGATCGCCGATCACCTTCAGCACTTCGCCGACCAGTTCGGGATCGAGCGCCGAAGTCGGCTCGTCGAACAGCATGACGCGCGGATTGATGGCCAGCGCCCGGGCGATCGCGGCGCGCTGCTGCTGGCCGCCCGACAGATAGGCCGGATAGACGTCGCGCTTTTCGGCCAAGCCGACGCGGGCGAGCAGCTTCTCGGCCTCGCGGATCGCCACATCGCGCTGGACGCCAAGCACATGCACGGGAACCTCGATGACGTTCTCGATCAGCGTCATGTGGCTCCACAGGTTGAAGTTCTGGAACACCATGCCGAGCTTGGAGCGGATGCGCTCGATCTGCTTGCGGTCGGCCGGAACTGTGTGGCCGTGGCTGTCCGCCTTCAGCTTGATCTCTTCGCCATTGACGCGGATGATGCCGCTGGTCGGATTCTCTAGGCAGTTGATGCAGCGCAGCAGTGTCGATTTGCCCGAGCCTGAGCCGCCGATGATGGCGATGACCTCGCCGTCGCGCGCCGACAGCGAGACGCCTTTCAGCACATGCAGCTCACCGAACCTCTTGTGCAGGTTCTCGACGTGGATGGCTTCGGCGGCGCCGTCCTGCGCCGTGTGTTTCAGTGCGGGGACGGCGCTTTGCGCCATCATCCCTTCGACGCTCCGTGGAGTGGTCGAGCCCGTCGCTGCTGGATTCTTTTACCCATTACCCGTCACTGGACAGAGTTCCCGTTCTCAAGATGGACCGTTCCGCTTGCCTCCGTCAACCATGGTTTTTGGACTATTGATCACAGCTTGCCGTAGTGGTTAGTGGCGGCAACGGACGTCTCGGGAGAATTGAGTGGGCAAATCATACGGGTCGCAGTCCATGGCCGGACCGCTGAAACGCGTGCTTATGCGGTCCGCCGCCAGCGCCATGCGTGATGCCAGGGCGCAGGAATGGCACTACGGCCCGGGCTTCGATCCGGGAAAGGCCGCCGCCCAGCATGAGCGATTGACGCAGCTGGTTTCTGCCTCCGGCGCCGAGGTCGAATGGCTGACGGATGCCGACGACGGGCTGGCCGATTCGGTCTTCACCCATGATCCTTCGCTGATGACCGATCACGGCGCGATCATTCTTGCCATGGGCAAGGCGCTGCGCCGGACCGAGCCCGGCCTGCACGAAGCAGCCTACAAGCGCCTGGGCGTTCCCATCCTCGGCCGCATCGATGATCCTGGTCAGGTGGAAGGCGGCGACTGCGTCTGGGTGGACGCAAACACGCTGGCCGTTGGCCGTGGCGTGCGCACCAACCAGGATGGCATCCAGCAGCTCGCCAACCTGCTGTCGCCCAAGGGCATTTCGGTTTTCGGCTTCGATCTGCCGCTCTGGCACGGCGAGGAGGCCTGCCTGCACCTGATGTCGGTCATCAGTCCGCTCGCCGACGATCTGGCGCTGGTCTACGCGCCTCTGCTGCCGGCCGCCTTCTACCAGATGCTGAGGGCGCGCGGCATCACGCTGGTCGAGGGCGATGCCGATGAGTTCCATGCTTCCAACGGGCTCAGCCTCAATGTGCTGCCGACGGCGCCACGCCAGGTGATCGCCGTCGCAGGCTTCCCCAGGACGGCGGCTGCCATGCAGGCGGCCGGCTGCACGGTTTCGACCTTCGAGGCGGATGCGCTCTGCATCGCTTGCGAGGGTGGCCCGACCTGCCTGACGCGACCGGTGCTGCGCCAATGACCACCATCGGGACGACCGTCGGTGAGGCCCTCATTTCACTGCTCGAGGCCCATGGCGTCGACACGGTCTTCGGCATTCCCGGCGTGCACACGGTCGAACTCTATCGGGGGCTGGCGCGCTCGAATATCCGCCATGTCACGCCGCGCCACGAGCAGGGCGCCGGCTTCATGGCCGACGGCTATGCACGCGCCAGCGGCAGGCCGGGCGTCGCCTTCGTCATCACCGGACCGGGCCTGACCAACACCATCACCGCCATGGGACAGGCGCGCGCCGATTCGGTGCCGATGCTGGTGATCTCAGGCGTCAACGCCACCCCGACGCTGGGCAAGGGCCTGGGCCATCTGCATGAACTGCCCGACCAGCGCGGCATGATGGAGAAGGTGGCGCTGTCTTCGCTGCGGGTCACCGAGGCAAGAGAATTGCCCGGCGCGCTGGCGCAGGCCTTCGCGCTGTTTTCATCGGCCCGGCCCGGTCCGGTGCATATCGAAATCCCGACCGACGTCATGGTCAAGTCGGCGGATGGCCTCGCTGCCATGCTGAGCAATGCGGCACCGCCAGCGCCTTCCGGCGCGGCAATTGCCAGCGCGGCCAAACTCATCGCCGCCGCGCGCACTCCGTTGATCCTGGCCGGCGGCGGCGCCAAACGGGCCGAAGCGCCGTTGCGGCGTCTGGCCGAACGGCTGGGGGCGCCGGTCGTCGAGACCGCCAATGCGCGCGGCCTGCTGCATGCCCATCCGCTTTGCGTGCCGGCCAGTCCAAGCCTGAAGGCGGTGCGGGCCCTGATGGCGCAAGCGGACCTGGTCATTGCCGCCGGCACCGAGTTCGGCCCCACCGACTATGACGGCTACAGCGATGGCGGTTTCGTCCTGCCCGCCAATCTGATCCGCATCGATATCGGTGCAGACCAGCTGGCCCGTCGCCCGGCGACGGTTTCGATTCAGGCAGATTGCGCCGAGGCGTTCGAAGCGCTGCTCCTGGAAATCAGCCATGTCCCTGCAAGCGAGGGCGGCCCGTCGCGCGCCGCCGCTGCACGAGAGGCGGCCTTTGCCGAGATCAGTCCGACGATGCAGTCGCAGGTGCGCGCCGTGGAAGTGATCCGCGACACGCTGCCGGGTGCGCTCATCGTGGGCGATTCGACGCAGCCGATCTATGCCGCCAACCTCTACTATGACCATGACCGCCCCGGCGGCTGGTTCAATGCCGCCACCGGCTTCGGCGCGCTCGGCTACGGCCCGCCGGCGGCGATCGGCGCCGCCCTTGCCGTGCCCGATGCGCCGGTCGTCTGTCTCACGGGGGATGGCGGCTTCCAGTTCACGCTGCCGGAACTGGGCGCCGCGCTTGATGCCCAGACACCGGTCATCTTCGTCGTCTGGAACAATCGCGGCTACCGCGAGATCGAAACCTCGATGCTCGATGTCGGCGTCGAGCCTGTCGGCGTGTCGCCGGCGCCGCCGGATTTCTGCAAGCTGGCCGAAGCCTATGGCCTTGGTGCGGAACGGCTTGCCGATATCGACGCCCTGGCGGACGCGTTGAAACGCGCCCGGGCAACCGGACTACCGCGCGTCATCGAAATCACAGTCGACTGAAGAGTGGCGGCGCAACGGGCTTCATGTGCCTCAGCCGGCATGGACCCGGCTGGCCGACGGGCCGATGCATGCAAAGACGCAACAACTGCCATGTCGAGATATCAGTTGAGTGATGGTGCGAAAGGCGCGACGCTCTGCGTCGGGCGGCGTAACAAGCGACACAATCAAAAAAATAACAGGAGCGGTCCAGGATGACGGAAACACTTGAAGGCAGGCACATTGTCGTGACCGGAGGCACCGGGGCGCTCGGTGGTGCGGTCGTCGGCAAACTGCTGAGTGAGGGCGCGATCTGCCATGTGCCCAATGCCCATGCCGCGGCGCCCGGGCATTTCCCCTTTACCGAGCATGACCGCGTCAAGCTGGTGCACAATGTCGATCTCTCGGACTCCGCCAAGGTCGAGGCGTTCTACAGCCAGGTTCCGGGGCTGTGGGGTTCGATCCACCTGGCCGGCGGCTTCACCGCGGCGCCGGTGGAAAAGATCGAGTCGGCATCCTTTGCCGAGATGATGGACACCAACGCACGCACCGCCTTCCTGTGCTGCCGCGCGGCGGTGCGCTCGATGCTGGCGTCGGACATCGCGGGCCGCATCGTCAATGTCACGGCGCGCGCCGGGCTCGACCCGCGGCGCGGCAGCGGCATGGTCGCCTACGCCGCCAGCAAGGCCGCGGTAGCGGCGATGACGGTGGCGATGGCCGAGGAGCTGAAAGGCAAGGGCATCCTGGTCAATGCCGTGGCGCCATCGACGCTCGACACGCCGGCAAACCGCGCCGATATGCCGGATGCCGATGTCAGCAGATGGGTCAGTCTCGAAGCGGCGGCCGAAGCCATTGCCTATCTCGTCTCGCCAGCCAATCAGGCGATGAGCGGAACGCTGGTGCCGCTCTACGGCAGGGCCTGAGCAGAAACCGTCGAAACAGGGCAGGTGGCGTCCGATCCATCTGCGTTGCGGTAGCTGTAGAGCCGCAGCGGGGAGGTAGCATCCGTCGGACACTCCTTGAGCCATGACGGCGGGTGGCCCTCCATCAGCGCTGCCGCGAATGGATAGGTGTTTTCGAGTTCTAGCGACGGTGGGCCTCTCCACCCGCAAAGGGCGACATGCGTCGCCTTGGACGCATCGAGAAACGTGCGCGGGTCGGCGGTCGAGGGATCAAGGAAGCGATAGCTCCGTTCGATCCCTTGAGCCGACGGGTGGTTGGGGATTGTCACCACCTTGGGACCTTCGGCAAGAGCCAGAAGATGCGCTCCGATCAACGGTGGCGTCAGGACGACGGCGCCAGCAGGCCAACCCTGCCGCGGTTCAACATGCCTGAGATCGCAACTGTCGGCGAACTCGGCGGCGGGAATGGCTGCCTGCGATGGTCTTGCCGACAGCTGGTACAGCGCCATTGCCGCGGACAAAACCAAACCGGGCAGGATTAACGCGTATCTTCGCGATCCCACCGGCACGCGTGATTTCAAATAGCGCCCCAGTCCCGCATCTGGTGGCAGGAAACTCGCCAGCACGAAGGTCAGACCGATGCCGGAAAAGACCGGAAGATAGCGAAAGTAACGGAAGTAGCCGATCGCCAGCCCCAGCGAGAGCAGCGAGAACAGCGACAGGATGACCAGCGGCCGGCTTCGGCTCTGCGGATTGAGGCAGATGACTGCCGGGGCGAGCGCGCCGACGAACAGCAACGCCATGCTGGGAAAGCTCTCCGACAAAACGAAATCAGGGCGCCGGAACAGGCTCAGTTCCTGAGGGATCCTGTTGAGCATGTTGTCGCGTACATAGGCGTCGAGCGAAGCATAAGGGCCGGCCAGGCATTGTGGGAACAACATCACCAGCGCCGCCGCGCTGACGGCCGCGAACACCAGCAAGATTGCTGTCCGCGTCGCCCATCCGCCGCGCCGGCCGACCAGCAAAGACACCACGGCAAATGAAAGCCCGGCCGCGACGAGTGCCGTCACATGCGGGGTCGAATAGGTGTCGCATCTGACTGCGGAATAGGCTGAAGGCGGCACGATCGCGGCGAACAGGCCGACCGCGCCCAGGGCCAATGCCAGCCCAAAGCCAGCGATCCTGTCTGCACCCCGTTCGCGGCCGAATACCCAGTCAAAGGCATAGACCGCCATCACCAGCGCGTAGAACGGCGCGAACTCGGCGCTGATGGCAAGCGCCAAGGCCGCCAGCAGCCCGTTGACGAAGGCAGCGAAGCGGTTCTGCGACAACATCAAGACCAGGGCCGCGAGCAGAAGCAGTATTTGCAGATTGTGGTAGTCGATCCGTCCCGGGGCGTATTCGAAAAAGCTGCGCGCGGCAAAGATCAGAGCCAGCGGCAATGCAACGGCCGGGTTGGCAAAGCCCACTGCGATCACGAGCCGATTGTAGAAATAGAGCGCGGGCGCAAGCAGCAGCAGCGGGACGACAAAGCTTGCCAGCGTCAGCGCCGGCTCGAAGCCGGCAAACGGCATCAGCAGACGCGCGAAGGCGGCATAGGGCAGGTCCACGATCCATGGCCAGTGCGAGACATAGGGCTCCGGCTGGACAACGCCGGGCAGCGTCCGGTCGAAGATGTTGCCCGTTTCAAGCAAGGTGCGGACTTCGTGCAGTTTGACGAGGTCGTCCACGTCGCCATTGAGCTGGAAGCCCAGGGACCAGAGCACAGCCATCAAGATCGCCATTCCGCAAAAGCAGAACAAGGCCGGTGACCCGATGTAGAGACGCGGCAACCACGAAGAGCCCGTAGCGGGACAATCGTCGTCATTGCGCATGGAAAGCCTCTCCTTGGATTACTGGCAGATACGCGAGGAAGTTTATCTTACCGTAAAGAAAAACCCCGCCGGATCGCTCTGGCGGGGTTGAACTGACCACCGCCCAAGGCGGTGGGGGCAGATGACCTAGCTGCCCTGCTTCTTCAGCGCGGCACCCAGGATGTCGCCGAGCGAAGCGCCGGAGTCGGTCGAGCCGTACTGGGCGACCGCTTCCTTCTCTTCGGCGATTTCCAGCGCCTTGATCGAGACCTGCAGCTTGCGGGTCTTCTTGTCGAAGGCGATGACGCGCGCGTCGACCTTCTGGCCGACGGTGAAGCGCTCGGGGCGCTGCTCGTCGCGGTCACGGCTGAGATCGGAGCGCTTGATGAAGGTCTCGATGCCGCTGTCGACCAGCCGCACTTCCAGACCGCCATCCTTGACGCCGATGACTTCGCAGGTGACGACCGCGTTCTTGCGCAGTTCGCCGCTCGTCGCTGCTTCGCCAACCGTATCCTTGGCCAGCTGCTTGATGCCGAGCGAGATGCGCTCCTTGTCGATGTCGACGTCGAGCACCTGCGCCTTGACCATGTCACCGCGATTGTACTCTTCGATGACCTGCTCGCCCGGACGGGTCCAGTCGAGATCGGAGAGATGGACCATGCCGTCGACATCGCCTTCGAGGCCGATGAACAGGCCGAACTCGGTCTTGTTCTTGACCTCGCCCTCGACCTGGCTGCCGACCGGATGGCTGCTGGCGAAAGCCTGCCACGGATTCTCGAGCGTCTGCTTGAGGCCGAGCGAGATGCGGCGCTTGGCCGGATCGACTTCGAGCACCACCACGTCGACTTCCTGGGTCGTCGACAGGATCTTGCCGGGATGCACGTTCTTCTTCGTCCACGACATTTCCGAAACGTGGATGAGGCCTTCGATGCCCGGCTCCAGCTCGACGAACGCGCCGTAGTCGGTGATATTGGTGACGGTACCCTTGATCTTCTTGCCGATCGGGAACTTGGTGCCGATCTCGGACCACGGATCGCTCTCGAGCTGCTTCATGCCGAGCGAGATGCGATGGGTTTCCTGGTTGATGCGGATGATCTGCACCTTGACCGTCTGACCGATGTTGAGGATTTCGGTCGGATGGTTGACGCGGCGCCATGCCATGTCGGTGACATGCAGCAGGCCGTCGATGCCGCCGAGATCGACGAACGCACCGTAGTCGGTGATGTTCTTGACGACGCCTTCGACAACCTGGCCTTCTTCGAGGTTCTGCACGATTTCCGAACGCTGCTCGGCGCGGCTCTCCTCGAGCACGGTGCGGCGCGACACCACGATGTTGCCGCGGCGGCGATCCATCTTGAGGATCTCGAAGGGCTGCGGGTTGTGCATCAGCGGGGAGACGTCGCGGATCGGGCGGATATCGACCTGGCTGCGCGGCAGGAAGGCCACGGCACCGTCGAGGTCGACGGTGAAGCCGCCCTTGACCTGGTTGAAGATGACGCCTTCGACGCGCTCGCCCTTGGTGAACTTCTCTTCGAGACGGACCCAGCTCTCTTCGCGGCGGGCCTTTTCACGGCTGAGCATCGCTTCGCCAAGCGCGTTCTCGATGCGCTCGACATAGACTTCGACGGTGTCACCGACCTTGAGGGTGGTGTCCTTGCCCTTGACGCCGAATTCCTTCAGCGGCACGCGGCCTTCGACCTTGAGGCCGACGTCGATGATGGCCATGTCCTTTTCGATCGCCGTGATCGTGCCCTTGACGACCTGGCCTTCGCCGGAATGACCTGTTGTGAATGATTCTTCGAGCAGGCTCGCGAAATCGTCGCGAGTGGGATTTGCAGCTGACATTGTTTCTCCTGGAGTGCCCCGCTTCTGTCGCGGGACGGGCGCCGTGGGTTAGCGTTGCGTTGGCCTGCCGGCGTTCCGGGCTACAAAAGCCCTGGGCCGCTCTTTAAGCGGCAATTCCGGCGCATGAAGAATGCTGGCAGGCTGGTTCGTGCCCGATATGGGTATTTTCTTCGCCTCCGGCAACGGAAACACGAGGGAAAAACCCACTCAGGCCTTGTCTCTCTTGGCCAGCACGTCGTCGATGATCGCCATGGCCGCAAGAAACGCGGCTTCTATAGCCATTTCGCTGGTATCAAGCAAGTGCGCGTCTGCGGCCGGCTTCAAGGGCGAGTCGGCGCGGCCCATGTCGCGCTCGTCACGGCGCACGATATCGGCGAGGATCTCGGTGAAATCGGCGGTGCCGCCGATGCTCTCGATCTCGGCCAGTCGCCGCCGCGCCCGCACCTCGGCGCTCGCCGTCACATAGAGTTTTATGTCGGCGTTGGGGCAGACTACGGTGCCGATGTCGCGGCCGTCGAGCACTGCACCTGGCGGCGTCGTGGCGAATGCGCGCTGCTTTTCGACCAGGATGCGCCGCACGGAAGGAAACACCGCGACCTTCGAGGCCGCCTCGCCGACCGCATGCGCCGACAGCACCGCCCGGTCGAGCTTGGCCAGATCGACCTGGCGCGCAGCGGTTTCGGCCGCCGAGACATTGTCGAGCGGCAGCGCGTGCTGGATCAGCGCATAGGCCACCGCGCGATAGGTGAGGCCGGTGTCGAGCAGGTTCAGCCGGTAGTGGTCGGCGAGCCGCCGGGCCAGCGTGCCTTTGCCGGCGCCAGCGGGACCATCGATGGCGATGGTGAAAGGGCTACTCAACATTTGCAGCTTTTGCTTCCCGCCATTTTTCCTCGAAAAGACTGCCTTCAATTTCGACGGCCGTTGTATCTGGTTGAGCATTGATTTCGTTGAGATATGGAACAGGTGCGCCTTCTAGCCAAGCTGTCCCCCATTCCAACTTTGTTGCCCAGGATATCATTCCTATGGCGCTGCCATCACGGCAATGAACTTCCCGGCTGAGGGACCGATCATCCTCAACCTCGGTCCAGTAATCAGTCGGCACATCGGGTTGGCTGCTTTTCCAACGGCAATGAATGTATTGCATTCGCTCCCTCGTCAGCTGGCGCAATCGACTGCCGTCGCGAGTTTCGCTACCCGATCTCCGCGCCCAGCCCCTTCATAAGCCCCATGAATTCCGGAAAACTGGTCGCGATCATCGCCTGGTCGTCAATGGTGACGGGCTTTTCCGTTGCCAGCCCCATGACCAGAAAACTCATGGCGATGCGATGGTCGAGATGGGTTTGCACCGTTGTATCCGGGCCGTTCGGATGGCGGCCGAGACCCTTGCCGCCCGGCTTTCCGCGTACCGCAAGCGAAGCCTCGCCCTCGGTGCAGTCGACGCCGTTGAGCTTCAGACCGTCGGCGACAGCCGACAGCCGGTCGGATTCCTTCACCCTCAGCTCTTCCAGCCCTTGCATCAGCGTTTCGCCCTCGGCGAAGCTGGCCGCGACCGCAAGCACGGGATATTCGTCGATCATCGACGGCGCCCGCTCGGGCGGCACGGTGACACCCTTAAGCTCGGAATAACGCACGCGCAGGTCGGCGACATCCTCGCCGCCGGCATTGCGCGGGTTGAGAATCTCGATCTTGCCGCCCATTTCCTGCAGCGTCAAAAGCAGGCCGGTGCGGGTCGGGTTCATCAGCACATTCTCGATCACGATGTCGGAGCCCGGCACGATCAGTGCGGCCACCAGCGGGAAGCCGGCCGAGGACGGGTCGCCCGGCACCGCGATCGTCTGGCCGGTCAGCTTGCCCTGGCCTTCGATGAAGATGTGGCGCACGCCGCGCTCGTCGGTCTCGACCGACAGATTGGCGCCAAAGCCTTTCAGCATCTTTTCGGTGTGATCGCGCGTCATGACAGGCTCGATCACGGTGGTGATGCCCGGCGTGTTCAACCCGGCCAGCAGCACCGCCGACTTCACCTGCGCCGAAGCCATCGGCACGCGGTAGGTGATGGGCGCGGCATGCTTGGGCCCATGCAGCGTGATCGGCATGCGGTCGCCCGGTGTCGCCTTCAGCACCTGCACGCCCATCTGGCGCAAGGGTTCGAGCACGCGGCCCATTGGCCGGCCCGACAGCGAGGCGTCGCCGATGAAGGTCGTTTCCATGTCATAGGTGCCGACCAGGCCCATTGTCAGCCGCGAGCCGGTGCCGGCATTGCCGAAGTCGAGCGGGCCTTCCGGCTGCAGCAGCGCGCCATTGCCGGTGCCGCGGATCACCCATTCGGCGCCGCGCTTCTCGATATGCGCGCCCATCGCCTTCATGGCAGCACCGGTGCGCATCACGTCCTCTCCTTCCAGCAGGCCGGTGATGCGGGTCTCGCCGGAGGCGAGGCCGCCAAACATGAAGGAGCGGTGCGAGATCGACTTGTCGCCCGGCACGCGCGCCGTGCCGGCAAGGGCTGGTGATTTGCGAGCGGTGGCCGACTTTGGGGGGGCGGCGTGAGACATGGAATTTCCCTGGGCGGAATGCCGGCGGGCCGGCGCTTTTCATTTGTTGCGGCGGTCTCGTATCACGGCGGGCCGAAATGGTCATCCCCCATGGTCGTCATCGACGCGAGGCCTTTCATTGCATGGTTTTGTGACGCCGGCTTTTCGCTTTGACAGCGCTGCAAACTGTGGTTAAGGGGACCACTCTTTTATTGACGAGGCTTGCCGTGGCAAAAACCGAACTTGGCACAAAACGTATCGACCCGGAGACGGGCCGAAAATTCTACGACCTGAACAAGGACCCGATCGTCTCGCCTTACACCGGCAAGACTTATCCGCGTTCCTATTTCGAGGAAGGCAAGATCGCCGCCCTCGAGGAGGAAGAGGAAGTGGCCGAGAAGGAAGTGGACGCCGAGGACGAAGAGGGCGTTGAGGTCGTCTCGCTCGAAGAGGCCGACGAGGACGTCAAAGCTGACGATCTGCCGGATCTCGGCGACGACGAGGACGATGTCGACCTCGGCGACGACGAGGATGACACGTTCCTTGCCGACGAAGAAGAAGAAGACGACGACGTTGCCGACATGATCGGCGTCGGCGACGACGACGACGAGGTCTGATCGGCCTTGAAAGCAGGCGTTTGCCAGCTTTCGTGGCCTGTGAAGAAAAAGCCGCTCTCTTAGGCTTGATATTGACGAAAGGCGGGGTTAGAAGCCGCCTGCACTAACGGCGCGGTCTCCAACCCACGCCGGATCTCTTCGCCGGAAACGGCGCCGGTTGACTGCCGGAAGTGGGGCCATAGCTCAGTTGGGAGAGCGCTTGAATGGCATTCAAGAGGTCGTCGGTTCGATTCCGATTGGCTCCACCAAGTTCCCTCTAGGCCGTTGATTTTCCTAGAAAGCCTTTGATTTGAAGGCCTATTCTACGAACATGGTCGAAGCACTTTCCTGAAGCCACCATTTTCGAAGCCGTTCGACCGGCTATTGAATGCGATGGATTTGGGATGAAACCTTGCCCTTTCGAGCAGGCAGACCAATCCAGCAGCCGCGAGCGGGTATGGGCGGCGTTCGATTTCCTTCCCGCATGCGCTCATTTCGAGTAATGCTATGAGTGGGCGCCTTCCGATCGCGCGGGGACGGCGCTGTTAGGTGGCGGCGTGACCGTGATCGGCTTTGATTGCAGCGTTTGCCATCTAGAATTGCGTGCTTCGAGGCTGGAACATGGAACACAGGCTCGCGGCGGTGCTGGCAGCCGACATGGCTGGATACTCTCGGCTCATGGAAGCCGACGAGAGGGGCACGCTTGCGCGGCTCAAAACGCATCGGATCGAACTCATTGATCCGGCGATCGCCAAGAACCAGGGCCGCATCATCAAAACCACCGGTGACGGCATGCTGGTCGAGTTCCAGAGCGTGGCAGATGCCGTGCGCTGCGCCGCGGAGGTGCAGATCCGCATGCGTCGCCGCAACGCCGACGTGCCGGAGGCCGGACGCATTCAGTTCCGGATCGGCATCAATCTCGGCGACATCATCTTCGATGAGGGCGACATTTATGGCGACGGCGTGAATGTCGCCGCCCGGCTGGAGCAGATGGCCGAAGTCGGCGGGGTGTGCGTCACCCAGGCCGTGTACGAACAGGTCTTCGATCGGCTCGAAATCAAGTTCGAGGACCTCGGCGAGAAGGCCTTGAAGAACATCTCCCGCCCGATACGGGTCTGGCGCGCGGTGCTGGACGATGCAGCCGATCCGCGAGCGGGGGACGGCTCGGCCCGGCACAGCGTGGTGAAGCCGTCGATTGCGGTCCTGCCGTTCGCCAACATGAGCGGCGAATCCGAACAGGAATTTTTCGTGGACGGACTGACCGAGGATATCATCACGGAACTTTCGCGGCGGCACGAGCTGTTCGTCATCTCGCGCAACTCCACCTTCGTCTACAAGGGGCAGTCGGTAAACCTCCGCGAAATCGCCCGGAAGCTGGGCGCGCAATTCCTGGTGGAAGGCAGTGTTCGCAAATCGGGCGGTCAGCTCAGGGTGACGGCGCAGTTGATCGATACTGCCACGGATACGCACATCTGGGCCGAGCGATACGACCGCAAGCTCGACGATGTTTTCGCCATTCAGGACGAACTGACCGCAGCGATAGTGGCCACGCTGCCAGGCCGCGTCGAAGCCGCGCAGCAGGATGTCGTGGCGCGCAAAACACCCGCCAACATGGCAGCATACGAATGCGTGCTCGCGGCCAAGGTCCGCCACCATCGTAGCAGTCGAGCCGAGAATGAGGAGGCGCTGAAGCTGGTGACACGAGCGCTGGAACTCGACCCCGAATACGCGCATGCCCATGCCTGGCGGGGCTGCATCCTGGGGCAAGCTTGGGGCTACGGCTGGTGCGCCGATAAGGACGCTGCTTTCGACGAAGTCGTCCGTGAGCTTGAGTTGGCGCAAGCGCTGGACAGCAACGATGCCGACGTTCAGCGGATATTGGCCGCCATCAGCATCAGCCGCAACGATCTGACGAAGGCTCGGCACCACCAGGAGCGGGCTCTCGCACTCAATCCGAACTATGATCTCGTCGTGGTCCAGCACGGCGAGCTTTTGACTTGGCTCGGTCGCCCCAAGGAAGGGGCCGACTGGATTCGCAAGGCGATGCGGTTGAACCCTCACCACCCGGAACGCTTCTGGAGCCATCTTGGGAAAGCTCACTTTACAGCCCACGAATATCCCGAAGCAATCGAGGCCTTCATGCATCTGTCGAAGATGGATGCCAACCAACACGCTTTTGTCGCGGCGGCCTATCACTGGCTCGGCGATCGGACCGCTGCGTCCGCTCACCTCGCTCAAATAGACAAGGTCGATCCGGAATTTACGATCGATGCGTTGGTCTCGACCCTGCACTACGAGAACGAGGCGGATCTTCATCACCTGGTTGATGGACTGAAGTCACCCGAAGCGGCGCAGGTGAAAGCATAGTCATCACCACTCGGCGAAGGAACCGTCCTTGTGGCGCCAGATCGGGTTGCGCCAGCGGTGGCCTTCCTTGGCGCGCTCCTTGACATAGTCCTCGTCGATCTCGACGCCGAGGCCCGGGCCATCGGGAATGGCGACATAGCCATCCTCATAGCGGAAGACATCCTTGTTGGCGGCATAGTCGAGCAGGTCGTTGGCGGCATTGTAGTGGATGCCGAGGCTCTGCTCCTGGATGAAGCAGTTGTAGCTGACCGCATCGAGCTGCAGGCAGGCGGCAAGCGCGATCGGCCCGAGCGGACAGTGCGGCGCCACCGCGACATCATAGGCCTCGGCCATCGCCGCGATCTTGCGGCATTCGGTGATACCGCCGGCATGCGACAGATCGGGCTGGATGATGTCGACGACGCCCTCCTCGAACACCGACTTGAAGTCCCAGCGGCTGTAGAGCCGCTCGCCGAGCGCAATCGGCGTCGAGCCGAGGGCGGCTATTTCCTTCAGCGCCTCGCGGTTTTCGCTCAGCACCGGCTCCTCGATGAACATCAGCCTGTAGGGCTCCAACTCCTTGACCAGGATGCGCGCCATCGGCCGGTGCACGCGGCCGTGGAAATCGACCGCGATGCCGATGTTGGGGCCGACGGCCTCGCGCACCATGGCTACCCGCTCGACCGCGGCATCTATTCTGTCATGGCTATCGACGATCTGCAGTTCCTCGGTGCCGTTCATCTTGAGCGCTAGGAAGCCGCGCGCCACCACTTCCCGGGCGCCGGCGGCGACCTCGGCCGGACGGTCGCCGCCGATCCAGGAATAAACCTTGATGCTGTCACGCAACTTGCCGCCGAGCAGTTCATGTACGGGCACGCCGAGCGCCTTGCCCTTGATGTCCCACAGCGCCTGGTCGATGCCGGCGATGGCGCTCATCAGGATCGGCCCACCACGGTAGAAGCCGCCGCGATGCATCACCGTCCAGTGGTCCTCGATCAGGCGCGGGTCCTTGCCGATGAGATAGTCACCAAGCTCCTTGACCGCCGCCTCGACGGTCAGCGCCCGACCCTCGACGACCGGCTCGCCCCAGCCGGTGACGCCGGCGTCGGTCTCGATCTTCAGGAAAAGCCAGCGCGGCGGAACGATGTAGGTGGTGAGCGAGATGATTTTCATGCGCAGTCTCAGTTGTTCTTGAGTTTCTTGGCGCTGACGAGGTCGCGCGCCGCAAGGTCGAGGATCTTGTTTGCCGCCCCACGCGCCGCCTCGGCGTCGCGCATGCGCAGCGCCTCGACCACCTCGCGATGTGCCGCCACCGCTTCCAGGCGCCGTTCGAGCGAAATCGTCGCCGTCGCCTCCAGCGAGAATTTGAGACCTGTGTCGATCAGATTGCCGATCTGGCGGAAGATCGGGTTGTGGCTCGCGGCATAGACGATCTGGTGGAAAGCGATGTCGGAGCGCGAGAAAGCGGCGCGATCCTCTCCGGCGCCTGCCATGCCGCGCCACGCCGCTTCGAGATCGGCGATCTCCTGCAGAGTCGCGCGCGTCGCGGCAAGCTCGGCGACCAGCGGTTCGATGGCCCGGCGTGTTTCCAGGATGGCGTCGAAGAGCTTGTCGTCCAGCGCATGCGGCGCATGCCACGCCAGCACTTGCGGGTCGATGATGTTCCAGTCGTCCTCGTTGCAGACGATGGTGCCGACGCGCGGCCGCGACAACACCAGCCCCTTGGCGGCCAGCACCTTCAGGGCCTCGCGGATAACGGTGCGGCTGACGCCATACTCGACGCCAAGTTCGTTTTCTGTCGGCAAGGAGGATCCGGCCGGGTAGCGGCCGGAAAAGATGTCCGAGGCCATCGCCTTGGTCACGTCGGGCATGACGCGCGGGCGACGGGTGGTCACACCCTCCGGGGCCTTCTTCGAAATTTCGGTCACCTTAGCCCTCCTCCAAGGCGGCGAACCTGCGAGTTCGCGCAACCGGCCCGGCATTAGCGGATGCAAACGAGTTGCGCCAGCGATCGTTGGTCAGAGCATGTACCTTAATTATCATACCAGATCAATTGACGAGTATGATAAAAGCGAATAGAAACGCCGACACCCGGGCTGAGCGCCCGGCCTATCGCTGGGAGGTAATCATGCGACTTTTGAAGACCGCGCTCGTCGCGGGCGCGCTTGCCGTGCTGTCCGTCACGACGATCGCTTCTGCCTACGCTCAGGACAC
Source organism: Mesorhizobium sp. CNPSo 4670 (assembly GCF_057784235.1). NCBI lineage: Bacteria > Pseudomonadati > Pseudomonadota > Alphaproteobacteria > Hyphomicrobiales > Phyllobacteriaceae > Mesorhizobium > Mesorhizobium sp. CNPSo 4670. Next base: position 127,304 of record NZ_JBWJFQ010000006.1, on the reverse strand, counting down.
CAAGATCGGCTTCATCGTCAAGCAGCCTGAGGAACCTTGGTTCCAGGACGAATGGAAATTCGCCGACCAGGCCGCCAAGGAAAAGGGCTTCACCCTCGTCAAGATCGGCGCCGAGGACGGTGAGAAGCTGATGTCGGCGATCGACAATCTCGGTGCCCAGGGCGCCCAAGGCTTCATCGTCTGCACGCCGGACGTGAAGCTCGGACCTGGCATCGTCGCCAAGGCCGCCGCCAACAATCTCAAGCTGATGACCGTCGACGACCGTCTGGTCGGTGCCGACGGCAAGGCGCTGGAAGACGTGCCGCACATGGGCATCTCGGCCACCAAGATCGGCGAGGCCGTCGGCCAGGCGATCGTCGATGAAATGAAGGCGCGCGGCTGGAAGGCTGACGAGGTTGGCGCCATCCGCGTCTCCTATGATCAGCTGCCGACGGCGGTCGATCGCGTCGAAGGCGCCATCTCGGTGCTGAAGGCGAACGGCTTCAAGGCGGAGAACATCTTCGACGCGCCGCAGGCCAAGACCGACACGGAAGCCGCGCTGAACGCCGCGACGGTCGTGCTCAATGCGCACGCCGACATCAAGAAGTGGGTCTCCTTCGGCCTCAATGACGAAGCCGTGCTGGGCGCCGTGCGCGCCTCCGAGAGCGTCGGCATCCCGGCGGACGGCATGATCGGCGTCGGCATCGGCGGCGCGGATTCGGCGATCAACGAGTTCAAGAAGCCGGCCGCCACCGGCTTTGTCGGCACCGTGATCATCTCGCCGAAGCGCCATGGCTATGAGACGGCGCTCAACATGTACGACTGGGTTGCCAACAACAAGGAACCGGAGAAGCTGATTCTGACCTCCGGCGCGCTGGCCAAGCGGGACGACTATCAGAAGGTCCGCCAGGGCCTCGGCATCGAATAATCCTCCCTGTACAAACAGGCGGCGGCTCATCCCGCCGCCTGTTTGTCATGGCACAACAAGGATCGACGCCCGTGTCCTTTCTCGACTTCTCGCGCATCACCAAGACCTATCCGGGCGTCAAGGCACTGTCGGACGTCTCTTTCGGCGTCGACAAGGGCGTCGTGCATGGCCTGATGGGCGAGAACGGCGCGGGCAAATCCACCCTGATCAAGATCCTGTCCGGCGACCAGCATGCCGACGCGGGTGAGATCAGCATCGACGGCAAGGTCCAGACCTATGCCTCGACCCGGGATGCCTTCGACAATGGCGTCATCGTCATCCACCAGGAACTGCAGCTCGTTCCCGAGCTCACGGTTGCCGAAAACCTCAGCCTCGGCCGCTTTCCCGCCAGCGCCGGCATCATCGCGCGCACCAGGATGCTGGACGACGTCGGCGCCAAGCTAAAATCGGCCGGCATCGACATCGACATGCGCCGCAAGGTCAAGACGCTGTCGATCGGCGAGCGCCAGATGGTCGAGATCGCCAAGGCGATCATGCTCGACGCGCGCGTCATCGCGCTGGACGAGCCGACCTCGTCGCTGTCGTCGCGCGAAAGCGAAATCCTGTTTGCCCTGATCGATCGGCTGCGCGGCGAGGGCAAGGTGATCATCTATGTGTCGCATCGATTGGATGAAGTGTTCCGGCTTTGCGACAGCCTGACCGTGCTGCGCGACGGCAAGCTGGCGGCGCACCATGTTTCGCTGAAAGGTGTTACCCGCGACCAGGTCGTCGCCGAAATGGTCGGCCGCGAGATTTCGGACATTTGGGGTTTTCGGCCGCGCAAGGCAGGCAACGTCCGCCTGAAGATCGAGGCCCTGTCAGGGGCAAAGCTGACGACGCCGGCCAGCTTCGAGGCGAGAGCCGGCGAGATCGTCGGCTTCTTCGGTCTGATCGGCGCTGGCCGCTCGGAACTGATGCGGCTGGTCTTCGGCGCCGATCTGCGCTCGGGCGGCGCCATCACCGTCGACGGCAAGGGGATCCACGCCACCGATCCGCATGGCGCGATCCGGGCCGGCATCGTGCTGTGCTCGGAAGATCGCAAGCATGACGGCATCATCCAGGGCCGCTCGATCGAGGAGAACATCAACATCTCGTCGCGCCGCCATCACACACGCTTTGGCGTGCTCAACCGGGCCAGCGAGATCGCGACCGCCGAAACCTTCATCAAGAAGCTCAAGGTGCGCACGCCGTCGCGCAAGCAGGACATTATCAACCTCTCCGGCGGCAACCAGCAGAAGGTCATCCTTGGCCGCTGGCTGTCCGAGCAGGGCGTGCGGGTGCTCATCGTCGACGAGCCGACACGCGGCATCGACGTCGGCGCCAAATCGGAAATCTACGAACTTCTCTATCAGCTTGCCGAGGACGGCATGGCGATCGTTGTCGTCTCGTCCGAACTGCCGGAGGTGATGGGCATCTGCGACCGCATCCTGGTGATGTGCGGTGGGCGCATCAGCGCCGAACTCACACGCCACCAGTTCGCCGAGAAGGCGATCCTGGCCGCCGCTCTTCCCGACAAGAAAACCCCCGACGCGATCGCATCCTGAGGACCCCCCCGCCATGACCGACCGGTTGAAGAAGATCCTGCTCGGCGAACAGGGCCTTGTCGTCATTTTCATCGTTGCCTTCGCGCTGGTGTCGGCTCTGGTGCCGAACTTCCTCACCGACCGCAACATGCTCGGCCTGCTGCAGTCGGTGGTCACCGTTGGCATCGTCGCCTGCACCATGATGTTCTGCCTCGCGGCGCGCGACTTCGACCTGTCGGTCGGCTCCATCGTCGCCTTCGCCGGGATGGTCGCGGTGATGGCGTCGAACGCCACCGGTTCGATTCTGCTCGGCCTTCTGGCGGCAATTGCCTGCGGCGCCTTCGTCGGCTTCATCAACGGCGTTGTCATCGCCAAATTCCGCATCAACGCGCTGATCACCACCCTGGCCACCATGCAGATCGTGCGCGGCCTTGCCCTGATCGCGTCCGACGGCCGCGCCGTCGGCATCAACAGCCCGGATTTCTACCAGCTGGCGCTATCGAAACTGCTCGGCATACCGACGCCGATCTGGGTGCTGGCCGTTCTCTTCGGCGTCTTCGGTTTCGTCCTCAACCGCACCGTCTTTGGCAAGAACACGCTGGCCATCGGCGGCAATCCGGAGGCCTCCCGGCTGGCCGGCGTCAATGTCGACTGGACGCGCATCTGGATCTTTACGCTGCAGGGCGTCGTCTGCGGCATCGCCGGCATCCTGCTCGCGTCGCGCATCACCTCCGGCCAGCCCAACGCGGCGGTCGGGCTTGAGCTTTCGGTCATCTCGGCTTGCGTGCTCGGCGGCGTCTCGCTCGCAGGCGGCCGCGCCACCATGTCGGGCGTGATCGTCGGCGTGCTGATCATGGGCATCGCCGAAAACGCCATGAACCTGCTCAACATCCCGGCCTTCTACCAGTACATCGTGCGCGGCGTTATCTTGCTCCTGGCGGTCCTGCTCGACAATCTGCGCTCGTCGGCACTGGGCCGGCGTTGAGCGTCTTCGACTGGAGCAACAAAATGGCTGAGCGCCTGTCCGGCAAACGCATCTTCCTGACAGGGGCCGCGCAAGGCATCGGGCTCGCCATCGCCGAAGCCTGTTTGGCCGAGGGAGCAAGACTGTTCCTGGTCGACCGCGACAGCGCGCTGCTGGACAAGACTGTCGCTGGCCTTGCCGCACCACAAGGCTATGTCGGGCATACCGCAGCCGACATCAGCGATTGGGCGGCGATTGCCGCGGCTGTCAGCCGGGCAAACAACGAAATCGGCCCCGTCAACGCGCTGATCAACAATGCCGGTGTCAATGTGTTTTCGACGCCGCTCGACACCAGCGAGGAGGAGTGGAACCGCAATTTCGACGTCAACGTCAAGGGCGCCTGGAACTGCAGCAAGGCAGTCTTGCCGGGTATGATCGCAAGCGGCGGCGGCGCAATCCTCAACATCGCCTCGACGCACAGCTTCACCATCATTCCGCACACCTTCCCCTATCCCGTCGCCAAGCACGCTCTGCTCGGCCTGACCAAATCGCTGGCACTCGAATATGCGGGGCAGGGCGTGCGCGTGAACGCGCTGGCGCCGGGCTATGTCGAGACGCAAAAGGCCATCGACTACTGGAACAGTTTTCCTGATCCGGCCGCGGCGCGCGCGGACACCATGGCGCTGCATCCCGGCGGCCGCATCGCCTCGACGCACGAGATCGCGCTCGCCGCGGTGTTCATGATTTCCGACGAGTGCCCGTTCATGAACGCGGCCAGCCTCGTCGTCGATGGCGGGCTGAGCCAGCTGCAGCATCCCGCCTGAGTGCCGGGGAAGATCTAGCCAAGAGACGATCGCAGCACGGGTTCGGCGGTTTGGGCAAAGGGTTGAACCGGGTCGGCGCCACCAGCTGAGGAGAGAAATTCTAATCGCCGTCGCGGATTTGGAATAAACTAACTCTACAGAATTTATAGAATAAGCAATCTGCACTGGCGATATGGTTTTCCACCCGGACAGGACCCCGCCATGCCCAACCTTTTGCGCTCGCCCTCAATTCCGTCTGGCATGACCGGCCAACGTCGTCGGACTTCGGGAGGCAGGCCATGACCCGCGACATCCCTGACCGCATCAAGGTGCTCTGGTTCCTGCCGACGCATGGCGACAGCCGTTATCTCGGCACATCGGAAGGCGGCAGGGCCGTCGACCTGCCCTACCTGACGCAAGTAGCAAAGGCAGCCGACACGCTGGGTTACTACGGGGTGCTGTTGCCGACCGGCCGGGCCTGCGAGGATTCCTGGGTGATCGCCTCGGCGCTGGTGCCGCTGACCGAGCGGTTGCGCTTCCTTGTCGCCGTGCGGCCCGGCCTGCAATCGCCAACGCTCGCTGCACGCATGACGGCGACGCTCGACCGCATCTCAAATGGTCGCCTGCTGATCAACGTCGTCACCGGCGGCGATCCGCTGGAGAACAAGGGGGACGGCATTTTCCTGTCGCACGCCGAACGCTATGAAGTGACGCAGGAATTCCTGCAGATCTACAAGCGCGTGCTGAGCGGCGAGACGGTCGAGCACGAGGGCAAGCATTTCCGCATCGAGGACGGCCGGCTGCTGTTTCCGCCGGTGCAGACGCCATACCCGCCGCTCTATTTCGGTGGCTCGTCCGACGCCGGATCCGTGGTGGCGGCGCAGGAGATCGACAAATACCTGACCTGGGGCGAGCCGCCGGCCGATGTCGAGCGCAAGCTTGACGGCGTGCGTGAACTCGCCGAGAAAGCCGGCCGTAAGCTCTCCTTCGGTATCCGCCTGCATGTCATCGCGCGCGAGACGACCGAACAGGCCTGGGCCGCGGCGGACAGCCTGATCAGCCGGCTCGACGATGCGACGATCGCCTCGGCGCAAAAGGTCTTTGCCCGCATGGATTCGGTCGGCCAGGCGCGGATGAGCGCACTGCACGCCGGCAACCGCGCCAAGCTCGAGATCGCGCCCAATCTGTGGGCCGGCGTCGGTCTGGTGCGCGGTGGCGCCGGCACGGCACTTGTCGGCGATCCCGACACGATTGCCGAACGCATCGATGAATACCGTCGCCTCGGCATCGATACCTTCATCCTGTCCGGCTATCCGCATCTCGAAGAAGCCTACCGCTTTGGCGAACTGGTGCTGCCGAAACTGCCGACCGATCATCCGGTGAAGGCCGCCGGCTCGTCGGTCAACACCGGCCCGTTCGGCGAGACAATTGCCGGCGACCACCGGCCGAAATCACTCGCCAGCGCCTCGTGAACGCGCTTCCTCCGGCCCGTCGGTTGCGCGTCGCCATCATCGGCGGCGGCTTTTCCGGCGCCGCGGTGGCCTGGCATCTGGCGCGGGCTTCTCGACCGGAGCGCCTGTCGATCACGGTGATCGAGCCGCGACCGGCGCTCGGCGGCGGCCTTGCCTATTCCAGCGAGGAGCCGGTGCACCGGGTCAATGTCCCGGCGGTCAGAATGAGCATGGCCCCAGAGGATCCGCAGCATTTTGCGCGCTGGTTGAGCCGTGACGGTGAACTCGAACGCGATGCGGACGCCATCTGGAAGAATGGCGAAGTCTATCCACGCCGGCGCGCGTTCGGCCGCTATGTCGCCGAGCACCTCGCACCCTGGCTCGGTTCGGGCGCGGTGCGTCATGTCGGCGCTCTCGCCACACATATCGCACGTGACGAGGACGGCAGGGGCTGGACCGTACACACCTCGGACAGGCCGGTCGCCACCGACATCGTCGTCCTGGCGGCGACGCATCCGCTGCCCAATATTCCCGCCGCTCTGGCCTCGCTGGCCGAGGCGCCGGGGTTCATCGCCGATCCGTACGCTCCTGCAGCGCTTGCCGGGATCGGGCGGGAGGCGTCGGTGCTGATCGTCGGCTCCGGACTGACCTCGGCCGACATGGTTGCCGAACTCGATCGTCGCGGCCATCGCGGCCGTATCCTGGCGCTGTCTCGCCGCGGGTTGCGCTCGCGCGGCCACCCGGACATCAGGGGTGAGCCCTTTGGTGACTTTGCCTCCGTGCCGGCCACAACGGCGCTGCGGCTGCTCAAAACCATCCGTGCGACGCTGGCAGCGGCACACGCGGCCAATGTCAACTGGCAGTCCGTCTTCGACCAGCTGCGCCAGCAGGGGCCGGTGCTGTGGGCCGCACTTGCGCCGCTGGAGCGGGCAAGGCTGGTCCGCCAGTTGCGCGTGTTCTGGGATGTGCATCGCTTCAGGATCGCACCGCAGGTGGCGGCCGTGCTCGACCGCCGCCATGCAGCCGGCACGTTCGACAATATTGCTGCCAGGCTTGTCGCATCGAACCATGAGGACGACAGCCTGGCGGTCAGCTTTCAACGGCGTGGGCAGACGCGGATCGAGACGGCCCGCTTCGATGCCATCATCAACACCACCGGCCCGGCGCATGGGCAGGCGCTGCAGCTCAACCCGGCATTGCGCTCGCTGACCGAGGCCGGGCTGATCGGGATGGATCCCTACGGGCTCGGTATCGAGACAAGTCGCGACAGCCGCGCCGTCGGCCGGGACGGCAGGGCGGTCAGGACACTGTTTGTCGCCGGTCCGTTGGCACGCGGGACTTTCGGCGAACTCATGGGCCTGCCGGAGGTTGCCCGCCATGCGCAGGCAGTCGCGGCCGAGATCGCAAAGCAGCTCGACACGCCAGCCGAGGCCATCGGCGCTACTGCCGGGCACGTTCGGGTCGCGGGCTGACAACGGGAAGCCGGGTCTGCCGCGCAAAATTGGTATTTCCGTCCCGAGAGGGCTTCAAAAACGGAAAATCCTTCTTTGTATATATATTCTATAAACATAATAAATATTGGTGAAAACCGGCTGCGGTCGGATCGATCAACGACACCGCCTGAAGGGGAGACAGTTCATGGCACACGCTGAGACCGACGCGATCAAATTCGCCTACTGGGTGCCCAATGTTTCGGGCGGCCTGGTGATCTCCAACATCGAGCAGCGCACCAACCATTCGGCTGAATACAATCGCAAGCTGGCGCAGATCGCCGAGAAGGCCGGCTTCGACTACGCGCTCAGCCAGATCCGTTTCACCGCCGGCTACGGCGCCGACGAGCAGCATGAATCGGTGGCGTTCAGCCATGACCTGCTGGCGGCGACCACCACGCTCAAGGTCATCGCGGCGATCTTGCCCGGACCGTGGAATCCGGCGCTGGCGGCCAAGCAGATCGCCACCATCAGCTACCTGACCAACGGTCGCGTCGCCATCAACCTCGTTTCCGGCTGGTTCCGTGGCGAATTCCACGCCATCGGCGAGCATTGGCTCGACCATGACGAGCGCTATCGCCGCTCGGAGGAGTTCATCCGTTCGCTGCGCGGAATATGGACGCAGGACAGCTTCACCTTTCGTGGCGATTTCTATCGCTTCAACGAATATTCGCTGAAGCCGAAGCCGCCGCATCCGCTGCCCGAAATCTTCCAGGGCGGCTCGTCGCGCGCCGCGCGCGACATGGCATCGCGCGTTTCGGACTGGTACTTCACCAACGGCAACACACCGGCCGAGATCGCCAAACAGGTGGATGACATCCAGGCCAAGGCAAAGGCCAACAACCATTCCGTCAAGGTAGGCGTCAATGCCTTCGCCATCGTCCGCGAGACCGAGGACGAGGCCAAGGCGGTGCTCGCCGAAATCATCACCAAGGCCAATCCTGAGGCGGTCAATGCCTTTGGCCATGAGGTCAAGAATGCCGGCAAGGCCTCGCCGGAAGGCGAGGGCAATTGGGCGAAATCGTCCTTCGACGATCTGGTCCAATACAATGACGGCTTCCGCTCGAACCTGATCGGCACGCCGAGGCAGGTCGCCGAGCGCATCGTCGACCTGAAGCGCGCCGGCGCCGATCTCATCCTGCTCGGCTTCCTGCACTTCCAGGAAGAGGTCGAGTATTTCGGCAAGCATGTCATCCCGCTCGTTCGCGAACTGGAAGACAGCGAGGCGGCAGCCTCGCTGGCAGCGGAATAGTCACCCCACTGGTTGGCCGGACAGACGCCGGCCAATCCACGAATGAAGCTCACCCGGCGCGCTCGATCCTTCGAGCGGCAACGAGGATTTGTGCGCCTGAGGGTGCAATCGAGGACGATTGGAATGCCGTTGCCAAGTTATGCCCTCGGAGCTATGGAGGCTTCGGTCTATGCGCCGGAAATCTTGGCGCGCGGCCTGACGTCAGCTCTGCCGCCAGCGCAGCCATCCGAAGGCCGCGCCGAGCCCACCGGGCTTGCCGCGCAAGCCGCTCCGCTGCTTTCGCTTCAGGGCATCGGCCTGTCGTTTGGCGGCGTCGTCGCGCTGGCCGATATCGACCTGTCTGTTCCATCAGGCGAGATCCGCGCCATCATCGGCCCGAACGGTGCCGGCAAGAGCTCGCTGATCAACGTCATCAGCGGTGTCTATCGGCCAGATCGCGGTCATGTCCTGCTCGATGATGTCGGCTATGCCCAGGTCCCGACGCAGCGGCTGGCGCATCTCGGCGTCGCCCGGACCTTCCAGAACCTCGCCCTGTTCAAAGGCCTCAGCGTCCTCGACAATGTCGCCTCGGGTCTTGCCTACAAGGTCCGCTCCAACTTCGCCGGCCAGGTGCTCGGCATCGGCCGCTCGCGCGGCGAGCAGCGCGACACTCTGAGCCGCGCCGATCAGATCCTCGAATTCCTCGACCTCAGCCCCGTTCGCGATCGCCTTGTCGGGACCTTGCCCTACGGGTTGCAGAAGCGGGTCGAGCTTGCCCGTGCGCTGGTCGCGCAGCCGCGCCTGCTTTTGCTCGACGAACCGATGGCCGGCATGACCGCGAGCGAAAAGGGCGAGATGGCGGGCTTCGTGCGTGCCGCGCGTGATCGCTTCGCCACCACCGTGGTGCTGATCGAGCATGATGTCGGCGTCGTCATGGGTCTGTCCGACCGCATCGCCGTTCTCGACTACGGTCGCAAGATCGCCGACGCCACGCCCGACGAAGTCAGGAACGACCAGCGCGTCATCGACGCCTATCTCGGCGTCGCCTCGGACAATGAGGACGGGGCAGGCATATGATCGCCGACTTCGACTACCAGTTCTTCATCGAAGTGCTCGTCGGTGGCCTGCTCTCCGGCGTGATGTACTCGCTGGTCGCCATCGGCTTCGTGCTGATCTACAAGACCTCAGGCGTGCTCAATTTCGCGCAAGGCGCGCTGCTCCTGTTCGCGGCGCTCACCTTCGTCAGCCTGGTCGAACGCGGCGTTCCGTTCGCGCTGGCGCTGGTGGTCACCTTCGCCATCATGGTGGCGATCGGCATCGCCATCGAGCGGACGGTGCTGCGGCCTCTCACCAACAAGCCGCCGATCACGCTGTTCATGGCCACGCTTGGCCTCTCCTACATCATCGAGGGCGCGGCCCAACTGATCTGGGGCACGCAGGTCCACGGCCTCGATCTCGGCATCGAGGACGTGCCGCTGGAGATCGGCGGCGTGTTGATCAGCCAGTTCGATATCTTCGCCGCCGTGGTGGCCGCCGGCATGGTTCTGCTTTTGTCGTTGTTCTTCCGCTACACCCGCATCGGCCTCAGCTTTCGCGCTGTCGCCGACGACCAGTTCGCGGCCCTCGCGGTTGGCCTGCGCCTGCCCTTGATCTGGGGCACCGTCTGGGCTGCTGCCGGTCTCGTCGCACTGGTGGCGGGATTGCTTTGGGGGGCTCGCCTTGGCGTGCAGTTCTCGCTGTCCCTGGTGGTGCTGAAAGCACTGCCGGTGCTGGTGCTCGGCGGCTTTGATTCCATCCTCGGCGCCATCGTCGGCGGACTGCTTATCGGCGCCAGCGAGAAGCTCGCCGAGGTCTATATCGGCGACTATTTCGGCGGCGGCATCGAGAGCTGGTTCGCCTATGTCGTCGCGCTCGTCTTCCTCCTGCTCCGTCCTTCCGGCCTGTTCGGCCAGAAGCTCGTCGAAAGGATCTGAGCCATGACCGCGATACCAAGCGATTTCTCCTCCGCGCCGGTGCTGCCGAAATGGATCGCGCCCGTCCTGCTGCTCGCCTTCGCCTATGGCGTCGTGCCGCTGTTTGGCTCGAGCTACCTGTTCGAGGCCATCCTGCTGCCGTTCCTGGCGCTCAGCCTCGCCGGCGTGGGCTTGAACATCCTGACCGGCTATGCCGGCCAGGTTTCGCTGGGCAGCGCCGCCTTCATGGCGGCGGGCGCCTTCGCCGCCTATAATTTGAACCTGCGGGTCGAGGGCCTGCCGCTGATCGGCAGCATTGTCCTGGCCGGTCTGGTCGCGGCCGCGATCGGCATCGTCTTCGGCCTGCCGAGCCTGCGGCTGAAGGGCTTCTATCTCGCGGTTTCGACGCTTGCCGCACAGTTCTTTGTCCAGTGGGCGCTGACCAAATTCAGCTGGTTCTCCAACGACTCGGCTTCCGGCGTCATCGATGCGCCAAGACTATCAATAGCCGGCTTTGCTCTCGATGGCGCCGTCGGCCGTTATCTCTTTGCGCTGACCATCGTCGCCATCGTGACGTTTCTTGCCTATCGGCTGGTGTCGTCGCAGACCGGCCGCAACTTCATCGCCATCCGCGACAATGAAACCGCCGCCGGTATCATCGGCATTCCGGTCCTGAAGACCAAGCTTCTGGCCTTCGCCATCTCGTCCTTCATCATCGGCGTCGCCGGCGTCATCTGGGCCTTCGCCTATCTGCGGACCGTCGAGCCGGATGGTTTCGACCTCGATCGGTCGTTCCAGATCCTGTTCATCGTCATCATCGGCGGCCTGGCCTCAATCCGCGGCGCCTTTTTCGGCGCCGCCCTCATCGTCGTCTTTCCGCTCGCTTTGTCTCGCCTCGGCGGTTTTCTGCTCGGCGATCTCTTTGACTCGGGTGTGCTCGACATGAGCCAGCGCATCGTGCTGGGCGCGCTCATTATCCTGTTTCTGATCCTCGAACCCGACGGGCTGGTAGCGCTGTGGGACAGAATCCGAAGACGGCTCCTGGCCTGGCAATCGACTTGAGCCATCGGGGGCAACCGCCCCGAACTGAAAATGAACCAGAGGCCGGACCCAAGACGGCCCCATACCGGGAGTACCCTAGCCATGACCTTCCTGAGCACCATCAAGGCGGCGGCGCTGTCCGCGGCGATGATCGTGTCGGTGGCCTTGCCTGCCGCTCACGCCGACGAACAATATTTCCCGCTGCAAAGCTACCGCGTCGGGCCTTACGCGGCCGGCGGCACCGGCTTCTTCGGCGGCTTCATCGACTATCTCAACCTCATCAACATTCGCGACGGCGGCGTCAACGGCGTCAAGCTGACCTGGGACGAATGCGAGACGCAGTATGAGGTTGAGCGCGGCGTCGAGTGCTACGAGCGGCAGAAGAGCCATGCCGGCGCCGCCGCCTGGAACCCGCTTTCGGTCGGCATCGCCTATGCCATGATCGACCGCATCACTGCCGACAAGGTGCCGCTGATCACCGTCAACCACGGCCGCACCGACTCCACCGACGGCCGTGTCTTCCCTTACGTCTTCCCGCTGCTGCTCAATCCCTACAGCGAGACGTCCGGCATCGTGAACTACATCGCCTCCAAGGAAGGCGGCATCGACAAGCTCAAGGGCAAGAAGATCGTCGTGCTCTATCACGGCTCGCCCTACGGCAAGGAGACCATCCCGATCTACGAGCTGCTGGCGCAGAAATACGGCTTCACCGTGCAGCAGATCGAGGTGCCGCATCCCGGCAACGAGCAGCAGTCGCAGTGGCTGACCATCCGTCGTGCCAAGCCGGACTTCGTCGTCCTGCGCGGCTGGGGCGTGATGAACCCGGTGGCGTTGAAGACGGCAGTCAAGGTCGGTTATCCCGTCGACCATATCGTCGGCAATGTCTGGTCGAATTCGGAAGAGGACGTGATCCCGGCCGGCGACGCCGCCAAGGGCTACACCGCCATCACCACCCAGGCCTCCGGCAACAGCTACCCTGTGGTGCAGGAGATCGTGAAGACGGTCTACGATGCCGGCAAGGGCAATCTGGAAGACAAGTCGCGCATCGGCTCGGTCTACCACAACCTCGGCATCGTCAACGGCATCCTCAATGTCGAGGCGATCCGTGTTGCTCAGGAGAAATTCGGCCATCGCACGCTGACCGGCGACGAGGTCCGCTGGGGCTTCGAACATCTCAAGCTCGATCCGGCCAAGGTCGAGGCGCTCGGCGCCAAGGACCTGTTCCACTCTATCAATGTCAGCTGGGACAATCACGAGGGCGAAGGCTACGTGACCTTCCAGCAGTGGGACGGCAAGAAGTGGAATGTCGTCTCCGACTGGATCGCGCCGGACTGGGCTCTGCTGCGGCCCATCATCGAGAAGTCTGCCGAGGCCTATGCCGCCGAGAAGGGCATCAAGTTGCGCACAGCCGATGACGCCGATGCCGTGACCACCAACTGATCAATCCAACCCGGTCGTCACGGCGAGTTGTCCGCGACGCCCGCCCTTTCTCGGTTTTCGAACCACGGGAAATAAGAGCTCATGCCGAACGATGACGTCATTCTTGTCGTGGACGCCGTCCATGCGACCTACAACCACGCCATCACCGCGCTGCACGGCGTCAACTTCGAGATCAGGCGCGGCGAGATCCTGGCGCTGCTCGGCGCCAATGGCGCCGGCAAGACCACCACGCTGAAGGCCGTCTCCAACCTGCTGCCGGCGGAGCGCGGTCAGGTCAACGCCGGCACCATCCGCTATGACGGCAGCGATGTCTCGCGCCGCCAGCCGGGCGATCTGGTGCGCGCCGGACTGGTGCAGGTGCTGGAAGGGCGGCATTGCTTCAAGAGCCTCACCGTCGAGGAGAACCTGGTCGCCGGCGGCATTGGCCGCAGCGGCCGCCGCGCCGAGATCAACGGGGATCTCGATCGGATCTACGGCTATTTTCCCCGTCTCAAGGAGAAGCGCCGGACCTTGTCCGGCCTCACCTCCGGCGGCGAGCAGCAGATGACGGCCATCGGCCGCGCGTTGATGTCGCGGCCGCGTCTTCTGGTTCTCGACGAACCGTCGATGGGGCTCGCGCCGGTCATCGTCCAGGACATCTTCCAGACGCTCCGGAAACTCAACCGCGAGACCGGCCTGTCGATCCTCGTCGCCGAGCAGAACTCGGCGGTCGCGCTTGGATATGCCGACCACGCCACGGTGCTCGAAAACGGTGTCTCCGTTCTCTCTGGTGCGGCCGCCGAGCTTCGCCAGCGTGAGGATGTGCGGGCCTTCTACCTGGGGCAACAGGCATCGCCGGCCGCCAAACCAGCTCACCTCCATGCCGTTGCCTGAACCGAAATACGAAGGAGCAGTAAAATGACCGTCTCGACCGTCAAGACCGACCACGCTTCCGCCGCCGTGCCGCCAGTCGCAAGGCCAACCGCGTCGGCGCACATCATCAAGGACGACGCCGAGGCGATCGCCATCGCTCACGCACTCGCCGCCGAATTCGCCAGGGGTTCTTCCCGGCGCGACCGCGAGCGAATCTGGCCCGTTGCCGAACTCGATGCGTTTTCGCAAAGCGGCCTGTGGTCGATCAATGTGCCGAAGGCATTCGGTGGTCCCGAATTGTCCTATGCCACCCTCGCCAGGGTGATCGAGATCATCTCGGCGGCGGATTCTTCGATCGGGCAGGTTGCGCAGAACCATCTTGGTGTCGTCGCCGCCATTCGTACGGTGTCGGATGCGGATCAGCAGAAGCTGCTGTTCGCCGAAGTGCTGAAAGGCACGCGTTTCGGCAATGCCTTTTCCGAGTTCGGCTCCAAGCGCGCCGCCGATTTCGAGACCCGCTTCACCGATGCCGGCGATCATGTCGTCGTCAACGGCCGGAAATTCTATTCGTCCGGCGCGCTGCTTGCCCATCTGGTGCCGATCGTGGCGCTCGATGACGAGGGCCGCGCCTGGTATGCAATCGCCGACCGCGCCGCGCCCGGCCTGACGGTGATCGACGACTGGTCGAGCTTCGGCCAGCGCACGACGCTGTCCGGCACCGTCATCATCGACAACGTCAAGGTGCCGAAGACGCATCTGGTGCCCGGCTACAAGGGCTATGACAAGCCGACCGCCGACGGCGCCATCTTCCAGATCATCCAGGTGGCGGTGGACACCGGCATCGCCCAAGCGGCGATCGACGAGACGGTCGGTTTCGTCAGGACTAAGAGCCGCGCCTGGATCGACAGCGGCGTCGACAATGCCTGGGAGGACCCCTACACCATCCAGGCCATCGGCGACCTGACGCTGCGCCTGCATGCGGCGCAGGCGCTGCTGGAAAAGGCCGGCCTGGCGATAGACCGGGGAGTGGCCGAGCCGACCGCCGAGACGGTGGCGCATGCGCAGGTCGTCACCGCCGAGGCGAAGATCCTGTCGACCGAAATCGCCATCGCTGCCACCAACAAGCTGTTCGAACTGGCGGGGACCCGCTCTACGCTGGCCGAGCACAATCTCGACCGGCATTGGCGCAACGCCCGCACGCACACGCTGCACGATCCGGTGCGCTGGAAATACTCCATCCTCGGCAAGTATTTCCTCAACGGCGAAAATCCGCCGCTGCACGCCTGGAGCTGATTTTCCACCGGCGGGCACAGGTTCGCCGCATCAGACATCGATCATCAAGAGGCCCACTGCCATGTCAAATCCAACAGTCGTCGGCTTTTCCGGCAACATCACCCGGCCGTCAAAGACGCGCGCCTTCGTCGATCTGGTCACCAGGGACATCGCAGCCCGTCACGGCCTGTCGGCGAGCACCTATGATATCGAGGATCTCGGTCCGTCGCTGGGAACGGCAAGATGGGGCCGCGATCTCGACAGCCAGGCGCGCCCAATCCTCGAGGAAATCCTCGCTGCCGACGTGCTCGTCGTCGGGTCACCGACCTACAAGGGCAGCTATACCGGCCTGTTCAAGCATTTCTTCGACCTGATCGATCCGGCCGCCCTGCGGGGAAAGCCCATCCTGTTGACCGCGACCGGTGGTGGCGAGCGGCACGCTCTGATCGTCGAGCATCAGCTGCGGCCGCTGTTCGGCTTCTTCGAAGCTTTCACCTTGCCCACCGCCGTCTACGCCACCGACAAGGATTTTACCGACGGCGTGCTCCGCTCCGATGCGATCCTGAAACGTGCGGCCCAGGCGGTGGACGAGGTCGGCTTCGTGCTGGCCAGCCGCTCAGCTGGAAGGATCGCCGCCGAGTAGCATTCCGCCGGCGGATTGCGACGATAATTCCTGTGGGCGTTGGCCTCGCTTACGCGCAATTTACGACCGCCCGCTACATCTGTTCCTGTCTGATTCGTCTGGGACAGGAACGTCATGAGCAAAGCCCTCACATCCTTCGCACTGGTCGCGGTGCTGACCGCCTTGCTCATGGCGTTGAGCTTGGCAGTGGCCAGGCACGGCTATCCCTATGGCGCGATCGGCGTAAGGCGGCTCGATGGCATTGCCGATGCCGGAACCTTCATTCCGCTTGCTGCCGTCTATTTCTTCAGCGCGCTGTTGATGATGATCTTGCCGATCAGGGCGGCCAGCATCGTTCTCACCCATGCCGCCGATGCGGTCTTCTGGACCGTGATCGTGCTGTTTGCCGCCATCGTCGGCTGTCTCGCCGCCAGATGGGCCTTCGGCCAGGGCAGCGCCGTGTGGGCGCTGCTGAACTGGCGGTTCCTGTTTGCAGCAGTGATCGTCGGTTGCCACTTCGTCATGAACGAGCTGCGCCGCAATGTGCTGCTGCGCAGCCTGTTCTTCGTGGTTTTCGCCGCCGCGACACTGGCCTGCCTGTTCTGGTCGTTTTCGCTCTGACCAGCTCGGATAGTAGCAGGCTAATCCAGTGACCCAGCGGCGATGTTGCTGGCTGCCGTTTCCATCCATGTCCAGAGATAGGCGGCAAGCCCGCGATCGACATGAATGCGCAGCCTGCCCTGATGGCGATAGACGATGGCGCTGATACCGGCGAAGGAAAGTGCTGCGCTGGCACTCGCTTGCCTGGGATCGAGTGTCGTCCCGCGCGCGATGAAAGCGTCGAGCGACGAGCCCTCGACCTCGAACACCTCCAGCCCGGCGCTGATCGCCGTCACCGCGAAGCCTTCTCCGTGCCAGCCCGTCGCGACGGGGAGTGGGCCGTTCGACACGACGAGCAGCCGGTCGCGCGCCAGCCGCGCCGCATAGCGGTCGCCTTGCGCCGTGCCGAAGGCACCGACCCCATTTCCGTCCAGGCCGGACGCCCGCGTCCAGGCGTCGAGATCGCCACTGACCAGCAACTGATTGAGGCCGGCGACCACGCGCACCACAAGGCCGGGTGCCGTGATGACCGCCGACGGCCAGTCCGGCGCGACAGACCATTTTTCAGCGAGATCACGCATGCAGCCGCTCTCCTGCCGTGTCGAAGGCGCAAGGGGCGGCAATCGTCGCACTCCTGACCTTGCCGAGGTGCTGGATGTCGATCGTCTCGCCGTGACGTGCCGCGCCGCGTTCGATCAAGCCAAGCGCCACGGCGCGGCCAAGCGTCGGGCTCTGGTAGCTCGAGGTGACAAAGCCCTGGCTGCGCAATCTGCCGTCACTCCGCCTGACGCCATGCGCGCCGGTCGGCAGCGGTGCTTCGCCTTGAGGCAGCGTCAGTCCGACAAGCTGCATGCGGTCGCCGCGCGAAGCCTCGTCGGTGAACAGCGAGCGGCGGCCGACGAATTCGCCCTGGCGTTTGGCGCGCGGACCCTCGACACCGAGATCATGCGGCAGCGTGGTGCCGTCAGTGTCCTTGCCGATGACGATAAAGCCCTTTTCCGCCCGCAGGATCATCAGCGCCTCGAGGCCGATGACGACCGCGTCGAACGCCTGGCCGGCATGGCGCAGATGCGTCCATAGCGGCTCGGCGCGATCAGCCCGGATCGAGATTTCGTAGCTCCTGTCGCCGGTGAAGCTGACGCGGGCGACGCGGACCTCGTCTCCGCCATACGAGCCTTGGCCGACCGCCATATGCGGCAGGTCGGCATCGTCGAGCGAGAGGCCGAGATCCAGCGTTTCGAGCAGTTTCCGGGCGTTCGGGCCCGAAACGGTCAGCGTCGCCATCTCGGCGGTGGCGTTATGGATGTAGACGGCGCCGCGCCCGAAGCGGTCCTGGCGCCATTCCTCCAGCCGCGCATGTACGGCAGCGACATGCGAGGACGAGCACGACACGACGAAGCGATGCTCGTCGAGCCGAACCAGCACGCCGTCATCGAAGACTACGCCGTTCTCCGACAGCATGAAGCCATAGCGGCAGCGGCCTGGTTTCAGCGTCGACATGGTGTTGTAGTAGATGAAATCGACGAACTCGGCCGCCTTGGGTCCGATCACCTCGATCTTGCCGAGCGTGGAACCGTCGAACAGCGCGACCGACTGGCGGGCACGCCGCGCCTCGTCCGCGATAGAGCGTTCCGCATCAGTGTTGCCGCCATAGTGGGCCGGGCGCAGCCAGCCGCCATATTCCTGGAAGACGGCGCCGCTAGAACGATGCACGCTCTCCAGCGGCAATCGGCGCACCGGCACCATCAATTCGCCGCCGCGCGCGCCGGCAAAGCTTGCCAGCGGCACCGGCGTGAACGGCGGGCGATAGGTGGTCGTGCCGACCTCCGGCACCGTGCGGCCGGTGATCCCGGCCATCAGCGCGAGACCCGGCAAGTTGGAGGTCTTGCCCTGGTCGGTCGCCATGCCGAGTGTGGTGTAGCGCTTCAGATGTTCGACCGAGACGAAGTTTTCGCGTGCCGCCAGTTCGACGTCCTTCACCGTGACGTCGTTCTGGTAGTCGATCCAGATGCGTCCCTTCGAGCCGGGCATCGGCCATGCCGCGAGGATGCCGCCCGTCGCTTCAGGTCCGGTGCTGCGCGGCACCGCTGTCGTGATCTGGCCGAGCGATGCAATCGCCTTGCCGGCGCCCGCAAACACCTCCGACAGGGAAACCGCACCGGCTGCGGCGCCTGCCACGGCGATGCCATCGACCGGATCGCCCGGCAGAAAGGCGGCGCGCGCCTCGCTCCAGGCGAGCTTGCCCCTCGCCTGGCCGAAGAGATGAATGGTCGGCGTCCAGCCACCCGAAACCACCACGCAATCGGCATCCAGCCTGGTGCCGTCATCGAGCGTCACGGCTTGGACACGCAACCTGCCATGCGCGGCGGCGAGGCTACGTCCCGCGATCAGCCGGACATTGGCAGGCTCGGCGGGAGTGCTGTCGAGCCGCAGATCGACAAGCGTGACTTCGGCGCCGGCCGTGGCGAGCGCCTCCGCCACTTCATAGGCGCTGTCATTGTTCGTGGCGATGACGATCCTGCGGCCGACCAGCACCGCATGCCGCCTGAGATAGGCGAGTGCGGCATCCGCCGACATGATGCCCGGCAGGTCGTTGTTGGCGAAGGGCAGCGGCCGCTCGATGGCGCCGGTCGCCAGCACGATCTGGCGCGGCCTGGCCCGCCACAACGTGTCCGGCCGTCCGTCGCGATGGCGCTGGTTCAGGCCGACCAGATTGTGGTCGTAGACGCCGAAGGCGGTGGTCGAAGGAAGGATCAGGTGACCGGCCGCGGCAAGCTCCGCAACCGTCTCCTTGATCCAGTCGGCGACCGGCTTGCCGTCGATCTCACCAGCCCGGTGGCCGAGCGAGCCGCCTGGCCTCTGTTGGTCGTCGACCAGCGTGACGGACAGACCGGCGCCGGATGCCAGCCTTGCCGCCGCCAAGCCGGACGGCCCCGCGCCCACCACCAGCACGTCGCAATGGTGGTTGATCTGGTCGGCTGAGCCTAGCGATGTCCAGTCCGTATCGACCTTGCCCAGTCCCGCCATGGCGCGGATGCGTGGCTCGAACATGTGCCAGTCCGGCCACATGAAGGTCTTGTAGTAAAACGCCGCTGGAATGAAGCGAGAAAAGCGATCGAGGAAGGCGTTGCGGTCGGCCAATGCGGTTGGCGTGGCGTTGACGCTTTTCGCCACCAGCCCGTCGCGCGCCGCCTCGGTCGTGGCTCGCGTGTTCGGCGTCGCCGGCACGCTGCCACCGATATCGACCAGCGCGTTCGGCTCCTCGACGCCGGCGCCCCAGATGCCGCGCGGCCGGTGATATTTGAAGCTGCGACCGACGACCACAACATCGCTGGCGAGCAGCGCCGAAGCGATGGTGTCGCCGGCAAAGCTATTCACGGTGGCGCCGTCGAAGCTGAAGCGGATCGGCCGTGACCGGTCTATGGCGCTGCCACCGGTGGCGAGGCGCGAGGCGGTCACGCCGCGTGCTCCCCACCGAGAGCGGTTGAGGACACCACCGTGTGGGTGACGGTGTCACGTTCCATGACGAAGAACTCGCCACAGTTCATATGCACCCAGATTTCGCGCGCCGTGCCTTTCGGGTTGGTGCGCAGATAGAGGTAATCGGCCCAGTGCTCGATCGGCACATCGACGCCATCCGGCCGCGTGTTTCCCGCTTCGCCGCCATAGTGGAACTCGGTCTCGTCGCGCGGACCGCAGAACGGGCAAGGGAAGAGCTGCATGAAGTCCTCTTAATGCGCGATGCCGGAGCCGGCCGCTTCGTCGATCAGCCGCCCGCTGGCGAAGCGATCCAGATCGAACGGACGGCTGATGTCGTTGTGCTTGCCGGTTGCCAGCAATTGCGCCAGCAGCGTGCCGCCGGCGGGGATGGCCTTGAAGCCCCCCGTACCCCAGCCGCAATTGAGGAACAGGCCGGGCAAGGGCGATTCGCCGATGATCGGCGAGGAGTCCGGCACGACATCGACAATCCCTGCCCATTGCCGCATCAGCTTCAACTGGCCGAAGATCGGGAACATCTCCAGCAGGCCGGCAATCACCGTCTCCAGTGTCGGCAGATTGCCGCGCTGCGCATAGGAAGGGATGCGGTCGAGCCCGCCGCCGATGACAATCTCGCCCTTGTCCGACTGGCTGACATAGACGCCTGTGCCTGGCGACAGCACCACCGTGTCGAGGATAGGCTTGACCGGCTCGGAAACGCACGCCTGCAGCGCGTAGGAGTTGATCGGCAGGCGAAAACCGGCCTTGGCCGCCAGCACCGAGGAATGACCAGCCACCGCCATGCCTATACGGTCGGCACGGATCGCGCCACGCGTCGTCTGGACGCCGCGGCAACGGCCGCCCTCGACGATGAAATCGGTGATCTCGCAGTTCTGGATGATGTCGACGCCGAGCCGGTTCGCCGCCCGCGCGTAACCCCAGGCAACGGCGTCATGGCGCGCCGTGCCGGCCCGGCCTTGCCAGATGCCGCCGAACACCGGGAAGCGCGCATCGGCCGAGAAGTTGTAGATCGGCGCCACCCGGCGCACATCCTCTGGCGAAAACAGCTCCGCATCGATGCCGTTGATCTGCATGGCGTTGACGGTTCGCGCCCCAACCTCCATTTCGGCGGTGCTGTGACAAAGATTGACCATGCCGCGCTGCGACAGCATGACATTGTAGTTCAGGTGCGTGGACAACCCCTCGTAGAGCCGGTGCGCCAGCCCATAGAGCTCGACGCTTTCCGGATAATAGTAGTTGGAGCGCACCACGGTGGTGTTGCGGCCAGTGTTGCCGCCACCGATCCAGCCCTTTTCCAGCACTGCAACCCGGCTGATATTATGGTTCTTTGCCAGGTAGTAGGCCGTCGCCAACCCATGACCGCCGCCGCCGATGACGATCGCGTCATAGGACCGCTTCGGCTCGGGCGAGCGCCAGGCAGGCTGCCAGCCGGTCTGGCCAGCCAGCCCCTCCTTGAAGAGCGACAAAGCGGAATAGCGACGGGTCATGGCGTCCCGGGCAGGGCTGATTTTCGGAATAGGGCGGGGATCATTGCATGATCATTTGCGCGGATGCCATCGGTTCGATCGTCATGCCCGCATCGCTTTGCCCAGTGGATCGTATGGCGACGAAGCGATGATGCGCGCACCTCTTTCAACGCCGACGATGTGGGTTGTCAACTGCGTATCGACATCAGCCACCTCACGCTCGACCAGCGCCATGGCGAGGCTCTTGCCGACCGTATGGCCGTAGCCGCCGGAGGTGGCGAAGCCGGCCAGCCTGCCCTTGATCCAGACCGGTTCGTAGCCGCTGGCATCGGCATCCGCCGCGTCGATTTCGAGCGTAACCAGCGTCCGCCGGGATGGAGCCTCCTGCTCTTTGAGAGCCGCCTCGCGCCCGATGAAATCGCCCTTGTCGAAGGCGATCCAGCGGTCCATGCCGGTTTCATCAGGCGTATAATCCTGGGTGAACTCGCGCGACCAGATGCCAAAACTCTTTTCGAGCCGCAGCGAGTTCACAGCGCCGAACCCGTATTCGGTGACGCCGAGGTCGCTGCCTGCCGCCAGCAGCGCGCGGCGCAGCGCCGCGTGCTCATTGGCCTGGCAATGGATCTCGTAGCCAAGCTCGCCGACGACCGAAAGGCGTCCGACCTTCGCCCGCACCAGGCCGACATCCAGCGTCTTGCAGGCAAGGAAGCCGAACGCCTCGTGCGCGACATCCTGATGCGTCAGCCGTTCGAGCAGCCGGCGCGCTTGGGGACCGGCCAGCGAGAAGCCGACGACCGTATCCGAAATGTCGCGGACCGTGACGCCATCGCCCGAATGCTGTTCGAACCAGCGCATATGCCACTGGCGCAGATAATAGGATCCCATGATCCACCAGCTGCCGTCGCCCCAGTTGAAGACGGTAAGGTCGCCTTTGAGCTTGCCGTTTTCGCCCAGCATGGGCGCAAGTTTTGCGTGACCCGGCTTGGGCAGCGCACAGGCAAGCATCCGATCCAGCCAGGCCTCGGCCCGCGGCCCGGTGATCTCGTAGCGGGAGAAGGCCGTGATATCGAGCAAGCCGACGCCTTCGCGCACCTTGCGGCATTCCTGCGCGACGATGTCGAAGGCGTTGGAGCGCTTCAGCGTCGGTGTTTCGACGAACCCTTGCGGGGCGAAATAGAGCGGCACTTCCATGCCCCAGGAATTGCCCCAGCGCGCACCAGTGGCGTCCATGGCGTCATGCGCGCCGGCCGTCTTCAAAGGCCGTCCCGCCGGCAGTTGCTCATTGGGGTAGCTCATGACGAAGCGGCGCGAGTAGAACTGGCCGGTGGTCTGTCTGATGTATTCGCGGTTGGAAGCGAAGTCGCCGTAGCGGGCGATGTCCATGCCGTAGACATCGGCTTCCGGCTCGCCATGGATCATCCATTCGGCGAGCGACTTGCCGACGCCGCCGCCTTGCAGGAAGCCGGCCATGACGCCGCATGCCACCCAGTAGTTGGAAACGCCACGCACCGGGCCGACCAGCGGATTGCCGTCAGGCGAGAAGGTGAAGGCGCCGTTCACCCAGCGCTTGATGCCGGCATTCTCCAGGCAGGGGTAACGGCTGAAGCCGAGCGCCAGCTCGTCGGCAATGCGGTCGGTGTCCTCCTGGATCAGCTCGATGCCGTAGTCCCACGGTGCGCCGTCCATGTTCCAGTGCTTGTGGTTGATCTCGTAGATGCCGAGCAGCAGGCCTTTCTGCTCCTGGCGCATGTAGGTGAAGCCTTCGAGATCGACGATCAGCGGCAACTCTCTGTCCAGCGCCTGGATTTCGGGCAGCGCCTCTGTCACAAGATAATGATGCTCCATCGGCGAGACCGGCAGGTCGATGCCGGCCATCCGGCCGACCTGCTTTGCCCATAGGCCGCCGGCGTTGACGACATGCTCGGCAATCAGCGTGCCCTTCTCGGTGACAACGTCCCAACCGCCGTCGGCGCGACAGTTCAGTTCCAGCACGCGGTTGTGCTCGATGATGTCGGCGCCGCGCCGCTTCGCCGCCTTGGCATAGGCGTGGACGACGCCCGAGGGATCGATATGGCCCTCACGCGCAGCATAGAGGCCACCCAGCATGCCGTCGGTGTTGAGGATAGGGCAGCGCTGCCGGATCTCGTCGACGCCGACCAGATGGACATCGTCAATGCCCATGGTCTGGAAGATGCGGTAGGCGGCCTTGAGCCATTCCCAACGCTCCGGCGCCGAGGCGACCGAGATGCCGCCGGTCATGTGCATGCCGATGCTCTGGCCGGATTCTTTTTCGATCTCCGAAAGCAGGTCGATCGTGTAGGCCTGCAGAGCGGCAATGTTGGGATCGGCGTTCAGCGCATGGAAGCCGCCGGCCGCATGCCAGCTCGATCCGGCGGTCAGCACTTCGCGTTCGATTAGCGCGACGTCGCTCCAGCCGAGTTTCGCAAGGTGATAGAGCACCGAGGCCCCAACCACGCCGCCGCCGATGACGATCGCCCGGTATTGAGATTTCATCCTGTCGCACTCCGCCCGGTTCTCAGCAGCACAATCTACCGGCATTGTACATATGTGTCTAGTACCTATGCGACGTCGACGCACGGAGCCGTTCCGATGGCTCGGCAGGAGCCAAATGGGCTGGTTATTGAGGTGGCGCGCGAGTAGCGTTGTCAGGGCGCGGCGACCGATGGCTGTGTCACCGGTTGGCGGAAACAGTCTTCTCGACGTAGCGCGAGAACGCCTCGACATCCTCCGCCAAAGGCTCCTGGCCGGTGAAACTGCGCAGATAAGCGGCGACGTGAGGCAAACGGCTGCTCATCGGCTCGTTGAGTTCGAGCGAGTAATAGCCGATCTGCATGAAATACAGCACGCGGGCGCGCACGAACGCGTCTTCTTCCTCATAGCCATGGCGCATGAACATGTCGCGAATGGCATCGACGCGCTCCGCATCGGCCTCGTCGAGCGCACGCCTTATGGCAGGCGAGCGCCGGGCCCATGCCCTGATCGCGAAATCGAGCTGGGGATCGAACAGTCTTTCGTCCACCCAGCATTCGAAGATGCTCATCACCCCGCGGATCACGGTCGCGGAGGGCCGCCTGGCGCGTTCGACGATGAACCTGGTGTTGGTCTGCCGCCAGTAGTCCAGCAACTGGTCGAGCAGGTCCTGACGGCTCTTGAAATACCAGTAGAAACTGGAGCGCGAGACGTCGAGCTTCTGGCCAAGCGTCAGCACGCGAACGCGTTCGACACCATCCGAGATCAACGTTTCAAGCGCCAGCTTGAGCCAATCTTCGCGAGTGGCCTTGATGTTTCCGGTGGCGCCGGCGCGCTGGATCGTCGTATCGGTGGCTTCCATAGGCACGACGCATGACACGCTGTATCAGGCAAATCAAGGCTATGGACACATATGTCCAGATCAATTCGGCCTGCGCCGGATGATGCCTCATTGATGTTAGCCGGACTGGGGATCGTATGGCGCTAACGCCGCCGCGCCATCAGCATGATGCCAGGCGGGGGATTTTTGTCGCGGGCGGCTGGCCCACTGCATGCTTTCCCGCAAGGCAATTGTCTGGCAAATACCAATTCAGACAGATGCCGCCGGGCGGCCAACCAGCAGGAAGACAAGACATGACCCTGTTTCGACAGAACCTCATCGATGGCGAATGGGTCGGCGACGCCGGCTCCCGCAACATCAACCCTTCGGATACCGGCGATGTCGTCGGCGACTATGCCTCGGCGGGTGCCGCGCAGGCGGGGCAGGCAATCGCTGCCGCCAAGGCCGCGTTTCCGGCATGGTCCCGGTCCGGTCCGCTGGCGCGCCACGCAGTGCTGAAAAAGGCGTCGGACGAGATCATGGCGCGCAAGGACGAGATCGGCCGTAATCTGGCGCGTGAGGAAGGCAAGACACTGGCCGAAGGCATCGGCGAGACCATTCGCGCCGCCCAGATATTTGATTTCTTCGCCGGCGAAACATTGCGCCTGTCCGGTGAGGTCGTGCCAAGCGTGCGGCCGGGCGTCGGCGTCGAGATCACCCGGGAAGCCGTCGGCGTGGTCGGCATCATCACGCCGTGGAATTTCCCGATCGCCATTCCGGCCTGGAAAATCGCTCCGGCGCTCGCCCATGGCAACACCGTCGTCTTCAAGCCGGCGGAGCTGGTTCCCGAGAGCGCCTGGTCCATCGTCGACATCCTGCATCGCGCCGGCCTGCCGAAGGGCGTGCTCAATCTCGTCATGGGCAAGGGCTCGGTCGTTGGTCAGGCCATGCTCGACAGTCCCGATGTCAACGCCATCAGCTTCACCGGTTCGGTCGGCACCGGCAAGCGCGTCGCCGCCGCAAGCGTCGAGCACATGCGCAAGTTCCAGCTCGAAATGGGCGGCAAGAACCCGCTGGTCGTGCTTGACGATGCCGACCTTGCGGTCGCTGTCGATTGCGCGCTCAACGGTGCCTTCTTCTCGACCGGCCAGCGCTGCACGGCCTCGTCCAGGCTGATCGTGACCGACGCCATCCATGACCGTTTCGTCGATGCCCTCAAGGATCGTATGGGCAAACTGATCGTCGGCGACGCTCTCGACGCGCAGACCCAGATCGGCCCTGTCGTCGACGCGACCCAGTTGAAGCAGGACGAGGATTATATTGCCATCGGCGTCAGGGAAGGTGCCACGCTCGCCTTCGGCGGCGAACGGCTCGACCGCAAGACGCCCGGCTTCTATCTCAGCCCGGCCCTGCTGACCGAAGCCACCAATGCCATGCGCAGCTCGCGCGAGGAGATTTTCGGACCTGTCGCCAGCGTCATCCGCGTCAAGGACTATGACGAGGCGTTGGCTGTCGCCAACGACACGCCGTTCGGGCTGACCTCGGGCATCTGCACGTCGAGCCTCAAGCACGCCACGCACTTCAAGCGCAATTCGGAGGCCGGCATGGTGATGGTCAATCTGCCGACGGCAGGTGTCGACTTCCATGTCCCCTTCGGTGGGCGCAAGGGGTCGAGCTACGGCCCGCGCGAACAGGGCCGCTATGCCATGGAATTCTACACCACGGTGAAGACCGCCTATACGTTCGCAGGCTGATCGGCCAGTGCCGATCATGCCGGGCTGATCGGCCGCCCGGGCCGATCATGCCGGCGACACGGCAACATCAAGGACACCGGACCGGCGCGCGGCGATGACATTGCGAGACCTGACCTGGCTCAATCCGCCGCCGCACCATGCCATCGACGGCGATACAGTTCGTGTGCGCACCGGCAACGAGACCGATTTCTGGCGCGAAACCTTCTACGGTTTCTGGCGCGACAACGGCCACTTCCTCTACCGTAAGGTCGAGGGCGATTTCACCGCCGAGGTCACGGTCGAAGGGCGTTACGAGGTGCTCTACGACCAGGCGGGGTTGATGGTCCGGCTGAGCGAAACGCACTGGATCAAGGCCGGTATCGAATACACCGACGGCGTGATGTATTTTTCCGTCGTCGTCACCAACGATGCCTCGGACTGGTCGCTGGCCACCATTCCGGCCAGCCCGCACGGTGTGCGGATCCGCTTGACCCGTCATGCCGAGACGATCCGCATCCAGTATCTCGATGCTTCCGATGGTTACTGGAAGCCCGTGCGGCTTGCCTATTTTCCGATCTCGAAGGCGATCGATGTCGGCATGATGTGCTGTTCACCGCAACGCGAGGGTTTTGAGGTTACATTCTCGGGCTTTTCGGTCGGCCCGCCGATAGCGCGGGAACTGCACGACTGAAGCGGATGCTTCGGCGCCTCAATCACCACCAGCCTCGTCCAGCCCCAGCCCGTCGCGAACGGCGTTGCGGATGGCTCGCGGGCCGAACCTGGCCCAGACCGCCTGATGCGCGCGGATGCGTTGCTTTGCTCTGCGTTCAGCGTCCAGGCAAAGTCCCACCGCCATGTCGGCTAGCACCTCATCGCTGTCCGAGAGCAGCAACTCCTGGTTCTCGACAAAGCCAAGCCCCTCGGCGGCCAGCGGTGTCGCGATCACCGCCACGCCCCAGGCCATCGCCTCCAGGATCTTGATGCGCGTGCCGCCGCCAGCCGCAAGCGGGATGATGGTGAGATGCGCCCTGGACAGGAGTGGCGCCATGGTTTCGGGGTCTTCGATGAGCTCCACGCCTTGCAATCCGGCCAGCGCACGCACTGCAGGCTTCGGCCTACGCCCGGCAATAACCAGCGTCGCCGCCGGAAAAGCCGCCTGGATGCGAGGAAATATGATGCCGGCTAATCTCTTGGCGGCATCGACATTTGGCGGATAGTCGAGATGGCCGACGAACAGGATCACCGGAAAGCCATTGTCGGCCGCAGCCTCGGCGGGCAGCGTTTCGGGGATATCGCTAGCGTGGGGAATTCCGTTCGGAACGATATCGACCGGCACTCTGTGCGGGAAAAGGGTCATCAGCCTTTCGCGGTCCTCGTTCGAGCAGACCCAGACCCTGTCGACGAGGGAAAGCGCCTTTCCTTCGAGGCGCCTGATGGCAATGGCCGTGGCAAGCCTGGCCGCGGCGGATCGCGCCTTTTCGGCCCGATGCAATTGCCCCGCCAGGTCGGACTCGACATTATGCATGTCGAGGATGAGCTTTTTCGTCAGGGGTCTCAAAGGCTGCAGCAGCTTGTACAGGCCGATGCTCTCGACCACAATTGTGTCCGGGCGGAAGTCTCGAACGAGTGTCTCGAGCCGCGTCAGGGCAGAGCGCAAAATGCGATGTTCTGCCCTTATGCGCCACCAGCCGATCGAACCGGTGCGAGCTTCACCGTCGATCGACAGGGCCTCGATGCGGATCGGCGGATCGACGGCTTCCACAGCCTGCGGCCGCACCGATGCCAGGCAGACGGGTCCGAACGCCGCTGCCGCCACGGCATTGCGGTGGTTGCGCAGATCCGTGCCGGACTTCGGCGGAAAGGCCGGATCGTGCGACACAACCAGCACACGCCGTTCGGCGCTCCAAGGCTCTGTTCCAGACGGCATTCCAGACGGTTCCGCAATCACAAAAAGGGGTTCGACTAGTTTAGCTGAACGGCGCTTTCGTCAAGCGCATGATCCTCTGGGATGTCCGGTGCAAGCTTGATGCCGACGGCCCGCAAGGGTCAGCGCCTGGACCACGCCAGCCAGCGCGCCGACAACCGCTTCCACAGTGAGGTGAACCGGGTTCGCCGGTAGGCGTCGCCGGCCATCTTTATGCCTTGTGCCTGCGTCGGGAAGGGATGGATGACGTCGGCCAGCGCGTGCAGTCCCATACCGGATTTTATGGCGAGCGACACCGCATTGATCATCTCGCCGGCATGGCTGGCGACGACCGTGGCGCCCAGGATGCGATCCGACCCTTCCTTGACGTGGATTTTGACAAAGCCCTCCTCCTCGCCGTCCATGACCGCACGCGCGACGTCGTGCATCAGCACCGTATAGGTCTTGACCGGGATGCCATCCTGGCGCGCCTGTGCCGGATAGAGGCCGACATGGGCAATTTCCGGATCGGTATAGGTGCACCACGGCACGACCAACTGGCTCACCCTCTTGCGCCCGAGGAACAGGGCGTTCTGCACGACGATGCGGGCCGTTGCCTCCGCGATATGGGTGAATTTGTAGTCGAGGCAGACATCGCCCGCCGCATAGACGCGCGGATTTGTGGTCCTGAGATAATCGTCTACCTTGATGCCGTTGGCATCGTATGCCACCCCGGCGTTTTCCAGGTCGAGACCGTCGACATTGGGCGAACGGCCGATGCCGGTGATGATCTCGTCGACGGAAATCGTCGTCGTGTCGTCGTCCCGCAGCAGGTCGGCGAGCTTCTTGCCGCCTGCCGTCCGCACCGCCACGACCTCGGTGTTGAGCCGAACCTCGACCCCTTCGCGCGCCAGCGCATCCGAAAGGACCTGGGCGGCGTCGCGCTCCTCGCCGGGCAGGAACATCGGATCCCGCTGGGCCAGGATGACTTTCGCGCCCAGAAGGCAGAAGGCCTGCGCCGCCTCGCAACCGAGCGGTCCGCCGCCGATGACCAGAAGCCGTGGCGGGCAGGCCGTGAGGTTGAACACGGTCTCGTTGCTGAGATAACCGGCTTCGGCCAGCCCCGGAATTGTCGGCAGGCTCGCACGGGCACCCGTCGCGACCAGCGCCTTCTTGAAACGCAGCGTCTTTCCGGCGACCATGACCGCGTCCGGTCCGGCAAACCGCGCTTCGCCGAAAAAGACATCGATGCCTTCCGAGGCGATGGTCGCGGCCGAATCGGCGCGGCTTATCCGCTGCCGGATTTGCCGCATGCGCCGCATGGCCCGCTGGAAGTCGACGTGAAGACGCTCCGGCGTGTCGCCGCCAAAACTTTCGGCATCGCGCATATCGGCATAGAGCCTGGCCGTGCGGATGACTGACTTCGACGGGATGCAGCCGACATTGACGCAGGCGCCGCCGATCAGGTTGCGTTCGATCAGCGCGACCTTTGCGCCGAGGCCAGCCGCGTCGCGGGCGGCGGTCAGCCCGGCAGGCCCGGCGCCGATGACGACGAGGTTGTAGGGACCGTCCGGCTCCGGGTTCTTCCAGTGCGGTGGATGGGCGTACTGGATCAGCTCGATGTCATTGCGGTCGACAGGGAAGGCGGCAGTCCGGTCACGCGCCATCGCCGTCATCCCTCGACAGCCATCCACCCGTGAAGCCCGCCTTGCGCAAGCCTCGACGGATGTGCTGGTTGGACCGCATCAGTTTCCAGACCAGGCGCGAGCGGTGGTTCTCGATCATCATCACCACAATGCCCTGGTCCAGGCCGTAGTGGCCTTCCGACACCCAACCGTTGCGGCCGAATTTTCGCCGGTTCGCCAGTGTCGGGTTGAAGCCGCTCGGCAGCCGGAAATTGTCGACCACCTCGGGGTAGCGATCCCCGAGATGGCGCAACGCCGCCAGGCAGATCTCCGGCGCGAAAGGCAGTGACGCGGGGTAGGACCATGGTGCGATCGTCCCGTCATCCGGCCCGAACGGCGCGCCGCGCGCGGCATAGCCGGAAAACCGGCGACGCTGTCGCTCCACGCTGGTGCGAAAGCCGCCCGGCCCGTCGCCTGCCGAAAGTCCCCACAGGTTCTCGTCGTAACCCCCATAGCCATAGGGGTTGTGCCGCGCATAGTCGCGGTGGAGGTAGGTCGAGCGGCGGCTGTTTTCGAAATAGTCCGAATTCTTCTCGCGCATGAAAGCGTCGCGGATGCCGGCGAAATCGATCCAGGCATGCGAGAACTGGTGCATGAACAGCGGTCCGCCATAGAGCACATCGTAGCCGTAGATGTTTTCCCATTGGTAGGTCGCGGTCCAACCTTCGTAGCTGTCGTCGGAAGTCGGGCTGTCGGGCGAGGCCATCGACAGCACATAGAGGATCGTCGCTTCGTTGTAGCCTTCCCAGCCATAGTGGAGAAAGCCGCTCTTCGGCTTCCAGCCCTGCCGCAAGGTTGGACTGCTGCCTTGCGCCCATCGCCAGTCGACGCGCCGATAGAGCGCCTCGGCCAGTTGGCGAATTTCGGCTTCCTCGTCATTGTCACCGGAGTAATAGGCGCCGGCGACGAGAATGCCGGCGATCAGCAATGCCGTATCCACCATGGACAGCTCGCAGCGCCAGACGCGCAGGCCGGTTCGCATGTCGAGGAAGTGGTAGTAGAAGCCTCTGTGGCCGGTGACGTCGTCGCCATTGCCTTGCGTGGAGGTCGAGAAGAAGCGCAGTGCCGCAAGGGTCAGCTTCACCGCCGCCTCGCGTGTCATCCAGCCTCGCTCGACGCCGATCGGATAGCAGGACAGGGCGAAACCGACGACGGCGATGCTGGCCGGCGAATTCGGCCGCGACGTATCGGCGACCAGCCCGTTCTCCGCGTTCACATTCTCCAGGAAATAGTCGAAGGCCGCACGCTGGTAGCGATCCAGAAGCTCGTCATCGGACAGCGCTACGGGTTCGGCCCTAAGCAAACGATGCACACTCCACCCTGATGGCCGTAGCCTTCGCCGCTCGCATGGCAATGGCGAGCCCCTGGCAGGTTGTCGCGCATGCCGACCTGTCACTCGGTGTCATGGCTTTCCCATATCTTTCTTGCGTTCTCGTCGATTCGGGCGTTGGCAATCATACGCGTGCAGCGCTCCCTTCGTTGCCCCCGTCACGCAGAATTGTAGCTGCATCCGCCGACGCAGGGAATGTTCCTGCGAATGGGCGCAGCCGCCTCATCGGTCCACCTGGTACTGGAAGAACTGCAGGAACAGTTCCCGCTCGGTGGTGATGTCGAGTTTTTCGTAGATGCGGCGGCGATGGTTCTTGACGGTGCCGACGGTGATGCCGAGGCGCTCGGCGATGTTCGCCGTCGGGTGGCCGGCCAGGATCAGCTGGACCAGTTCCCGCTCGCGCAGCGACAGCTCCGGCCACAGGCTTGCCGGAATGGTCGGCTCCTGCCGGGGCGAGGCGCCGGGGCCGGTCGGCGCCGAGGTGCGGGAGAACTCGGTTCCGCGTGCCTTGATGTCGAGCGCATGCAACGCCACGAATACCGGCAGCCGTTCGTCCAGCAGGGCGATCTCGCTGTCCTTGAATACGGTGGCCGAGCGGTCGAGGAAAATGCCGAGGCACCAGTCGCCGCCATCGGCCAGCATGATGCCGACCTCGTCGCAGATTTCCGACTGCGCCAGGAAGCCGGCAATGTACTGGCCGCGCTTGGCCGCGTCGTCGGCAAGCCGTTTCAGCGGCATGATGCCGAGCCTTCGCTCGCGCCGCCACGACGCGTAGAAGGGGTCGAAGACATAGTAGCTGGCGAGGTAGCGCTGCACCATCTCGTCCGAAAAGCGCCGGTGCTTGACGAATTCAGGCGTCTGCGTCGCCGAATAGCGTGTCACGGTGACGAGGTCGTGCTCGATATCCGCGCCGATCAGGTCGATCAGGCAGTCGATATGCCTGTCCGTGCCGGTGGCGGCGATCGCTTTGGCGAGCGGCGCCCAGATGGTCCCCATGCGCATGCCCTTTTTTCGGCGATGTCGGTCAGCCCGTCATTGTGTCTTTAGGCATATGGCGCGAGGCCACCCGTCGAATCTAGCCTAGCGACAACTTAGACCAGATTCCGAGGCGACCGTGACCCAGCCCAACCTCACCGGCCCCATCGTTGGCAATTCGCCAATCATTGGCAATCCAATTGTCATCGGTATCGACGCTGGCGGCACCATGACCGACACGATCCTTGTCGATCAGGACGGCCACTTCAAGATCGGCAAGTCGGCGACGACACCGAAGAACGAAGCCGAAGGTTTCCTCGCTTCGGCCGAGGACGCGGCGGGCGCCTGGGGCATCTCGCTGGAGCAGCTGTTTTCCGGCGTCAACGTGGTCCTCTATTCCGGCACCGGCATGCTCAACACGCTGCTGTCGCGCACCGGGCGGCGGCTCGGCCTGATCACCACCAAGGGCCTGGAGGACATGATCCTGATGGGTCGCGGCCTGCAGGCCTGGGCCGACTATTCCTACGCCGACCGGCTGCATGCGGTCACCCATCATCATCCCGACCCGCTGGTGCCGCGCCGCCGCACCCATGGCGTCACCGAACGCATCGACCAGTTCGGCGACATCGTGCTGCCGCTCTACGAGCATGAGGTCGCGGTGGCGGCGAAAAAGCTGATCGCCGACAAGGTCGAGGGGATCTGCATCATGACGATCTTCTCGCATGTCAATCCGGTGCACGAGAAGCGCATCGCCGAGATCTGCCGCGAGGAGATCGAGAAGGCCGGCGCCGAGATCACCGTCTACACCAGCCACGAAGTCCGCCCTGTCATCCGCGAACAGTCGCGGCTGAACTCGGTGCTGATCGAGGCTTACGCCACCTCGCGTGGCCGCAAGCAGCTCAAGGGGATCGAAGACGTCTCGAAGAAATACGGCTTCAAATATGGCGTGCAGACGCTGCTCTCCTTCGGCGGCCTGACCTCGATCAATCATCCGCGCCTGCATGAAACCATGATTTCAGGCCCGATCGGCGGCATCCTGGGTGCGGCCTATGTCGGCAAGCTGATCGGCAATGACTCGCTGATCTGCTCGGACATGGGCGGCACCTCCTTTGACATGGGGGTAATCACGCGCGGCCAGACGCGGATCGAGAACGAGCCGCTGATGGACCGTTTCAAGCTCAACGTGCCGACGCTGCATCTCGACACCATAGGTGCTGGCGCCGGCATGATCCTCAAGGTCGATCCGCTGACCAAGAAAGTCAGTCTCGGACCGGAAAGCGCCGGCTCCGATCCCGGCCCGATTTGCTTCGCCAGGGGCGGTACCGAGCCGACCATCGCCGATTGCGACGCCATTCTCGGCCGCCTGAACCCGTATTACTTCCTCGGCGGCAAGGTCGTGCTGCAGGTCGAGAAGGCCCGCAAGGTTTTCGAGGAAAAGTGCGCCAACGTGCTCGGCGTTGGTGTCGAGGAGGCCGCCGAAGGCATGATCGACATGCTGGAGGCCGACGCCAACAACGCGCTGCGCCGCGTCATCTCGGGCCAGGGCATCCATCCGTCGGAATTCACGCTGCTGTCCTATGGCGGCTCTGGCCCGCTGCATCTGGCCGGCTGCTCCAGGGGAATCGGCTTCAAGGATATCATCACCTTCCAGTTTGCCGCCGCCTTCTCCGCCTTCGGCTGCACCACGGCCGATTTCATGCGCCGTCATTCGGTGTCGACGCAGCACGATATCCCCTCGCGCGCCGACGAGGCGACGCTTGCCGCTTTCGGCGCCAAGGTCACCACGGTCTGGAACGATCTGACCAAGGCGGCCGTCGACGAGATGATCGCCGACGGCCATGCGCGCGAGAAGATCAGGACAGTGCCGTTCCTGATGATGCGCTACACCGGCCAGCTCGAGGACGTCGAAGTGATGGCGCCGCTCGCCGAGATCAATTCGGCCGACGACATGCGCAAGGTGCTCGACGAGTTCGAGGCGGTCTATGCCAAGGTCAACCACCGCGTGTCACGCTATGGCGAGGCCGGCTTCACCATCACCGAGCTCGGCCTGATCGCAACCGCCGACAAGGTCAAGCCGGTGCTGCTCAAGCGGCCGCTCGGTGCCTCCAATCCGGCTGCCGCCCACAAGGGCGTGCGCGAGGCCTATATCGGTGGGCGCTGGCACAAGGCCAATCTCTACGAGATGGATCTCTTGCAGCCCGGCCATGAGGTGATCGGCCCGGCCATCATCGAACATCCCGCCACGACGCTCGTCGTTCATCCGCAGGACCGCGTCCATGTCGATGAATGGACGCTGCTGCACTACACCCACGCTTGAGAGGGCGACCGCCATGTTGGACAAACCTGCCTCGGCCCTGCGCCTTCGCGAAAGACTGCTCGATTCCGAGCGGCTGATGGAAGAGACCGGATGCTATGACGGCATCACGGAACTCACGCTGCGCAACCAGGATCCGCTGAAATTCGAGACGCTGCACACTAAGCTGCGCGCCTATTGCGTCTCGGCCCGCGAAATGGCCCGCCGCATCTCGGCTTCGCCCGGTGTGCGCGAGGTCGGCGAGATGGTGGTGGCGATCTACACGCCCGAGGGCGATGCCATCGCGCTCTCCAACGGCATCATGGTGCATGTCCACACGATGAGCCGCTTCATCAAGTGGATGATCAAGAACAACTACGAGGAAAACCCGCGCATCCGCGAAGGCGACATCTTCGCCAACAACGACGCCTTCATCGGCACCGTGCAGGTGCCCGACGTGATGGACGTGGTGCCGATCTTCCATGAAGGCACGTTGGTCGGCTGGGCCGGTGCGGTCTGCCACGAGCTCGAAGCCGGCGGCATCACGCCCGGCGGCGACGTCTGCCTGGCGCAGGAACGCTTCACCGAAGGCCTGTTCGTCTGCGCCGAAAAGATCGGCGAGAATGACGAGATCCGCCGCGACTATGTGATCCGCTGCGAGCGCAATCTGCGCATGCCGATCTACTGGGTGCTGGACGAGAAGGCCAAGGTCGCCTCCTGCATCGACATGCGCGAAAGCGTCAAGCAGCTGATTTCCGAGATCGGCCTCGACTACTGGATGAAGGTGTCGAAGGAGTTCATCGAGGAAGGCCGTCGTGCCCAGCTTGCCCGTACCCGCCAGCTCACCGTGCCCGGCATCTATCGCGGCCACACCTTCTATGGCCACGTCACCGCGGGCAAGCCCGGCTTCCAGCTGCTCGGCGATCCGGACTGGCTCTACAACATCCCGATCGAGATGGAGATCACCACCGACGGCAAGATCACCATGGACTTCGAGGGCACCCAGCCCTGGGGCTACCATTCGATGAACTGCACGCCGGCCGGCATGGATGGCGGCATGTTCGTCACCTTGACCCAGCACATGAATTTCGAAGGCCTGGTCAATGACGGCGCCTGGATGGCGACCGAGTTGAAACTGCCGCACGGCACCTGGACCAACCCCGACAACGAGATGGTGGCCACCGCCACATCATGGGCGCTGCTGCTGCCGGCCTATGGCGTGTTCCAACGGCTGCTGTCGCGCAGTTTCATTGCCCGTGGTTTCGTCGAGGAGGCGTTCGTCGGCCAGGTCAACAGCCCGATGATCGAGATGGGCGGCGAAAGCCAGTACGGCACGCCGTTCGGTATGGCGCATTTCGAATGCGCCGCCGCCGGCTCCGGCGCGCTCGCCATCAAGGACGGTCTCGACACCGCCTATGTCGGCTGGAACCCGGAATCCGACATGGGCAACATCGAGGTCTGGGAACAGTCGATGCCGATGGTCTATATCGGCCGTTCGATCGTGCCGAATTCCGGCGGTGCCGGCAAATATCGCGGCGGCTGTTCCTTCGTCTCGACCTGGCTGATCAACAAGACCTCGCATCTGCGGCTCCACACCTCGGAGCACTCTTCGCGTGTGTTCGACAATGGCGGCATGTGCGGCGGCTATCCGGCGCCGACCTGCCAGAAGCACCGCGCCGTGCGCAATTCCAACATCCATGAACTGGCGGCCAGGGGCGAACCGCTGGCGCATGCGCCAGGCATCGACCCGCATATGTCGGACTACGAGAAGAACATTGGCGGCGACCATGTCGTGGTCGAGGGCCCCTACATCACCTCGCCGCACAAGGAAGGCGATATCTTCAGCCATTCCTACAATGGCGGCGGCGGCTATGGCGACGTGCTGGAGCGCGATCCGCTCAAGACGGCCTCGGATGTCGAGAACGGTTTTCTCACCCGCGAAGCGGCGGACAGCGTGTTCGGCATCGTGCTGAAGGACGATGAAGACGGTTATCCCACGGCCGATATCGATGCGACCGTGACGCGTCGCGCCGCCATGCGCAAAGAGCGGCTGGCGAAAGCAATCCCGGTGGCGGACTGGATCGCCGCCGAGCGAGGCCGGGTCGAGAAAGCCGACTTCGCGCCGGAGGTGAAGAAAATGTATGCCAGCGCGATCAAGCTGTCGTCGCGCTTCACCAAGGATTTCAGTGATTTCTGGAACGTCGACGCCAGGTCGATCTTCACGCCGGGAGCAAAGCCATGACCTCGTACAGCAAGGAAGTCATCCGCGATCTGGCTGCCGGCCAGCTGCCCTGGCCGCAGACCCGGCGCATCATGAGCGCCTACAAGGACGATGACCGCTTCTTCAAAATGGTCGCCGTCTATCAGGACCGCGTCGCATGGAAAGATCCAATCCTGCTGCCGGTCTCGGACCACCTGTTCATCTGCCAGAGCGGCGATGAGCGCATCACCCGCTGCGAGTGCGGCCATTCCTTCGGCGACTACCGCAAGAACTGGAAGCTCAACGCCGCCATCAACGTGCGCAACAGCGAGCAATCCCTGCGCGAGATCTATCCGAACAGCGATCTTCCTGATCCCGAATGGATGGAAATCCGCGAATTCATCTGCCCACAGTGCGGCACGTTGCACGAGGTCGAGGCGGCGGCACCGGGCTATCCGATCGTGCATGATTTCGAACCCGATCTCGAAGGGTTTTATCGCGAATGGCTGGGAAAACCACTTTGACGACACTGATCTTGTGAGCCGCGTCGCAGGCAAGGTAGCCTGGTTGCCCGCACCGAATTGTCTTGGAGACCACGACTGATGACAAACCTTTCCGGCCGCAGCGCGATCATCACCGGCGGGTTTTCCGGAATGGGCTTTGCCATTGCCACGGCACTGGCTGAGGCTGGCGCCAATGTCGCCGTCGGCTCCTACATTGCGCCCGCCGGCGCCGACAAATCCGATGCCGCCTATTATCCCGGCGCGGACGAAATCGTGCGCGTGCGTTCGGCTCTTGCCGTCCATGGCACCAAGGTTCACGCCGCCCATCTCGACGTGCGCGACAGCGACGTCACCAACCAGTTCGTGGCGGAAGCCGAAGCAGCTATCGGCCCCGCCGACATATTGGTCAACGCCGCCGGCACCACCGCCGAGCAGCCGGTCTGCGGCCACTCCGACGCGCTGTGGGACAAGATCGTCGACACCAATCTGACCGGCGCCTTCCGCGTCACCCGTGCCGTGCTGCCCGGCATGATCGGGCGCGGCTGGGGCCGTATCGTCAACATAGGCTCGACCGCCGCCTCCGTCGGCTGGAAGGACAACCCGGCCTATTGCGCTTCCAAGGCCGGCCTGCTCGGCCTGACCCGCTGCGTGGCGCTGGAAGGGGCGGCGCATGGCGTCACCTGCGTCATGATCAGCCCGACCTGGGTCGAGACCGAACTGATGCGCCGCAACGTGGCGCAGGTCGTCGAGCGCGAAGGCAAGGGGCGCACGGCGGAGCAAGCCATGGCCGAAATCGCCAGCGGCAACCCGCAGCAGCGCCTTCTGCAGCCACAGGAGATCGCGGCTCTTGCCATCTTCCTGTGCTCGGATCTGGCCAAGGGCATCACCATGGAAAACATTCAGATCACCGGCGGAGCACTGTGGTAGCGCTGATCCAGGCAGCTGCGGCAGGACGAGGCGACGGCTGATCTCGGCAATCGCCTCGCTGTAAGACAAGGTGACCGGATTTGCCATTGAGCGCAGGGCGCGATAGGTTATATTGCACTGCACAATGGAGACGCCGTTTATTGCACGCCCTTGTTTGCGGATATGCCGGCTGGCCCACGGCCTGCCGGCCTTGGGTCGCGCCGGCGGGACTCTGAGATGAAGATTCCAAAGTCCCTGCTGGTCGATCCCGAGAAGAATTCGGTCTATGGCAGTTTTGCCGTTGCCGTCTCGATCTGGGCGTTTTCCTATTCGGTCATTTTCGGCCAGATCCTGATCCTCGCCTACTATGCGGTCTGGCTGCCGCTCATCCTGGTCGACTACCGGCGGTTCCTGCGGCACCTGTCCAGTGCCTGGCTGCCGCTACTGTTTGCCGCCTATGTCTGCTTCTCGGTCTTCTGGTCGCAGGCGCCCGGCATCACCGCGAGGACGTCGATCCAATATTTTTCCCATATTGCCTGCGCCTACGTCGCGGCGCGCACCGTCAGCGTGCGCACCTTGACCATAGGCGCCCTGATCGGGATATTTGTCGTCCTGCTCTATTCGTTGCGGGTCGGAAACTATTCCGAGGACGTTCTCGACGGTACCTACAACTTCGTCGGCGCTTTCGCCTCCAAGAACCAGATTGGCTTTGTCGCCTCGCTCGGCATCTATTTCTGCGTCGTTTTCATTGCCTTTTACAGGCGCGGCTGGCGGAGCGTCATCCTGGCGGTGCCTATCGTGCTGTTGTCGGCCTATCTGCTCGTCATTGCGCATTCCGCCACCTCGATGGCCTCGATACCGGCAGTCCTGGCACTGGTGGCGCTTCTTACCATGAGCAAGCTGCTGTCGCGGCGCTATCGCCGGGTGATCTTCCTGATCGGCGCCGGCCTTCTGGTCGTGGTCGCCTTCGTCGCCTTGAATCTCGGGCTGATGGACTTCGTCCTTGGCCTCTTCGGTAAGGATTCGACGCTCACCGGGCGAACCTATCTGTGGGAGCAGGGCTGGAACGCCGTGCAGAAAGCGCCGATTCTCGGCCTCGGCTATGCCGCCTATTGGGTGCAGGGCTTCGCCGAAGCCGAGCGGCTGTGGAACGAATTCTACATCACCACCCGCACCGGCTTCCATTTCCACAACACCTATATCGAAGCCCTCGTCGAACTCGGCTTCGTCGGAGCGACGCTGGTCTCGCTGATCATGCTGCGCACGCTCTACGGCCACGTCTCGGCGGTGATCTTCAAGGCATGGCAAGCGGATTCGGTAATTCTCTTCGGCGTGATGGTGCTGCTCCTGATCCGCTCCTTCGTCGAGGTCGAGATTCTCAACCCCTACATCATGGGCTCTTTCCTGATGTATTTCAGCTTCTTCAAGCTGGCGCGGCTGCCGGTCACCCGCACGCGGTGGAGCCCCGCCTTCGAGCAGGCTGAGGCGGCCAAGAGAGAGGCCCCCTGGCCCCGGCATGTGAATGGTCCGGCGGCCGCCAACCCGTCCTGAGTCGATGCATGGCGCTCAAAACTGCGCAGCGGTTTTGACATGCATCAAAACAAAGGCTTGAAGCGCGTCGCATGAATCCCTTCAAACGCGACGCGCTTTATCGTTTGGGAGGCGGAAGCAGGGCCAACGGCGGTTTCGCTCGGGAGCTTTCGCCCAAGCAGGCCTGCCCCAAGGCGGGATCCATCCCTGGCGGGATGGATCAAAACGCCGGATCGTGCTGGGGTTTCCGGGTCTGCTGGCTAGAACAATTCCAGGAAAGTATAAAACGGTTTTCCGGGAAAAGCGCGTAGCGCGTTCCCTTAGGGAATCGCGTCAAAGCAAAGAGTTAGAGCGGTTCGCCGTTTCCGTGAACGGTGAACTGCTCTAGGGGTCTACTGGCTGGTCAGCGGCGCCAGCTTGACCTTGATCACGTCGCCAGGCAGCACCGGCGTATCTTCCTTCGCCGAGATTTCGCTGCTCTTGCCGTCGACGACTCGCACCAATGCGTAGAGCAGGCTGGATTGCTGGTCGCTGTCGCTGGCGACTCTCATCGAGGGATCGCTGGCCTGGGCCATCAGGCCTTTCTGCATATTCACCTTGAGCGCGGCCTCGTTGAGGTCAGCTTCGGTCTGCTGCCGGTCGGTGGCGAGATTTGAACTCAAGGTGTTCTGGGCATCGATGGCGTCCTGCGTCGCCTTGCTGATCGCCTGCTTGGCGGTGAGGATGGCCGTTTCGTAGTCCAGGATCTTGCCCTGCAGGTCGGCGACGGACTGCCGCGAATCCAGCAGCCGGGCGTTGGCGATCAGGCCTTTCTGCGCCAGCGGGCCGATGCTCGTGAGCTGCTGCTGTGCCAGGTCGACCTGCTGCTGCTGGTTGACGATCTTCTTCTGCAGCGACTCGATTTCGGACTGCAGAACCCCCTTCAGATCGCTGAGCGCCTCAAGCTTCAGCTTCAGCGCCTTTTGGTCGGAGGTCAGGATCGTCATCTCGTCTGCGACGATGGCTGGCAGTCTGGGATCGCCCTCAGCCTCCTTCGGCACCTCGAAACTCGCCTTGCCGGCCATATCGGCGTCGATGCGGGCGCGCTTGACGAGCAGCCGAATGCGCTGGTCGTCAGAGATATCGAAATTGCCCTTGGCGGTGACTAGGTCCTTGCCGAGCTGCGGGCCATAGTCGGCGTTTCGCCTGATCCCACCGGCGACACTGATGGCCTTCAGCACTGTCAGCTCTGGCACATAGGGAAATTGGCCGGGGTTCTGGACTTCGCCCGAAATGTAGAATGGCCGGTACTGCGCCATTTCGACAGAGGCTTCCGGCTTGTCCGACAGAGCGAGCTTGCGCTGCAATGCCTGGCCGATCGCCGCTGCGATTTCGGAGGTGGTCTTGCCGGATGCCGGAAGCTCGCCGGCGAACGGCACCGACAGCGTGCCGGAAGGGCCAACCGTGTACTCGCCATTCACCGCCGACCAGTCACGGAATGTGCCTTCGACCGTCTGCCATTCGGCAACGCGGATGGTGAGCTTGTCCTGCGATCCGAGACGGTATTCGTCGGCGGCGGCGATGTGAGGGATGACCAGCGACATGGCAACGCATGTGGCCAGCAAACGCGCCCGCCGCAGCCGGCCGGAAACCGGGCCGCTGCGAAGGGCTTCAAACATATCTGTTTTCAACTGAACGTTCCGATCCGCTTTAGCCCCATCGCCCGATGATGCTTGCCGCCGAATGCCTGGTATCGCGGCCGGTCAGTAAGAACCGCGTGACATCCAGACGGCGGGGACTGTCTTGATGATGATGCGAACGTCCTCGAACAGCGACCAGTTCTCGACATAGTGGCGATCGAAGGCCACGCGGCTGTCATAGGAGACGTCGTTGCGGCCGCTCACCTGCCACAGGCCGGTCAGGCCCGGGCGGGATTTCAGATAGTAGACGGCGGAGGTGCCATAGATCTCGAGCTCGTCACGCACGACCGGACGCGGCCCGACAAGGCTCATGTCGCCCTGCAGGATGTTGATGATCTGCGGCAGCTCATCGAGGCTGAGTTTCCTCAAGACCGCTCCGACGCGGGTGACGCGCGGATCGTTCTTCAGCTTGCGGGTCGCCACCCATTCCGCGTTGGCGTCCGGGTTGGTTGCGAGATAAGCGGCCAGCACCTTGTCGCCATCGGGAACCATGGTGCGGAACTTCAGGCACGGAAAAATCCGTCCTCCGCGTCCGATTCGCCTGTGGCCGTAGAAAATCGATCCGCCGTCGGAAAGTTTGACGAGCAGAGCGATCATAACAAACAGCGGGCTGAGAGCAATCAAGCCAATCAGTGATCCGGTGATATCGAAGCTGCGTTTGAGCAGGCCGCCGATCGGCGGCGGAAAATCGATGTCGACCTGCGAAAAGCCCGCTGTGGCCGACTTGGCAACGTCCCTCATGCCGTAAACTCCATGCGTGAACGAATGGTTCGCCGCAAGATACCAAAAAAATGTTGCAGCGCAACACACAATTTACCAACCGGTTGAAATAGTCGCGTCATGAATTGACTAAATAATAAGCTAGCCATGCACAAATTTCGGGATATTTAGCACATTTGTGACAATAAATGGGCAAACCCTGAAAAATAAGGGCCTTTTTGGGGCGGTTCTTAGGCGGGCAGTCCTATGGGGTAAGGCACGGAGCACAATAGTGCTTTAGCAGAGCTCGATACTCAAGGCAAATCCCGTAAAATACTACTTAATATTGTTTCTTTTACTCAAGAATGGCGACCATTCGAGGTCGGTTCAAATCCCTTTGCGTGCATTGCAGCATGGCCGAATCGATCGCAAAAGCTCAATCAAAAATATCCGGAGTTGCCCTTGCCGCCTACTGCTCGCCTTAATAGAATTGCAAATTATACCTGTCAGAGTGGCGACAGGTAGAAAAGGCCGGAAGCAACCGGCCGAGAGCGGGCGCCTTAACAAGCCCGCATGACAAGGGACGGCGCTCGGGTGGGGCAATCGTTATATAGACCCGAGCCGGTTTATGGGCTGTTGGGTATGGCACTTCCAAAATTCATCGTCGGGATGATTTTCGCTCTTTCAATCGTCGTTGCCTGGTCCTGGCTAGGCGGCGCTTCGATCGGTACGACGCTGATCCGCGTCATCATCTGCGCAATTATCATTCAGGCGGGCTACTTCGTGCTCGTCTATGCCATGATCGCCAGAAGCCCGCCGACGCCGGCCGACATGGCTCGCGACGCGGAGAGAAAGCTGAATGCGCCCGAGGTGGCCGAAGGCGAGAAGCTGGGCAGCGCCAGGCGAAGCCTGCACTAACCAGAAGCCTGCCAGCCTCACGCAACGTTAGCGGGCTGGCTCTCGGACTGTTCGCCCAAAAGCATCCGCGACAATCGGCTGCCGGCTTTTTCCTTCAGCCGCTGATATTGCCCGACTTCGACGACGCGGCCGTTTTCCATCGCCACCACCCAGTCGGCGAAGGCGATCATCGACGGCCGGTGGGCGATGGTCAGGATCGTCATGGTACCGCGCAATCCGTCAATCGACTGGGCGATCAGCGACTGGTTCTGCCAGTCGAGCGCGCTGGTGGCCTCGTCCAGGATGAGCAGGGACGGCTTGCGCAGCAGCGCGCGCGCAAGCGCAATGCGCTGGCGTTCGCCGCCCGAAAGCCGCACGCCACGGTCGCCGACCACCGTCTCGAGCCTGATGTCGAGCCGTTCGACGAATTCGCCGGCGTGCGCTGAGCGCAGCGCGGTCCACAGATCGTCATCGCTGGCTTGCGGCGCGGCAAGGCGCAGGTTGGCCGCGATCGTGTCATGCAGCAGGAACACGTCCTGCGGCACATAGGCCACCTGATCGCGCCAGCGGCGGCGGTTGCCGCCATCGATCTCGACGCCATCGACGAGCATCGTGCCGGCGGTCGGCTCGAGCAGGCCGAGCAGCATGTCGGCGATCGTGCTCTTGCCCGAGCCGGAGGGGCCGATCAAGGCGGTGACCTTGCCGGCCGGCAGGCCGAAGGTGATGTCCTTGACGACCATCTTGGCCGGGTCGTCGCCATAGCCGAAACAGACGTCCCTGATGCTGAGGCCGGTTGCCAGAGACAGCTTGCCGCCTTCGCTGGTTTCGGCATCGCCCGGTTCGCGCTCAGCATCGAAACGCGCCTGCATGCCGCGCATCGCCGTATAGGCGGGCAGATTGATCAAGACCTGCTGGGCCTGCGTCTGCATGTCCATGAAGCGCGGCGCAATTCGCATGAAAACCAGCAGCAGGACGACGATCTCGGCCAGCGACAGGTTGAAGCGGACCAGTGCCACATAGATGAACAGGCTCAAGCCAACGACGCTCGCCACCTGGAACACCGCGGAGCCGATGGTGCTGTTGCGCACATAGTCGACATTGTCGGCCTTCATCTTTTCGAGCGTCGCTTGCAACTGTGCGAAATAGGTCGCCTCGACATTCAGGCTCTTGGCCACCTTGATGCCGCCGAGGAATTCCGAAACCGTCCGGTACTGATCCTGGCGATTGGCGGTCAGCACCCGGCCAAAGGCGGTGGCCCGCGATCGAAACGGCTGCAGCGCCACGAACATCACGATGCCGATAATGACGGCAAACAGCGTCATCACAGGCGAAATGAACACCGAAACCAGCAGGTAGCCGGCCAGAAGCACGGCGATCTGCACCAGCATCAACAGCGAGAAGGCAGCCCCCTGGACGCGGTCGATATCGCCGGTCAGGGCATGGTCGAGGTCCGAACTGCGCATGCGAGTGAAGACGCCCCAGCGTGCCTTGCCGATGCTTTCGAACAGGTTCATGCGCACGCGGTTGATGAAATCGAACAGCAGTTTAGCCATGTAGACCGACTTGAAGCGGTTGAACGCCGCCTGCACGGCAACAAGCCCGACCAGCAGGCAAAGCACCGTCGTCAGTTGCAGCGTTCCATCCGGCACCAGCCAGCGTATGAAATCATTGTTCGGCAGCTTGACCGCGAAGTCCTGTTCGGCGCGTCCCACCAGATGCAGCAGCGGCACCAGCAGCAGGATGGAGATGCCTTCGGTCAGGCTGCCCAGGATCAGGAAGAGCAGCGCCGTCCAGGTTCGCCGCCCGCCGATCTGGGCGATGACGGCGCCGAATGCGGCAACGTCTCGAAACAGCGACAGGCGAAGGACTGAGGACTTCGACATGATTGCGCTCACGACCGCCAACGACCTGCCGTCGGATCTCCAGCCGCCAGATCCCTTTCGATCAGGTCCACGGCCTCACCGATCCTGTCTAGACCCGCCGGGACTTCGAGGCGGCGAACGCCGACTTGGTCCGCCAGCCGCGCGCATTGGCGAAGATGCACTTCTGCAAGGTCGCTAGGCAGGGCCGCGCGGCCGAACCGCGTCACATAGGAGAATTTGATGATGGCTGGGAGGGCGGCGATGCCTGGCAACGGCGTGATGGCGGCCTTTTCGCCGCGCT
The DNA here is from genome assembly GCF_057784235.1 of Mesorhizobium sp. CNPSo 4670. NCBI lineage: Bacteria > Pseudomonadati > Pseudomonadota > Alphaproteobacteria > Hyphomicrobiales > Phyllobacteriaceae > Mesorhizobium > Mesorhizobium sp. CNPSo 4670. The sequence goes on along the minus strand of NZ_JBWJFQ010000006.1, from coordinate 82,347 downwards.
CAAGGATATAGATCCGAGTCGCAGGCACATTGTCGCCGGAAAAGGCGCCATTCAGGCGATGCTGCATCTTGTCGATCGCCGGATGCACTTGCGGCCGCACCTCGGCTTCTCCGAGCGAGATCGCCGCCGCAGCGTCGGCCGCCAGCTTGATCTGCGGAAAACCCGGAACGATCATCGGCTCACCCGGATTGGCCAGGTCCAGCGCCACGACATCATCGGCAAGCAGGTCATGTCCGGCCCGGATCATCGCGCTTGCCGTCGTCGACTTGCCGGCGCCCTTGTCGCCCATGAAGATGGCGCTCGTGCCGGCGACTGCAATGGCACTGGCGTGCAGGACGAGCAGGCCGCGCCGGTGCAGCAGCAGCGCCATCACCGGACCCAGCAGCGGAAACGCGATCAGCGTGTCGTCGACACCGGGCGCCGGCTCGACGTCGATGCGGCAGCCATCGCTGATCAGGAATGCGCCGACGGCATGCCATGCGAGATATTGCCGCTCCGCCTCGAAGCGAAACTCGGTCGCGGCTTCCAAGCTGGGTTTCAGCAGGTCGATCGGGCCGACGGCGATCACGACGTCCGCCGCCCCAGGCGCCGCCGGCTCCAGTTCGGGCAACGTCACCTCTGACGCGATGGTCAGGCCATAGGCGCGGTAGAAGCGGCGCTCTCTCGTGATCCGGCCATGCGGACGGGGATGATCGCTGTATGAGGCGAGCGGCCCGTTGCGCGCCATCATGCGGGGCTCCCGCTGTGCTGGAGCTGCCGCAGCCAGAGCGACAGCGATGCCGAGCGCCAGACATACTGGACATCCAAAGGCGCCGGTCGATCGGGCTGGCGCAGCAGCCGCGCATAGGCAGCACTCACCTGGGGCAGATTGACGTAGGGCGCAATGCGGCTCGCATCCGAGATCAGCAGCTGTTCCAAGAGGTCGCGGTGGTTGCGCAGCATGCCGTTGACGAGATTGGCGGTGAAGTCGATCTTGTCGCGCCGCCATTGAACCGCTGCCGGCAGCACGCCTTCCATGGCACGGCGCAGCACATAGCGACCAAAGCCGTGGCTGAGCTTTTCCTCACCGGGTAGGCCCAGGCAGAACTCGACCAGCGGCTTGTCCCAGAACGGATAGCGCGGCTCGACGCCGAAATTGGCCGCGGCCTTGTCGAGAACCTCGAAAGCATGCGGGACATAACCGTTCGACAGGATCCAGCGATGGCTCAAGGCGTCGCTGGCCTGGACGCCGGGCGGCATATATCCGGCCCGGTGAAATCGGTCGACAAGCTCGGTGCGCCTGGCCAGATCCGGGTTGATCAAGTCGCGCCAGCCGCGGCCGCGCGGCGCCTGCGCCGGCTTGCGTAGCTTGTTCACGGCGCGGTTTGCCAGGTGTCTCAGCTTCGCGATCCGCCAGGCCGGCCCGTAGAGGGTCAGGAACTGGAGATACAGGCCCAGCGTGCTGTCGCCATAGGTGTCGGAGGCGCTGCGGACCTCACGCCACAAATCCATCCATCTGCCGGCATTGGCAAGTTCGTGCAGATGGCCATGACCTTGTGAAACGACCTCGTCGCCGCCGTGGCCGTCCAGCAGCACCTTGATGCCCTTGGCGCCGGCAGTCCGGTAGATGCCGCGGGTCAATGTCAGGCCCGGCGCCAGGAACGTCCCTTCCTGTTCTTCCAGCACCCGTTCGAATTCGGCGAATGGCGCATAGTTGCCGACTGGAATCAGCGTTCCGTCGACCTTCTGCTGATCCAGCACGGCATCGATGAACGGGCGCTCGTCCATCGACGAGCCCGTCTCGAAAATCAGCGAGAAGGTGGGCAGCCTCGGCTTGCGCCCGGCGGCGTTCTGCAGGCCGGCGACACAGGCGATCGATGAGGAATCAAGGCCACCGCTCAGCATCGCGCCGACCGCGGAGGTTCCGCGCATGCGGTTGCGCACCGATTGCGAGAACAGATGGGCGAATTCCTCAGGCGCATCCGAGCGCGTTTGTCGAGCCGACGGCTCGATCTGCCAGTAACGGCGCAGCGTCACCTGTTGGCCGGTGACGGTCAGGCTGTGGCGCGCCGGCAAGGCGAAGATGTCGGTGTAGGGTGTCGCTTGCGGATCATCGGGAAGTCCGGCCAGAAACCCCGAGATCTGGTGCTCGCTGACATGTCTGCCGACCCCCTCGACGCCAAGGATCGGCCCGATCTCCGAGGCAAAGGCAAAACGCCGATCCGCCGCATGATAGTAGAACGGCTTGACCCCGAAATGGTCGCGCGCGCAAAACAGCAGCTGCCGCTCGGCATCCCAAATGGCGAAGGCGAAATCGCCTTGCAGATGCACGGGGCAGCCTTCGCCCCAACGCAGATAGGCCCGCATCAGCAAGGTCGCATCGGCGACCGATCTGTAGCGGATGCCCAGCCTGGCCAGCAGTTCGTCGCGGTTGTCCAGCCGGCAATCGGCGGTGATGGCGAGCTTGCCGTCGGCCATCGTCAGCGGACCGGGGCCAGCTTCATCGGTGGTGTTGAGCCAGGCGTGGCCAAGCGCGATGCCGGTGTCCAGCCACCACGAATTTCCGTCCGGGCCGCGATGGCGCATGCGCGCCAGCATCTGCTGGATATCGGCCGCCGCGACCGCTGGGGCGGGCCCCTGTCGAAGCAGGATTCCGGCCACGCCGCTCATCGGCTGCCGTGGTCGACCAGATGGGCGAAACCGTCGATCGATCCGCCAAGCACGATATGATTGTCGCTGACCAGCCAGGCATGCGCCTTGAGTTGCTCGCCCGTGCCGCGTTCGATGCCGATGCGTATCTTCGAGGCGTTGCCCTGTCGAGCAAGCATGTATTGACCCGAAAGCGCCTGGGTCAGGCACGTGGCGTAAGGGACGAAACGGGCCGCGGCGGCAACCCCCCAGGCAACGCGCCGCAGTTCGCCCATGCTGGCGCACTGTCGCGCGTCAAGCCGCGTCACCAGGCTGCGAACACGGTTGTAGGACAACAGTGTCAGCCCCAGCCGAACCGCCGCGACCACCAGCAGGCAGCGGCCGAGGAAGATCATTTCCGAGCCGCTCAGGGAGAGAATCCCAAACAGGCTTCGCCGGCCTTGCCGGCGCTTTCTCTGTCTGGGGCTCCTTTCGGTCGCGGGTTCCTGCCGCAAAACCATGGCCTTATGCGGAACCTGCTTAGACAAGTTCCTCATGATCAAGCCTCGCAAGCCCGTTATCGGCCAGGCCCCTCAGCAGTGCCTCGACGTCGGCCTGGCAGCGCTCCGGGTCGACATTGTAGCGCGCAAGCACGGCGCTGCGGATCTCTGCCATCGACCTGGGCTCCTGAATCAAATCCCAGATGAAGGCGCCGACACCATTCAGGCTGTAGTAGATGTTGGATTTCAGATTGAGCAGCGCCAAGCCATCGCCGAACTCGCAAGCCACGGCATCCTTGGTCGCACTGACACGATTGTAATCGGCCAAAACTTGGTCGGCCAACTCCTGGCCGGCTTGCTTCCAGTTCATCCCAAAACCTCGCTTACACTACGCTTCGCAGTTCCAGGCAATGAAAGGGGAGTCGGAGGCAGTGCCCCCGACTCTCTTATTTTTTAAACCCAGAGACCCAACGTCATCACTCTGAGTAATTGCGATAGGCTTCAGGAAAACGTCAGGTCGCCGATCGGCGTATGCGCGGGGAAAGACGCGTCGATCGCCGTGCTGCCGCCGCCGCCCTGGGTGATGGTTTCGATCGAACCATGCACCGTCAGGCTTGGCGTCTCGTATTCTTGCTTTTCAACATTCTGTTCCATTTTACTCTCCAATAAGGACTGGAAACGGCTTGTCGAGTGCCGTCAGCACTTGCATGCTGCAGCGCAATAGCTGCATGGCAGTATTTATGAGTCAAGCCTGATTTACCAGGCATTAATCAATTACGGGTTGCGCGAGCACCTTATGTGTGGGTCATGCCTAAAATATGACGTCTTCTAGACCGATTCCCTATGTTTGGCGACCATGTCGATGCCAATTCTTTAAGCATTTGATTTTGCTTGAATAAAACATTTGCGAAGTGCCTTTATTTTAGGCATTCCTAATAGGGTGAACTCAGCCGGCAAATCCATGGTGAGGCCAGCTGAAAACGCCTTGGTAGGGGCGGTATTTCAACAGCCGTTGTGACCGTCTTTTCAGAAGTGTCGGTAAACGCTCAGGTTGTAAAATTCTGCACTGCAAAAGGAAAGGCTTTACGCCATCAAGGATTTTGGTGATGCTTGCTTCGCACTTGCAGCATACGCGCCGCGCAAATCGCTTTTTTGGGAGACTGTGCGCTAAATGGCCTTGCCGGATGGTTCCTATGAACGACTGCGCGCCGCCGACTGTGCCGACGAGGTTGCCTATGTGCGGGCCTGCCTGCGGTTGTATTTCGCCGGGGCAGGAGCCACCACGCGCGACGTATCGATGCCCGGCCCTGGCGGTGCCAATGTTGCCGACATCGCCAGGCTGAACAAGGTCGCGACGTTTGTCCTCAAGGCCCTGTCACGCGCGCCTGTCAGTGACAGACCGCCCGAGCTTTTCCATTGGCTGGACAGCTACCGCAGGAGGACGGTTTCGATGAACGCGTCCTGCATCATGGACTCCATAGCGATCCATGAGGTGCTGCGCGAAAGCCGGATCGATTTCGTCTTTCTGAAGGGTCCGTTCCAGCAGCAGCTTCTCTACGACGACCACTTCATGAAGCCCTCGGGCGATGTCGACATTCTGGTCTCGCCGGTCGGCTATTTCAAGGCGCGGGATGCGCTGCGCTCGATCGGCTATGAGGTCGCCGGCAAGTCGCGCTCCGTCTGGTGGGTTCGCTTCCTCGGCGAACAGCATATGACGCGCGGCGACGGACCGAGACCTTCCACTGTCGATCTCCACTACCGCCTCCAGCAGCCCGGCTCGCCCAGCCCGCGCGACGCGGACGGGTTTCTGCGGCGAAAGCGACAGGTCGAAATCGCCGGCGCGACGGTGCCGTTCACCTCGGCCCCCGATACGCTGCTTTTGTCCTGCATCAGCGTCGCCAAGGCGCTGTTCAACCGGGAACCCTGCGCGGGCTATGTCTGTGACGTGCGCGCCAGCGCCGGCCGCCTCGACGAGACGGACCAGCGGCTTGTGCTCGACGCCGCGGTGGCGCAGGGGCTGGACGATACGCTGCTGCTTGGTATACGCGCAGCCGATGTACTGCTCGGCGGTGCCGGCACGCTGCTGTCGGAGCGTGCGACGCGCATCCTGTCACGCATCGGCAACGAGGACCTGCTCAGCATGGTCATGGCGCCGTGGCTGTCGTCGCTTCGGTGGCCGCAGCGGCGAACGGTGCTGTGGGAACTGTGCGGTCGCGCGCCGGTCCGCTATCTGGCGGAAGCCGGCTGGGCGGCGTCCGCCGATATCAGCCGCCGCATCTTTGAACGGCCGGGCGGTCGTTGAATGAACACAGATCTGGCGCTGATGGCAATCGGGCATCGAATGGGTACGGGGCGAACACAAATCGGTATCACCTGTACGAGAGGCTAATCCATGTCGATGACGAAATCCCAGGTCTGCGTGATCATCGCGGCCAAGAACGCGGCCGCGACAATCGCCGTCGCCATCGCGTCCGCGTTGCGCGAACCGGAAGTGGCGGAAGTCGTCGTCGTCGACGACGCATCCACCGACGACACCGCGGCCGTCGCGCGATCCGCCGACGACGGCAGCGGCCGGCTTGCGGTGATGCGCCTCGATGTCAATCGCGGCCCCTCCTACGCCCGCAACGCCGCTATCGCCAGTTCGAGATCGCCGTTCATCAGCATTCTCGACGCCGACGATTTTTTCCTCGAAGGCCGGTTTCGCAACCTGTTTGCCGTCGCCGACTGGGATTTCGCGGCGGACAACATCATGCTCATCAGGGATGATGCAACCGGCGACGCGACGAAAATCGTCGCCCCGCAATTTGCCGCGGATCCGGAATTCCTCGATCTCGAGCGCTTCGTCGAAGGCAATATCTCCAGGCGCCGCGTGCAAAGGGGCGAACTGGGCTTCCTCAAGCCGGTGATCAGCCGCGCCTTCCTCGATCGCCATGGGTTGCGTTATGACGAGAACCTGCGGCTCGGCGAGGACTATGAACTCTATGCCCGCGCTGTCGCCTGCGGGGCGCGCTTCAAGGTCATCCGCTCGTGTGGCTACGGCGCCATCGTCCGCGCCGATTCGCTCAGCGGCCGCCACAAGACGCAGGACCTGAAGCGTCTGGCCGATGCCGATCTGGCACTGCTGGCGATCGACAGTCTGCCGGAAGGCTCGAAAGCGGTGCTGAGACGGCACGAGCGGCACGTGCGCGACAAATACCGGCTGCGCAATTTCCTCGACGTCAAGGCCGAGCACGGGCTGGCATCGGCAGCGGCCTACGCATTTGCCAGCCAATCCAACCTCGTCCCCATCGTCCAGGGCGTGGCGTCCGACAAGCTCGAGGCGCTGTTTCGCCGCGTCGGCCTCGTGTCCAGGCACAAGCACGTGCCGCCATTGCGTTTTTTGATGGCCGGCACCAGCACCGGCAAGGAGCGGTGAAACTGTCCGTTTCGTCCGGGTTGACCCGCCGGCGACAAGCTCATCGCGCAAACCATTTCGGTCGGATTTATGAGTTTACGAACTGGGTGGTTGCCTCGCGGCCCAGACGATGGCAGTCTATGTTGCGGTGCAGCAAATTGGACGACCAGCCGAACTGGCCCCCGATCGGATTGGTCTGATGTCTCTCCCTCAGGGGAGCAGGACAGAGCAGTATGAGTTTTTGAGCCCCGGCTGCGGGGATCGGCCAGAAGCCCGGCCCGTTGGCCGGCGATGACAGGAATCTAAGTTCATGGCTTCGATTTTCGGTTTCAGATCTAGGGATCCGGCCCGCGACCGCCAGACCGATGGTTCACGCCTTGATCGCCTGGCAAAGCTGTTTGAGCAGATCGCAGCCGAGATCGAGGCCGAGAGAGCCGGGTTGGAGAATCGCTATCGGACGAAGGCGACCAACGCCGCTTTCCTGGTCGAAGCGATGGAGAACGGCTCCACCTCCGACCGCCGGTCGTCCGAAGTCAGCGCGCTGACGAAGTCGATCCTGAATTGCGAACGCCGCATCGCGGAGCTGTCGCGCCAGAACGGCATGATGAAAGAACTCCGTCATTCGCTGGATACGGTCTTCGACGATAATACGGCGTCCGATTCGGCCATCACCGCCGAGTACACCAGACCTGCGGGCGCCGGCAGAGGTTGAACGTGAGGGTTCGGAATTGTTGCAACAGATTTGATGCGAGGCAGGACAGGGGAGGGTCAAGCAGGAGGTCAAGGTTGGCCCGTTCAGGTAGTGGTTCGAACGTCGACTTTGGGTTGGGGATGCACAGCACAAAGGTGAGTTTGGTATGAATTCGAATCCGAAGACTATGTCGACCATCGCAACCGGCGGAACGCCGTTCACACGCCAGGCCAGACAAGCCGGCCTCAGGCGGTTGAGTGCGATCAGCGCGTTGCTGCTCGCCGCTCTTGGGAGCTTGGTGACGGCCCCTGCCCATGCCCAGGATATTCCGACGTCGCCTTCATTCGTCGATGATTTCACCAGCTTCAATCGCGAACGCTGGTATGTTTCCGACGGTTGGTCGAATGGCAGTCATCAAAACTGCACCTGGTCGAAAGGCCTGGTCGCGCTGTCCGACGGCGTGCTGTCGCTCGGCTTCGAAAAGCAGAAGCTGAAGGACCGCGACTACGCCTGCGGCGAGATCCAGACCAAGCAGCGCTTCGGTTACGGCACCTATGAGGCGCGGATAAAGACCGACACCGGCTCCGGTCTCAATGCGGCGTTCTTCTCCTATATCGGTCCGTCCGACAAGCAGCCCTGGGATGAGATCGACTTCGAGGTCCTGACCAAGGACACCTCCAAGGTACAGGTCAACGCCTATATCGCCGGCAAGGGCAACAACGAGAAGCTGGTCGACGTGGCGGGCGGCACCGACAAGGCCTTCAACGACTATGCCTTCGTCTGGCAGAAGGATAGCTTGCGCTGGTATGTCAACGGCCAACTGGTCAACACGATCACCGATCCGGCGAAATTGCCGACGCATGCCCAGAAGATATTCTTCAGCCTTTGGGGCAGCGACAAGATGACCGGTTGGATGGGAGCGTTCGCCGATCCAGGCCGCAAGCTCACGATGCAGATCGATCGCGTGGCGTTCACGGCCTTGGGCGAGCCCTGTCAGTTTCCAGAATCGCTGGCATGCAGCATAAAGTAGTTGGGAAAGTCGATTTGAACTGGCCGGGCCGAGAGCGGTCCGCTGCCTTGCATGGGAATGAACTCGAATGAATTTGACGGTCTTTGGAATTGGCTATGTCGGTCTCGTGCAGGCAGCGGTGCTTGCCGAAGTCGGGCACCAGGTGGTGTGCGTCGACATCGACGCCAACAAGGTCGAGCGGCTCAACCAGGGGTTCGTTCCGATTTTCGAGCCGGGGCTCGAAAGCCTCGTCAAGGAGAACCATGCCGCTGGCCGCATCAAGTTCACCACCGACGCAGCGGCCGCGGTCAGGCACGGCGAAATCCAGATGATCGCGGTCGGCACGCCGCCGGGCGAGGACGGTTCGGCCGATCTCAAATATGTGCTGGCGGTCGCCGAGACCATCGGCCGTGAGATGGACACCCCCAAGATCATCGTTGGCAAGTCGACCGTGCCGGTCGGCACCTGCGAAAAGGTGAAGGCCAGGGTCGCCGAGACGCTGAAGAAAAGAGGGCGCGAGGACCTGTCCTTCGACGTCGCTTCGAATCCGGAATTCCTCAAGGAGGGTTCCGCGGTTGCCGATTGCATGAAGCCCGACCGCATCATCGTCGGCACCGACAGCGAGGGCACCGAAGCGGTGATGCGCGAGCTCTACGCTCCCTTCAACCGCAACCACGAGAAGATGATCGTGATGGACGTGCGCAGCGCCGAATTCACCAAATACGCCGCCAATTGCATGCTGGCGACCAAGATCAGCTTCATGAACGAGATGGCCAACCTGGCCGAGCAGCTCGGCGCCGACATCGAGGAGGTCCGAAAGGGCATCGGCAGCGATCCGCGCATCGGCTATCACTTCATCTATCCCGGGCTTGGCTATGGCGGCTCGTGCTTCCCCAAGGATGTGCGCGCGCTGATCAAGACCGCTGAAGGCGTCAAGTTCGACGCCAAGCTGCTGCGCGCTGTCGAGGAACGCAACAACGAGCAGAAATCCGTCCTGTTCGACAAGGTGAATCGTTATTTCAAGGGCAATCTCAAGGGCAAGACCTTTGCGCTGTGGGGGCTGGCCTTCAAGCCCAACACCGACGACATGCGCGAGGCGCCCGCCCGCACGCTGATGGAGGCGCTGTGGAACGCCGGCGCCAATGTGCAGGCCTATGACCCCGAGGCGATGCAGGAATGCCAGCACATCTACGGGCTGCGCGACGACCTGTTGTTGTGCGGCACCAAGGAAGCCGCGTTGCGCGGCGCCGATGCGCTGCTGATCGCCACCGAATGGAAGAGTTTCCGCGCGCCGTCTTTCGACGCGATGAAGGATGCGCTGACCACGCCGATCATCTTCGATGGCCGCAACCTCTATGACCCCAAGGTCATCGCCCGCCACGGCATCGAATATCACTCGATCGGCAGAATGGCGGCATGAGGCCGGGAGCGAACAGCCGGAATTGGAATCCGCCGGGCGCGCCCGGCGCGGCAAGGAGTTGTGGCTGATGGTGCTGGACGTAAAGCCCGAGCAAATCACCAGCGATCATTTCGATGTCGTCGCGATCGGTTCCGGCTTCGGCTCGGCCTTCTTCCTGCATGAGTTCGCCAAGCGCCGAAAGGCACGCGTCCTGGTGCTCGAATGGGGCCGGCACAACACCCATGAATGGCAGCTGCAGCAGAATGCCAACACCGACATCGACGACGAGACGACCTACAAGACCAATTCAGACAAGCCGTGGAATTACACCATCGGACTGGGTGGCGGAACGAACTGCTGGTTCGCGCAGACACCAAGGTTCCATCCCAACGACTTCAGGCTGAAAAGCACCTACGGCATCGGCAATGACTGGCCGATCGGCTATGACGATGTCGAGCCGTTCTACTGCGACGCCGAAGACATCATGTCGATCTCCGGCGATCCCGACATGGCGGCGATGCTGCCACGCTCGAAGCCGTTCCCGCAACCGCCGCATCGCATGTCGACGCCGGACCGGATGATGAAGGCGGCGCAGCCCGGCCAGCATTTCGTCATGCCGACGGCTCGGGCGCGTGTGCCGACCTCGCAGCGCACCTCGTGCTGTGCCAACCTGCGCTGCTGGCTGTGTCCGGTCGACGCTAAATTCACCGTCAACAACGGCTTGATGCATGTCTTCGAGCATCCCGACATTTCGGTCTGCCTCGGTGCGGAGGTGCGACGGCTCGATCACGTCGGTGGCACGGTCCGCTCGGTCACGTTCATGCGTGACGGCAAGGAATACCAGGTCAGCGGCGATCTTTTCATTCTCGGTGCCAATGCCATCCAGAGCGCGGCGATCATGCTGCGGTCCGGCCTGGGCGGCGAATTCGTCGGCCGCGGCCTGCACGAATCCTACGGCTGGAATTTCGAGGTCTATCTCGACGGTGTCGACAATTTCGACGGCAGCACCATCACCACCGGCCTGAACTTCGGCCTCTATGACGGTCCGCACAGATCCGAGCATGCGGCGGCACTGGTCTATTTCGAGAACCGCTGGCAGCACGGAATGCGTGCCGAAAAGGGGCGGCTGCGCCAGGCGCTGCCGCTCGTGGTGGTCACCGAAAACCTGCTCGACCACGAAAATTTCGTCACTCTCGACGAAGACGACAACGCCTTCGTCAGCTTTAAGGCGCCGTCGGACTACGCGGTCAAGGGCATGGCCCGCGCGCTGGAGAAATTGCCTGACCTTCTGGCTCCGCTGCCGGTCGAAAAGCTATTCGATCGCGGCATCCGGCCAACCGAATCGCACGTCCAGGGCACGTTGAGGATGGGAACCGGCCCGGCCGATTCGGTCATCGACAGCGACATGATCCACCACCAGTTGAGAAACCTGGTTGTCGTCGGCACCAGCACCTATCCGAGCTGTTCCTGCGCCAACCCGAGCCTGACCGCCGCGGCCCTCTCCCTGAGGGCGGCGAGCCGCATGGCGTAAGAGGAGGGCATCGGATGATGGAAGTTTCCAGACGCTCGGCCTTGGCCATCGTGGCCGGTGGGGTGGTGTCGACGGGCGTTGCCTTTGCCGCCGTCAGCTCGTTTTCCGATGAGGACCTGGTGCGCGTCACCCTCGAAAAATACCTCGGCAGGCTCAACATCCGCATCGAGCATCTGCAGCAGTTCGTGCTGGAGTTCCGCAACCGGAACCCGTGGATATTTCCCAGTGACAAGCTTAGCGACGCCGTCACCCTGGTCGAGGAGCTCAAATTGGGCGCCGTCCGCCGCCTCCTGCCCCAGGAGAAGCGGGAAGATCTGATCCAATTCGATCGCTGGGTCATCGCCGAATTCCATATGCTGACGGACTACGCATGGCGCAGTTCGCCCAATGACCCGATCCGATTTACCGGCTGGCAATCCTGTACCAATCCGTTCGCGAATCTGGAGCCGCCGAAACTCGCCTGACGTCGAAAGCGAGGCGCCGCCGGTGCCTCGAAACGAAATACGATATGCGACAAGGAGCCCGATCCCATGAAAGTCCTTTTTGCAGGTGGCAGCGGCTATCCACCCGAGTTCAGCGGCGGCGTTCAGTCGAGCACCCACCATCTGGCCGAACAGTTGATCGAACATGGCCATGAAGCCGCGGTGCTCGCCGCCCTGTTCGGCGACGGTGTCTTCGGCTTGAAGGCGCGCGCCAAGATGAAGCTGTTGCGGCAGCCGGCGGTCGTCGACAGCTACCCCGGCTATCCGGTGATGCGGGCCTGGTTTCCCTGGGAAGCGGCGGCCTTTGCCGTCGACAGGCTGAAGCCGGACGTGGCCGTCGTCCAGTGTCACAAATCGGTTCCGATCGGCAAGGCGCTGCAGGCGGAGGGCGTGCCTTTGGTCGTCTATCTCCGAAATGTCGAATTCCATGAACTGGGCGGCGATCTGCGCGAGCTGCGTTCCGCGCTTTACATCGCCAATTCCGAGTTCACCGCGCGCACCTATAAGAACGAGTTCGACATCAACGCGACGGTGATCCCGCCGACCATCAATCCGGCGCATTACAGCACGCCGACGACGGGCCAGTTTGTCACGCTGATCAATCCCTATGAGGAAAAGGGTTTTGAGCTTGCGGTGCGTATTGCAGGCGCCTGCCCCGAGATACCGTTCCTGTTCGTTGAAAGCTGGAAGCTGGAAGACGATCATCGGGCGCGGATCGAACAGACGATCGCGCCTTTGGGCAATGTCGTGCTGGAGAGCCGCACCAGCGACATGAAGACGGTCTACGGCCGCACCAAGATCCTGCTTGCTCCCAGCAAATGGGAGGAGGCCTGGGGCCGCGTCGCGTCGGAAGCCCATTGCAGCGGAATCCCGGTCGTCGGCTCGCGGCGCGGCGGTCTGCCCGAGGCGATCGGCTCAGGCGGTGTGGTGCTCGACTACGATGCACCGCTCGCCGACTGGGTCGCGGCCGTCAGGCGGCTGTGGAACGACAGCCAGGAATATGACCGGGTCTCGGGCCTCGCGCGCAGCTTCGCCGGGCGGCCCGAACTGGAACCCGACCGCCAGTTCATCACCTTCTTCTCGATAGTGGACAGGGCGATACAGCAGCGCGCGCGGCAAGCCGCTTAACCCAGGCTCGCGGCGCCAGCCGCGGAGCAACTCGCGGCAAGCCTCATAGCGTCGTGCGGATCAGGCCGGGCGTTTGACCCGGCTCTTCAGCGTCTCGTAACCGCGGGCGCCGAGCAGGGCGCGGGCAAGAGTCTTGGCGGCGCTCTTGCGGCCCTCTTGCGAGTTGATCTGGCGCAGCCTTGCCGGCAGGTTGCGGGCCGCCTGGCCAAGTGCCGGCAGCGACAGCGCGTCGGGAAAACTCACCATATGCGTTTCGACGCACAGCACCGGCTTACCGGACAGTTCGGTGATCCTCAGCGCCTGCTCGTGCTCGCTTTCGATGAACAGGATGGCATTGGATTTGCGGTAGAAATCGGCCTTGAAACTGCCATGCGCACCAAGCCTCTGCCGCTCCGCCTTGCTCGGCAGATCGAGCATGATCAACTGGTCGTATTTGATCTCGTGCTTGGCGAGCCAAGCCTCGGTCAGCGCGCGATATTTCTCCAGCCGGCTGGTGACCAGCCAGCCGATCTTGTGGGTCGCAACATGGAGAGGCCGCGCCTCGCTGAGGAATTTCTCATAGGCCGGGCCATCGTCGTTTTCGGCTTCGGTCGGATCGAGGCACAGCACGCCGTCAATGTCGACGCAGCATTGCGCCAGGAATTTGTGATGCATGAAGTTCCACTGGAACATGCGCGGATGCGGCACGACCTCGAAGACGACATCGGTCTCCTGGTGCTGCGGCTGCAGGCCGAACACTGCGGCAAAGGTGAAGTCGGCCTCGATGCCGGCAGCCTGTATACGGGAGCGCGCGTCGCGCATGGCGTTGCCGCCGGCGACGCTGTCGTCGATCACCAGCACCTTGCGCATTTCGGAGACCTTGCGGTCGAGTGCCGCCCGGCGCTTGGTGATGCCCGACGTGTAGATCCGCCCGGCCAGGAAACTGTCCAGATCGGTCATCGGAATGTTTGCCGCCAGGCTCACCAGCGTCGCCGCGAGCACACCGCTTCTGGGAACGCCGACGACCAGGTCGATGTCGCGCGGCAGCCGGTGCAGGCCCTTGACGATGGCGTCGTTCATGTCGGAAATCGATCGGTAGTGCATGGGGTCAGACCTGGTCCTGCATTGAGTGTCCGTACCTGTCGAGGTCGCGCCAACTATTGCGCCTCGCGTGGTGTTGCCGCGGGCAGCCTTGCCGGCAGCATCTTCAAGGCCTCGCGCAGGGCTTCGCGGCCGGATGCGAATGCCAAGGCGACGACGATGGTGATCAGATAGGCGAGAACGGCGCCGCTGGCCAAGCCAATGACATGCTGCTGCGGCAACAGCGGCTTCATGAACCAGATGGCGGCGAGCGCCAGATGAGCGCCAAGCACGAACGGCGTTGCCGCACGAAGCACGTGGTGCGCCTGCAGCGGACCGCTCTTGCCGACATAGAGCCACAGGAATGGCGTCCTCAGATACTCGCTGATCGCATAGGCAATCGCCACGCCCAGCGCGCCATAGGGCAGGCCGAGTGCGAAGGCCAGCACCGACGTCACGGCCGTTATGATGCCCCAGCGCATGAAATCGCCGGAGCGGCCCTGGCTGACGAAAAGCCATCCCGCCGGATTGTTCAGCGGCTGCAGCAGCCCGGCAAAGCCGAGCGCCAGAAAAATGTCGGCGCTCGCGCGCCACTGCTCGCCGAGCACGAAGGGGATCAGCACGTCCGACATCGCGGTGGCGAAGGCGACGCCGGGAAGTGCCACCAGCAGGATCAGCGGCATGACGCGCAGATAGGCGCTGCGGTAGCGGTCCGGCTCGTCTTTCAGCCTGGACAGCGCCGGAACCATCACCTTCGACAACGGATTGGTGATCTGGCTCAGCGGAAACAAAAGCAGCTTATAGGCGCGGTCATAAAGGCCGAGTTGGGCTTCGCCCCAGTATTTGCCGATCAGGACATTGTCGAGGTTGCGGGCAAAGAAATTGGCGAAGTTGAAGCCGGTGATGCCGGCGCCGAAATGGATCAATTCGCTGATTCCGGCGACCTTGCGCGGCAGGCCGGGACGCCAGCGCGAGCTTGCCCAGTAGCAGAGCGTCGGCAGCACGGAACCGGTCAGCGTGCCGGCAAACAGTGCCCAATAGGAGCGGTCGATGAAAGTCCAGGCGATCGATACCGCGAGCCCCGCAATGGCACTGACGACGTCGATGATGGCCAGCCGGCCGAATTGCATGCGGCGCGTCAAAAGCGCCAGGTGCTGGGCGCCCAGCCCATAGGCCATGATCTGCAGCCCGAACGCCGCCACCAGGCCGGCCACGCGCGGCTCGCCGTAGAAAGCGGCGACCAGAGGGGCGGCACCCGCGAGCACGCAGGCCAGAATCGCGCTGACGGCCACATTGATCCAGAAGAGGTAGTTCACCTCCTCATGCCGGATCCCGCTCTTCTGGATTGTCGCCTGGGTCAGGCCGAAATCCTGGAACAGCGCGATGAAGGCCAGCACCGGCGCGCACATCGCCACGACGCCGAAGTCCTGCGGCGACAAAAGCCGCGACAGCACGATGACGGATATGATCTGTGTCGCGACCCGCACCGATTGCGCCATGGCCGTGACAACCGCGCCGCGCCCAACGGATTTGCGCAGGGAGCCTTCCGGCGGATCGAATGCATTGGCTTCCAAATTCAGGATTCCTGACTTTTGTGCGGATTTCTGAGCCCGAAAAATCCACCACCGCCGCCAACGACAAACTACGGCAATAATTTTGCAGTGCAACAGAAAACGTGGATCGTCGCGCCAAAAATGTTGCGATGCAGCAAGAGCTGTACTAGGCTCTCCTTGGGTGGGCCAACAGCGGTCGAGTTTTCATGCTGCATGTCTTGTACCTTGTGCACGACGTCTCCGATCCGGCCGTGCGCCGGAGGATCATAATGCTCAGGGCAGGTGGGGCCGAGGTCACATTGGCCGGCTTCCGTCGCACCACAAATCCGATTGCGGATATCGAGGGATTGCGGCCGATCGACCTTGGCGCGACGCGTGACGGGCGATTCGGCCAGCGGCTCGCGGCGATCGCCAAGGCCGCGTTCTCGATCGGCTCCAGGCTTGGCGACACGCCCAGGCCCAATCTCATCATCGCGCGCAACCTGGAAATGCTGGCGCTTGCCCGTCGCGCCAGATCCGCCTTCGGTGCATCGGTTCCGATCGTATACGAGTGCCTCGACATTCATCGCCTTGTGCTTCGCAAAGATGTCCTGGGCAAGGCGTTGCGCGCCGTCGAACGCTTCCTGGCCAGGGACGTGAAGCTGCTGGTGACCAGTTCGCCTGCCTTCATCGCCAATTATTTCAAGCCATTCGGCCAGGTCGCGGCGCCGATCGAACTGGTCGAGAACAAGTATTTCGAGGCAGCCGCGATTTTGCCCGGCAGCCCTGAAGCGCCCGTTAGCCCTGAGGCGGTTGAGAGTCCCGTCGGACCGCCATGGCGAATCGGCTGGTTCGGCGCGCTGCGCTGCCGCCGCTCGCTCCAACTGCTGGCCGATTTCTCCCGCCGGATGGAGGGACGCTTCGAGGTCGTGCTGCGCGGCCGTCCGGCCCTGTCCGAATTCTCGGATTTCCATGCTTTCGTCGAATCAGAGCCGTGGCTCTCGTTTGGCGGGCCCTATCGCAATCCGGAGGACATGGCGTCGATCTATGGCGACGTCCATTTTTCCTGGGCGATCGATTTCTTCGAAGCGGGACAGAACTCCGAATGGCTCCTGCCCAACCGCCTCTACGAAGGCTGCCGCTTCGGCGCGGTGCCGATCTCGATGGGCGACACCGAAACCGGGCGGTTCCTCAGCAAACAGGATATCGGCATTCTCTTGCCGGAGGCTTCGCCCGAGGCGCTCGAAGCGACGCTTGGCAAGATGGATGAGCATCGTTTCGCCGGGTTGAAGGCGCATGTTCTTGCCCGCAACCCGAGGACCTGGAGCTACGACCGCAGCGATTGCCGGGCGCTTGTCGAGCGGCTGCGCAGCCTGACCGCCGTATCCGGTTCGTTTGCAGCCGAGGCATTGGCGTAGGATGACTGAACATGGACAGAGGCTGATGACGCAGACTAAAAAACCTTCATCCAGCCTGATCGTTATTCCGTGCCTGAACGAAGCGGCCCATATCGGTGTGCTGCTCGATCAACTGCGCCCCGCCGCGGCAAGGCTTGGCGCCAGGATCATCGTCGCCGACGGCGGCAGCACCGACGGCACGCTGGCTATCGTCAAGGACATCGCAAGCAAGGATCCTCGCGTTATCCTGCTTCACAACGAACGGCGCATCCAGAGCGCGGCGATAAATCTCGCCGTCGGCACCTTCGGCGAAGGTGCCGACTATCTCATCCGCATCGATGCGCATGGCGGCTATCCCGACGACTATTGCGACCGGCTGGTCGAGGAGGCATTGGCCACCGGAGCGGATTCGGTTGTCGTTTCGATGCTGACCAGCGGCAGCAGCACCGTGCAGAAGGCTGCCGCGGCGGCGCAGAATTCCAAGCTCGGCACCGGCGGCTCCAAGCACCGGCACCGCTCCGCCGGAGAGTGGGTCGATCACGGCCATCACGCGCTGATTAGGATATCGGCGTTCGGTTCTGTCGGCGGCTATGACGAGACGTTCAGCCACAACGAGGATGCCGAGCTCGACTACAGGCTGAGACAGGCCGGCTACAAGATCTGGATGAGCGGCAAGACTCATATGATCTACTACCCGCGCACCTCGCTCAGCGGCCTCTATTTCCAGTATCTCGGCTATGGTCGCGGCCGCGCCAAGAATGTGCTGAAGCACCGCGTCATCCCGAAGGTCCGGCAGATGGTGCCGCTCCTGGTGTTTCCGGTCGTGCTGCTGGCGGCGCTCTCATTCCTGCACTGGCTGGCGGCGGTGCCGCTGCTGCTGTGGGCCTCGGTGTGCCAGGGTTACGGCCTGTGGACGGCCATCCGCCAACGCAATGCCGACATCGCGCTTGCCGGCGTCTCGGCGATGGTCATGCATCTTGGCTGGTCGATCGGCTTCTGGCTGCAGCTTCTCGGCCTCGGGTCGCGGCGCAGGGTGGCATGATGGTGAAGCCGGCTAAGAACCTCAGCATCGACATCGGCGTCTGCACGTTCCGGCGGCCGGAACTGGCGGACACGCTGCGCTCGCTCGACGCCATGCAGATGCCGGCCGGGTTCGCTATCAGCATCATCGTCGCCGACAATGACGACACGCCGACCGCCCGGGAACTGGTGACGGTGCTGTCGCGGGAATTGACGGTGCCAGTCCGCTATCAGCATTGCCCGGCGCGCAACATTTCGATTGCCCGCAACGCTTGCCTCGACGCCAGCACGGCGGATTTCGTCGCTTTCATCGACGACGACGAGACGGCCACGCCGCGCTGGCTCGCCGAACTGGTCGCGACGGCGCAAGCGAGCGGTGCAGCCGCCGTGCTCGGCCCGGTCAGGGCGCGTTATCGTCCGGATGCGCCGGACTGGATGCGGCGCGGCGATTTCCATTCGACCTTGCCCGTCTGGGTGCGCGGCGAGATCCAGACCGGCTACACCTGCAACGTTCTGCTCCGCATGGGATCGGAAAGCCTGCGTGGCCGCCGCTTCAGCCTGGCGCGCGGCCAGACCGGCGGCGAGGACACCGAGTTCTTCGACCAGATGCACAAAGCGGGCGGCCGCATCGTCTTTTCGCCCGAGGCCTGGGTTGACGAGGTGGTGCCGCGCTCGAGGGCGGCATTCGACTGGCTCGGGCGCCGACGCTTCCGCGTCGGGCAGACGCACGGGCATCTTCTGGGGCGCAACGCGCGCGGCATCGCCCTGGTCAAGCAGGTCGGCCTGGCGTCGGCAAAGGCCATCTATTGCTTCGCCTCTGCGCTTCCGGTCGTCATCAGTCCGGTTCGACGGAACCGCAGCGTGCTGCGCGGCATTATGCACGTCGGTGTCGTCAGCGGCCTTGTCGGCATCCGCGAAATCCGCCTCTACGGCCAGCCTTCGCCGCAGGAAGGGGGCAAGCGTGCAGCCTGACGTCAGCTTTGTCATCGCCGCCTACAATGCCGAGGCGACCCTTGATCGGGCGATCGCCAGCGCCATCGCGCAGAAAAACGTCAGCGTCGAAATCATCGTCGTCGACGACAAGTCGCGCGACGCGACGCTCGATGTGGCGCGGGCCTGTCCGCAGGATATCGTTCGCGTCGTCGCCCTGGCCAACAATCGCGGTCCCGGCGGCGCCAGGAATGCCGGGCTCGATGTCGCCCGCGGCAGATGGATCGCGGTTCTCGATTCCGACGACGCCGTTTTTCCCGACCGCATCGCGGCCATGATCGCTCGTGCCGAAAAGGCGGGCGCCGAGATTGCCGTCGACAATTTGCAGGTCATTCGCGAGGACGGTGTCGTCGAGGACGCGATGTTTCCGACGCGCTATCTGGAGGATTTGAGCGAAATCTCGCTGGCCAGCTACATCGCCGGCAATGTCGTCTTCGAATCGAAGTTCAATCTCGGCTACCTCAAGCCGATCTTCCAGCGCGCGTTCCTGGACGAAAACGAGCTTCGCTATGATGAAAAACTGAGCATCGGCGAAGATTACATCCTGCTCGCCAACGCTTTGGCCAAGGGCGGCAAATGCGTGGTCGAGCCGACGATCGGGTATGCCTATCATATCCGCAGCGGCTCCATCTCCCGCGTGCTCGAGCTTCACCACGTCGAAGCGATGCGCAAGGCAGATGCCGTGTTCGCTCAAACCCATTCGATGGACGAGGCCGCGCAAGTCGCGTTCGCCCGGCGCAGCCGCAGCCTGCGCAAGGCCGCATCGTTCCTGTCTATGGTTCAGCACATCAAGGCGCGGTCCCCGCTAAAGGCGATCCGGACTGCGCTCAGCGACCCGGCGGCGGTCAGGCATATGGGCATGCCGATCGCCGAGCGGTTGCGAAGAGTAGCGGCACAGTTTGCCGTTGGGGTGGGGAGGTGAAGATGCAGGCACATGAAGGGATTTTTCGTGGCTTGTGAATGGACTGAAGTCGATCTCCTCAGAAGGAATTTGCGATGAAGAAAATCAGGAAGGCCGTGATACCGGTGGCAGGACTTGGAACAAGGTTCCTGCCGGCGACCAAGTCGATGCCGAAGGAAATGCTCCCCGTCGTCGACAGGCCTGTCGTGCAATATGCGGTGGACGAGGCCTTCGAGGCGGGCATCGAGCACATTGTGTTCGTCACCGGCCGCAACAAGGCGGTCATCGAGGACTATTTCGACCTGCATCCGGAATTGATCGGAACCCTGGAGCAGACCGGCAAGAAGACCCAGCTGGAGGCGCTCGAAAGCATGCTGCCGGTGGCCGGCGCCACCTCCTTCATCCGCCAGCAGTCGCCGCAAGGCCTTGGCCATGCCGTCTGGTGCGCGCGCGAAGTCATCGGCAACGAGCCCTTCGCCCTGCTCTTGCCGGACATGGTGTCGTTCGGTGGCCGCGGATGCCTGGCCGAGATCGTCGACCTTTATGCTGAAACCGGCGGCAACGTGATCGCCGTCGAGCGCTGCGATCCGACCGAGACCAACAAATACGGCATCGTCGGCCGTGGCGCCGATATCGGCGGCGGCTTCGAGGTGACGGCGATGGTCGAAAAGCCGGCGCCGGCCAACGCGCCGTCGAACTTCTACATCAACGGCCGCTACATCCTGCAGCCCGAGATTTTCGCGCTTCTGGGCAATCAACAGCGCGGCGCCGGCAACGAGATCCAGTTGACGGACGCCATGGTCCGGCTGTCGCGGGATCAGGCGTTCTTCGCCCAGCCTTTCAAGGGCCGCATGTTCGACTGCGGTTCCAAGGAAGGGTTCATCCAGGCCAACATCGCCTTCGCGCTGGCGCGCGACGACATGAAGGGCCCGATTTTCGAGATGCTTCAGGAGTTCGTCCGGTCGCATGAACGCCAGGAAGAAGCCGCATAATGCCCATGTTTCGGGAGCATTTACAGATGGCTGGCGACGCGGGGCGATAGCTCCCGCGCCGCCTGGCACGAAGTTTGCGTTTTATTGCGCAATGCTCCCGATCTTCGCGGCTGTGCAAGCCCCGGCATGATCCCGAAAAATGACTACCGGTTTTCGGAAAAGATCATGCTCAAACGCTGAAATGGATCCCCATCCCGATCATCGGGATGGAACAGGCTCTGGAATTGGATCGAAGATGAATTACGCCAACTTTCCTCTCGACAAGAGGATGCCATTGCCGAATTCGGACGCAGGAGACGGCGAAGACTTCATCGACATCGAGCGGCTGCTTGGCATGGCCGCACGGCAAGCCAAGGTGGTTGCCGTGTGCGCCGTCATCGGTCTCTTTTTGGGCCTGCTCTATCTGCAGACCACGCCGCCCCAATATCAGTCGGTCTCAAGCGTGCTGATCGACGAAGGCTTGAACAAGATCGTCGATGACATCTCGGCGGCGTCGACAACCATGCAGACCGATTCCGCCATCCTGAGCCAGATCGAGATCCTGACCTCGACGCGGCTTGCCGCCGTGGTCGTCGACAAGCTGAAGCTCGACCAGAACGATGCCTTCCTGAATCCGCCCGTATCGGCTCTGGCAAGGGGCGTCGGTCTGATCCGGGGCCTGATCCAGTATGTTCGCCCCAGCCCCGTCATGCCGGGCGTCGGTGACATCAGCAAGCTCGACCCCGCCACCCGCGATGCCCTGATCGCCACGTCCCGTCGCGACTACGCGATTCTCAAGCTGCAGAACGAGGTGCGGGCGGAGCGCACGGGGCGAAGCTACGTCATCGCCCTCGGCTATCAGTCGACGGATCCGGCGCTCGCCCATGCGATCACCAAAGCCTATGCCGATGCCTATCTCGCCGATCAGCTCGATGCCAGCTTCGACGCCACCGAGCGGGCGGCGGTCTGGCTGCAGGGACGATTGACGGAATTGCGCGAGAGCTCGCAGGCGGCATCGCTCGCGGTCGAGAAGTTCAGGGCCGAACATGGCCTGGCCGCCAACAGCGACGGCCAGCTGATGAGCGACAAGCAACTGTCCGATCTCAACGCCCAGCTCATCGTCGCGCAGGCCGACACCGCACGCGCCAGTGCCCGCTACCAGCAGTACAAGGCGATTGTCGAAAGCGGCTCCGACAACGCTTTCAAGGATGCCGCCATATCAAGCGACCAGCCGAGCAGCTCGGTCATCGCGGCGCTCAAGACCCGCTACCTCACGGTCTCCAAGCGGCTGCAGGACGTCGAGGCGAATTTTGGCGCCCAGCATCCGCAGGCGTTGGCGCTTGCCAAGGAGAAGGCCGACATATCGACGCAGATCTTCGGCGAACTGAAGCAGCTGACCGAAAGCTATCGCAACGAATATGAAGTGGCGCTGGCGCGCGAGACCGCGCTCAGGGCCAATGTCGCGGCCGCGCAAGGCAAGAGTTCCGTCGACAACCAGACGCAGGTCAAGCTGCGGGAACTCGATCAGCAGGCGACGGCGCTCACCACGCTCTATCAGACATTCCTCGGCCGCTACGAGGAAGCCGCGCAGCAGCAATCCTTCCCGGTCGGCAAGATCCGCATCATCTCGGACGCCTCGATGCCGCTCACCGCGTCAAGCCCACGCACGATCATCGTGATTGGACTTTCGCTGGTGCTTGGCACGCTGATGGGCGCCGGCTTCGGCGGCCTGAATGAATTCAACGAACGTTTCTTCAGGACCGGCGAGGAGGTGCGCGACCGTGTCGGGCTGAAATTCCTCGGCTATCTGCCGACGATCGGCGGCAAGCTGAGCAAGGAAGAAAAGCCGGGCGATACCCAGGTGGATGATAAGACCACCAGATCGCTGTCGTCCGCCGAAAGGCGGGCGCGCATGCGGGTGAGCATCGATTCGCCTGCGTCGATGTTCTCCGAAACGCTGCGCAGCGCCAAGATCGCCTTCGACGTCGTGATGGAAGGGCAAGGCAGCCGCGTTATCGGCATCGTCTCGGTGCTTCCCGGCGAGGGTAAGTCGACGGTCGCGGCAAATCTCGCCGGATTGCTTGCCGCCAACGGCGCCAAGACGCTGCTCATCGACGGCGACCTGCGCAACCCCGGCCTCAGCCGTGGTCTCGGCATGGAAGCCGAGCAAGGTTTGATGGAAGCCGTGGTCAACGGCCAGGCGTGGCAGTCCGTTGGCAAGATCGACCGGCAGACGAAGCTGGCCATCATCCCGGCCGTGTCGCGCGGTCACTTCTCGCACACCAGCGAACTTCTCTCCTCGGCCGGGATGCGGCGCTTCATCGATAACGCCAAGGAAACCTTCGAATACATCGTAGTCGATCTGCCGCCGCTCGGACCGGTGGTCGATGCCAAGGCATTCGCGCCGCTGGTTGACGGGTTTGTGCTCGTCACCGAATGGGGGCGCACGCCCCGCGCGATGGTGAGGTCGATGCTGGAATCCGAACCCTATGTCGCCAACAAGATCATCGGGGCGGTGCTGAACAAGGTCGATCTGAAGAAGCTGGCCAAATACGGATCGTTCGGCGGCTCCGAGAAATTCTTCGACAAATATTCAAGCTACTATCTGGAAAAGTCGGAAGTGCGCAGCAAGGCAAAGGCAACGGTCTGACGGGAGTCCAATAGGCCCTTTCGAAAGCGCATTGCGTTGAAACAGGGGCCGGTCGACGCGGCCTGAATCTCCGCTTTATGCATCCCCCAAACGCCGTGCGCTTTGGGCGATGCATTAGAGTAATTCCAGGAAAAGTGTGAAACGGTTTTCCGTCCGGAATTGCGTCAAAACAAAGAGTTAGAGCCGTTCGCCGTTTCCGTGAAACGGTGAACTGCTCTAGCAGCAGTCAGCCTCCTGAAGTGCCTGAATCAGCCTGCTTCGCGGGTCGGTCGATTCCCGTGGCAGTCGGCCGCCCGCTCTGGAAGGCCGCAGTGCCGAGCCGGGCCTCGGAGCCATGCGGACGACGAACAGTCGCGGCTACGCGGCCTTGAGCCGATAGCGGAAAACGGTGCGATCGAGCAGCAGCCGGATGCGTGGTTCGGCCTCGGTCGCCACCAGCCAGCTTGCCGCGATCATTGTCGCGCCGACGATCACCATCGAGAAGAGATGCGGCAGACCCACGCGGACCAGGACACCGAGCAGGGCCGCGCCGACGACGTCATGCAGGAGGTAGAGCGGATAGGTCATCAGGCCGATCCGGCGCCAGCCGCTCCAGGCGAGGTCGAGCCGAAGCGACCACGCCATCAGTGCGACCCCGGCGAGGAAGATGAGGATCGGCGGCGCGAACGGCATCTCTCGCCCGACCTTCAGGATGTGAACGTCGACCGAACTGGCGATCTGCAGCACGCCGCCGCCCAGGAACAGGGCGCAGAAGGCAAGGCGAGCCGTCGTCACCGCCTTGAAGCGCATCAGCCACAACATGACGCCGGTCGCGAAGAAAACGCCGTGATGCACCAGCAAAAGGTCGAGCGTGCGTGTCTCGGCAAGGTCGGCCCAGCCGAGCGGGTAATAGAGGCACCAGAAAAGCGTGCTGACCATGCCGATGGCAATCGCCACCCATTCCATCTGATGGAAGCGGCCAAGCCGCAGCAAGGTCCAGACGATGGCATAGAAGGCGATCTCGATGCCGAGCGTCCAGTAGACGCTGTCCACCCAGGGTGCGTAGGGAACGAACAGGCCGGTGCGAACCAGCCTGTCGACCGCATCGGTCGGCCAGCTCAGGCCGACGATCAAAAGCACGACCGCGGTGACGGGCGCGCAGATCCAGACCGCCGGCGCCAGTCGCTTCACCCTTGCTTCGAAAAACCGCAGCGGCGTCGATGTCTCGGCGCTGAAGGCGATGACGAAGCCGCTGATGACGAAGAAGATCTGAACGCCGACCCAGCCGGATTCGACCCAGGCGCCTATCGCCGGCTGCGCGGCAATGCCGCCCGTGGCGCGTGCCGAAACACCGTCCGGAAACGCCCACACCCAGAAGCCATAGTGGTAGACCATGACCATGACGGCGGCGAGGAACCGCAGGATGTCTACGCCGCCAAATGTGATTTTCTTCTGCTGAGCCATACCGCCTCGCCGGATGGCCCCCCGGTCAAGGATGTAAGGTGGATTGCTGCATCGCACAACAAAAGATTGCGGCGCCGACCGCGACGATTTTGCTAGACGCCGATCCCGCGCTCCTTCAGGGCGGCGGTGATTTCGTCGAGAATCAGCGGATCGTCGATGGTCGCCGGCATCGTCCATTCTTCCTTGTCGGCGATCTTCTGCATGGTTCCGCGCAGGATCTTGCCCGAACGTGTCTTGGGCAGGCGCTTGATCGTCACCACCGTCTTGAAGGCGGCGACCGGGCCGATGCGTTCGCGCACCAGGCCGACCACTTCGCTCTCGATGACACCGGTTTCGCGCGAAACGCCGGCATTCAGAACCACGAAGCCAAGCGGCACCTGGCCCTTCATGGTATCGGCGATGCCGATGACGGCGCATTCGGCGACATCGGGATGGGCGGAAAGCACTTCCTCCATGGCGCCGGTCGACAACCGGTGGCCGGCGACATTGATGATGTCGTCGGTGCGGGCCATGACGTAGAGATAGCCGTCTTCGTCGACCATGCCGGCATCCGCCGTCTTGTAGAAGCCGGGGAACTCGTCGAGATAGGCTTGGCGGAACCGCGCATCGGCATTCCATAGCGTCGGCAGGCAGCCGGCCGGCAGCGGCAGCTTGACCACCACATTGCCCAGCGTGCCGCGCGGCACTTCGTGGCCGGCATCGTCAAGCACGCGAATGTCGTAGCCGGGCATCGGCACGCCGGGCGAGCCATATTTCACTGGCAACAGGCCGAGGCCGGCGGGGTTGATCGTCATCGGCGAGCCGGTCTCGGTCTGCCACCAATGGTCGACCACCGGCACGTTGAGCTTCTGCTCCGCCCATTTGATGGTTTCGGGGTCGGCGCGCTCGCCGGCGAGGAACAGCGTGCGGAATTTCGACAGGTCGTATTTCGGAATGAACCCGCCCTTCGGATCCTGTCCCTTGATGGCCCGAAAAGCGGTCGGCGCGGTGAACAGCGCGACGACGCCATGCTCTGATATCACCCGCCAGTAGGTGCCGGCATCCGGCGTACCGATCGGCTTGCCTTCGAACAGCACGCTGGTGCAGCCATGCAGCAGCGGCCCATAGACGATGTACGAATGGCCGACCACCCAGCCGACATCCGACGCTGCCCAGAACACCTCGCCCGGCTTGACGCCGAACTCGTTTTCCATCGTCCATTTCAGCGCGACCATGTGGCCGCCATTGTCGCGCACGATGCCCTTGGGCTGGCCGGTCGTGCCCGATGTGTAGATGATGTAGAGCGGGTCGGTGGCAAGCACGGGAACGCAGTCGACATTGGCGCCGGCTGCCCGTTCGCGGGCGACGGCATCGGCGTAGTCGATGTCGAAATGCTCTTTCAATTCGCAGCGCAGCTGGTCGCGCTGCAGGATCAGGCAGCCGTCCGGCTTGTGGCGGGAAATCTCGATCGCTCTGTCAAGCAGTGGCTTGTAGGCAACGACGCGGCCCGGCTCGAGCCCGCAGGAGGCCGAAATGATCAGCTTCGGCTTGGCGTCGTCGATGCGGGTGGCAAGCTCATGCGAGGCAAAGCCGCCGAAGACGACCGAATGCATGGCGCCAATGCGGGCGCAGGCCAGCATGGCAAAGGCAGCCTCCGGCACCATCGGCATGTAGATGATGACGCGGTCGCCCTTGCCGATGCCGCGGTTCTTCAGCACCGAGGTCAGCGCAACCACCTCGCGCTTCAGCTCGGCATAGGTGAACTTCTTGATCGTTCCGGTGATGGCGCTGTCATGGATCAGCGCGATCTGCTCGGCACGTCCGCCGGCGACGTGACGATCGACGGCATTGTAGCAGGTGTTGCAGGTGGCGCCGGTAAACCAGCGGCCGTAGACGCCGGCATCGGCATCGAACACCTTGTCATAAGGCGAATACCAGTCGATGGCATCGGCCGCCTCGGCCCAGAACTTTTCCGGATCGCCTTTCCAGCCGTCATAGACCTCGTGATAACGTGAAGCCATCCGACACCTCCCCAGGAATGTTTTTCTTCCCACCAGATAGCGCGCTCTAACCTTGGCCGCAAATGTGCGCCATTGTGCGGCCGGCATCGATCTGGCGCTTGGGGGCAAGCTGCGATGAAATTGCGATATCGGATTGGAGCGTCCGTGCTGGCGTCACTGTCATTGACGGTCGCGTCCGCCGCCTGGGCTGGCGATGCCGCGGCACGGCGCATCATCGGTTTTTCGCCCGACGGCAACTATTTCGCCTTCGAGCAATTTGGAACGCTCGACGCCGGCGCTTCGAACTCCGGCTTTTCGCAGATCGACATCATCGACACCCGTACCGACGCCTTCGTTGGCGGCAAGCCGATCCTCGTCGTCGACGAGTCCGAGGAGGCGACACTGACCCTCGAACAGGCAAGGGCACAGGCCGCCGCTAAGGCGGCGCCCATCCTTGCCAAATATGCCATCGCATCGCGCGGCGAGCAGACGGCTTCCGACAAGTTCACCTTTCCCGATGAGATGGTTGCCTACAATGACATTTCCCGCCTCGAGCAGGTGTCGCAGAAATGGCTTTCGCCGCTCTATGACCAACTCGACATTTCGACCATCCAGCTCGACCAGATCCTGGCCAGCAGCACCACAGACTGTTCAGCGAGTTTCGATGCCACGCAGCAAGGCGACATATCGGGCAAGGCGCTCGGCTTCCGGCTGACGCTACAAGGGCAGGACGGCAAGCCGTTCAAGGTCCTGCACGAGGACAAGGCCGTGCCGGGTTCGAGGAACTGCCCGACTTCCTACAGCCTTTCAGAATCCTACGAATTCACCCCTGCCGGCAAGCCGGCCGTCATTGTTGTGCTGGTGCAGCGCTTCAGCCAGGGCTTCGAGGGCCACGACCGCCGCTTCATTGCGGTGACCGGCCAGCCGCGCTGACAAAGTCGATTGCTCTAGATCGGCAAAGCCACAAGCATGAGGCCGATGCCACCGAAGATCAAAATGGCTGTCGCCAGGGCTTTTCTGTGACGTTCGAAGCTCGTCGGAGCCCGTTCCCAATTGTAACGCATACGCTCTCTCCACAACTCCCGAGGTGTCTTTACCTTACTTAGGGGAAGAAAAGCAACGGTCCGGCCCGGACGGGTCGGGCGCTCCCGCATCGCGAAGAAGACTATTTCTGGGACGATACCTGTTGGAAGCCGGCGGCGGGCGCGTTCCCGCTGCCGGCCTGGCAGCAAGACTACATGCCCCAGCGCAGCGCAGCGGTGTGCACCGGCGCATCCCAGAACGCGGTCGTTTCCGCGTCGAGCATGGTCAGCGTGATCGAGCAGCCGGCCATGTCGAGTGAGGTGACATAGGAGCCGACCAGCGAACGGGTCACCGTCACGCCATGCCTGCCGAAAATCCGCCGCGCGCTGTTGTACATGAGATAGAGCTCCATCAACGGCGTGCCGCCAAAACCGTTGACGAACAGCAGCGCCGGGCCCTTGGCTCCGTCGCTGAGATCGCCAAGGATCGCGGTACAAATCTCTTGTGCGATCGCATCGGCGCTTTTCAAGGTGTCGCGTCGCCTTCCAGGCTCGCCATGGATGCCGACGCCGAACTCCATCTCGCCGTCGCCGATGTCGAAAGTCGGCTTGCCGGCGGCCGGCACGGTGCAACTGGTCAGCGCCACGCCCATCGAACGGGTAGCAGCGTTGACGCGTTCGCCCAACGCCTTCAGCGGCGCCAGCGCCAGGCCATGCTCGGCCGCCGCGCCGACGATCTTTTCGACCACCAGCGTGCCGGCGACGCCGCGCCGGCCAGTCGTGTAGGACGAATTCTCGACGGCGACATCGTCATTGGTGACGATTTGCATGACGCCTTCCGACATTTCAGCCGCCATCTCGAAGTTCATCACATCGCCCTCATAATTCTTGACGATGAACAGGCAGCCGGCGCCGGTGTCGACGGCCTCCGCCGCCGCCAGCATCTGGTCCGGCGTCGGCGAGGTGAACACCTGGCCGGGGCAGGCGGCGTCGAGCATGCCGTGACCGACAAAGCCGCCGTGCAGCGGCTCGTGGCCGGAGCCACCGCCGGAGATCAGCGCCACTTTGCCCGGCCGCAAGGTCTTGCGGCGGACGAATTTATGCTCCTCGCCAAGCACCAGAATGTCGGCATGGGCGGCAACGAAGCCGTCGAGGCTTTCGGTCAGCACCGTGTCCACCGAATTCATAAATTTCTTCACGGCCGTCTCCTCCCGAAATGGGCCTTGTTGAACCGCTCTGACGGATCAGCCACCCTTGCCGGTGATGCTGGTGATCTTCTGGATAAAATCATTCACTGCCCGATCGAGCGCTGCGTTCTGCTTGTCGTCGCCGAAATCGGGCACGATGAGTGAAACATGCCGTGTCTTGCGCATGCCTGCCGCGACAGACATTTTTCCCGGATGCGCCTGATGGTAGGCGGCAAGAAACTGATCGCGCTCGGCCGGGCTGAAATGGCAGACCGAAAAGATCGAAGGCAAATGCTTTGACGGAATCGGGATCGAATAGGCCGGGCTGGAGATCTGCGTGACGAAGCTGCGGTGCTTGCCAAGCGCATCGGCAAGCCGCTGGCGCATGCCGGACGGCCGCTGGTCGATGACATGCGACAGGATCGTCTTATAAGCGCGGATCGCCTCTTCGGAACCGGCTTCAGGTATCTTGTCGATCATGCCGGCTGCGCCTGGATTGAAACATCCGCGATCGCCGCCTTGGCCATGGCGAGTTGCGCCGGAGCGACGGACAGATCGCGCAGGCCGGCCTCGAGCAGCGACGGGATCGCAGCGGGGTCACCGCCGGCGTCACCGCACAGGCTGGCCGGGATTTCTTCGCGCAGGCCAAACGCGGTCACCGCAGCGATCAGCCGCAGCACGGCTGGATGACGGACCGAATTCAGGTGCGCCACCAGGGCGTTGTCGCGGGCGGCTGCCATGACATACTGGGTCAGGTCGTTGGAGCCGATCGAGAAGAAGGCAACCTCGGTAAAGGCCTCGGGCGCGATCGCCACCGACGGCACCTCGACCATGATGCCGAGCGGCGGCATCTTTTGCGCAATGCCGCGCGCGGCAAGCTCTGCCTGCTCTTCGGCGAACATCGCCGCTGCCTGTCTGTATTCCTCCACAATGGCGATCATCGGGAACATCACTTTCAGACTGCCGTGGACGGCGGCGCGCAGCAGTGCCCGGATTTGTACACGAAACACTTCCGGCCGCGCCAGCGACAGCCTGATGCCGCGCAGCCCGAGGAACGGATTGCCTTCCTCGACGGTGAAGCCGGGCACTGGCTTGTCGCCGCCGGCATCGACGGTGCGGATCGTCACCGGCTTGTCGCCGGCCCATTCCAGCACCTTGCGATAGGCGCGATACTGCGTTTCCTCATCGGGCAACGTCTTGCCGAACAGGAATTCGGTGCGCATCAGGCCGACGCCGTCGCAGGTGGCGATGTCGATGCCGTCGACGTCGGACGGGTCAGCGATGTTGACCTGCACCCGCACCGCTATGCCGGTCCTGGTCACCGCCGGCCGTACCAGAAAAATCCCGGCCCGGTCGCGGCGCGCCGAGAACAACGACGACGATTGGCGAAAGGCGTCGATTTCGGCCTTGGAAGGCGACAGCACGATGCCGCCATGTTCGGCATCGAGCAGCGCGATGCCGGCAAGATTGGCGGGCGCGTTGCCAAGATCCACCTCCCCAAGCCCCACAACCATGGGTACGCCGCGCGAGCGCGCCAGCATGGCGACATGGCTCGCCGTGCTGCCCGCCTTCAGCGCGATGCCGCCACCGCTACTCCAGTCGGTTTCGAGGAAACGCGTCGGCGCGATGTCCTCGCCGTAGAGGATGGCGCCGGATGGTGCTTGAACCCCACCATCCTCGGTCAGCGCGCGCAGCACCTGGTCCTTGATGTCGCGTATGTCGGCCGAACGGGCGCGGAAATACTCTTGATCTGAGGTCTCGTAGCCAGCGATTTCCACATCCAGCGCCTGTCGCCATGCCGTATCGGCGGGGTGTCCAGAGGCAATCGCAGCAAAAGCCGGGCCGCTCAACGCGTCGTCCTCCAGCATGGCGATCTGAAATTCGAGGATGTCGGCGGCGTCACCGTCAGCGATTTTGATCAATCCAGCGAGACGGCCCGTCGCGACATCGATTGCGGTCTCGAGCGCAGCCTTCTCGTCGGCAGCATTTTCCTTGCAGGCGTAGGAAATGGCAATCTGGTCGAGGTCAAACAGCGGTCCCTCGGCATACCCGGCCGAGGCCGAAATGCCTTGCATCCTAAGCGGTTCGGACATGGTCCGCGCCTTCGTCGAAATCGCGCCGCACCAGTTCGACCAGCGCGTCGACCGCATCATTGGCGCCGTCGCCGCTGGCGCGGATGTGCAGCACCGTGCCCTTCGGCGCCTTGGTGGCCATCACCTTGACGATGCTCTTGGCGTCGAACCATGGCCCGTTGGCGGCCAGTGCTATTTCCACCTCGGCGGCGAAGGTCTTGGCCAGCTTGGTGAACTTCACCGAAGGACGCGCATGCAGACCCACCTCGTGGGTGATCAGAACGGTCGCTTCGGCGGCTGCGGACATGTCTTTAAAGTTCCCGTTCGTTCACGACGGCGACAATTCGTGCGCCGTCGCCACCACTTCCTTGAGCGAGGCGCCGCCGGACGCCTCGGTCGCCGCCATCACCGCGCCTTCGACGATCGGCGCGTTGCAGACGATAATCTTCTGCGCACGCGGCTCGCCGATCATCTCCACCGCCATTTCGCTGTTGGTCTCGGCGCCGCCGAGATCGACCAGGATGGCGACGCCGGCTTCCGACCAGGCCCTGTCTATGGCGCTCATGATCGCCTCGACATTGGTGCCGAGACCGCCATGGCCGTTTCCGCCGCACCATGCAAGCGGCACTTCGTCGCCCACCATCTGCCGCACCATGTCGGCCGTACCCTCGGCGACCAGCGGCGAATGCGAAACGATGACGATGCCGACATTGCTCATGCGCTTTCCCCGACGGTTTCGGCCACTGTCCGCACCAGAAGCGCGGTCGAACGCGCACCGGCATCCATATGGCCGATCGAGCGGTCGCCAAGGAACGAGGCGCGGCCTCGCAGGGCCTTCATCGGCACGGTCGCTTCGGCGGCCGCGTCGGCGCTATCGGCGATTTCCGCCGCCGTCTTTCCCTGCAGCAGCGCCTCATGCACAGGCTGCAGCACGTCGAGCATCGTCTTCTGCCCGACCTGTGATTTGCCCCGCGCCGCCACGGCTTCGATGGCCTTGCCGAACGCCAGGGTCAGATTGGCGCGATCGGGCGCGGCGGAAATCTCCTTGCCGAGCGCCATGAACAAGGTGCCGAACAGCGGGCCCGAAGCGCCGCCGACCGTCATCACCAGCTTGGTGCCGATCGCCTTGAGCGCCTCGGGCAGCGGCTTGGCAACAAACGCCTCGGCCTCGCTGCGCACGGCCTCGAAGCCGCGCTTCATGTTCAGCCCATGGTCGCCGTCGCCGATCGCCTGGTCCAGCGCCGTCAACTCCTCGGCGTGCGTGGCAATCGTATCCGCGGCCGCCACGATCAGCCTGGAAAGGTTCAACGCCGCCATGTCAGCCAAATTCCTGGTTCCCACCCTGCCGGCAGTAGCGAAAGAATTTCCATTCGACAACTGAAGCATGCGTCAGGCCGCTGCAAGCAGCGCGGCTGCGGCCGCAAAGGCCTCGGCCACCGCATAGGCGCCGGGGTCGACCACGCCCTGCAGCTTGCTGCCGACATAGGCGGACCGCCCGGCTTTCGCCCGGTCCATGGCGGACGTGGCCTCGGCACCGCGTCGAGCCGCTGTTGCCGCTTCCTCCAGGCCACCGGCGTCGAGCGCTTTCAGGGCAGGCTCGAGGGCATCGATCATGGTGCGGTCGCCGACCTCCGCGCCGCCATAGAAAGTCATCCGTTCGAGACCGGCAAGCAGCGCCTTGGCCACGCTGGCGCCGCCGTCCAGGGCCTGCGCTGCCGCGGTGAAGAAGATCGACAGCAGCACCCCGCTGGAGCCGCCCATGGACGTACTCAGAATGTTGCCAAACGCGCCAAGGGTTGCCGCGGGTTCGGCAAGCGGCAGCGTATCAAGCTGCTCGAGCACACTGCGCGCGCCTGTCGCCACCGTCGAACCGGTGTCGCCGTCTCCCGCCTTGGCGTCCAGCCCGTTCAACGTGCCTTCGAGCGCGATCAGCCTTTCGCAGATGCTGACGACAAGGCGCCGGGTGCGGGCATCCTGGCTGGGTTTACGCACCGCGCCTTCAGCGGCTGGTTTGGCGATGGGCACGACGGAGGGTGGAACAACAGGCTTTGCCGGAATCCAGGCGTGCGGACCAACCGGCGCCAGCAGGGCCTTCTCACGCATGGCGTCGAGCCGGATCAGCGACAGCGAGAAGCCGTTCATGTTGAGCGCTGTCATCAACGGTGCGGGGCCGATCGTCAGCTTGATGGTCTTGGCCAGCGGCGAGGCAAGCACCGCATTGGCGACAAGCGACATTTCGAGCGGCGGCACGGAGCCGAGATTGTTGATCAGCAAGGCATAGCTGGCCGCAGGATCGAGCCGCGCCGCAAGCCGCTCCACCATGATCGCGACCAGCCTGTCGGCGCTTTGCACGACGATCCGCTCGACGCCCGGCTCACCATGAATGCCAAGGCCGAGCTCGCCGTCGTTTTCGCCAAATCTGTCTTCGTGCGGCTGGCCCGGGATCGAGCAGGACGACAGCGACATGCCGAGTGAAACAATGTCCTTCGCCGCGGCTCGTGCAGCTGTCGCGACGGCTGTAAGATCGTGGCCTGATTCCGACAGATGGCCGGCGAGCTTGTGCACGAACAAGGTGCCGGCAACGCCGCGCGGCTGGGCAATGTCGGGGAGCGCGATATCGTCGGCGACGATCACCATCTCGACGCGAAAGCCTTCGGCGCGCGCCTTCTCGGCCGCCAGACCGAAATTGAGGCGGTCGCCGGTGTAGTTCTTGACGATCAGCAGGCAGCCGGCCGGGCCGGTGACGGCGCGAATGGCCGCCAGCACCGCTTCGACGCTTGGCGAGGCAAAGATCTCGCCCGAAACCGCCGCTGTCAGCATGCCCTTGCCGACGAAGCCGGCATGTGACGGCTCGTGCCCGGCGCCGCCGCCGGAGACGACGCTTACATTCGTCTTGTCCCAGTCGGCGCGCAAGACGACCTTGATCTCGGGATAGCCGTCGAGGCGCGCGAGGTCGCCGGCGCCAATGGTCCGCAAGAGGCCGTCCAGCGCCTCGGTGACGATCGTTTCCCTGCGATTGAAAAAGTGCTTCATCGAATTCGTCCAGTCCTGTATTCGCAATCGTCAATCAGAAGTTGGTGTCGAACCCTTGGCAGGGAAACCCCGAAAACCGTTCACATCAGCCTTTGT
This sequence comes from Mesorhizobium sp. CNPSo 4670, assembly GCF_057784235.1. Classification (NCBI taxonomy): domain Bacteria; kingdom Pseudomonadati; phylum Pseudomonadota; class Alphaproteobacteria; order Hyphomicrobiales; family Phyllobacteriaceae; genus Mesorhizobium; species Mesorhizobium sp. CNPSo 4670. The sequence goes on along the minus strand of NZ_JBWJFQ010000006.1, from coordinate 48,254 downwards.
CCGTCGGCACCAAAATAGAGCGGCGAGCGGTAGCGGATCACCACCCTGTCGCCTTGCCCCAGATCCGTTTCGGGATCGGTCAGCGTCACCAGCTTCCGGGTCCCCACCGTCACATGAAGGTGGTTCTGGTCGCCGAGATGCTCGACCCAGTCGACGACGCCGTCGGCATGGCCGTTCGCGGCCTTCTCGATCGACAGATGTTCGGTGCGTGCGCCGATGGTCTTGGTGCCGGCCGGTGCGCCGCCATCGGGCAGCAGCCCGGTCGGCAATAGATTGATCGCCGGCTGGCCGAGCCTAGCCGCGACATGCAGGTTTGCCGGCTCCGAATAGATCGTACGGGGCGAGCCGATCTGCACCAGCACGCCGTCGGCAAGGATGCCGATGCGGTCGGCCATCGTCATCGCCTCGATCTGGTCATGCGTGACATAGAGCATGGTAGCGCCGAGTTCGGCCTGGATGCGTTTCAGTTCGAGCCTGAGATCCGCCCGCAACTTGGCATCGAGCGACGACAGCGGCTCGTCCATCAGATAGATGGAAGGCTTGCGCACCAGCGCGCGGCCGATGGCGACGCGCTGCATTTCGCCGCCCGACAGCTTGGTCGAGCGGTTGGCGAGCTTGTGGTGGATGCGCACCATTTTCGCCACTTCCTCGACCCGGCGCCGGATCTGCTCTTCCGGCATCCTTCGCGCCGGCGAGCGCAGCGGGAAGGCGAGGTTGTCGAACACCGAAAGGTGCGGATAGAGCGAATATTGCTGGAACACGAAGGCGGTGTCGCGCTCGGCCGGCGACAACGTCGTGGCATTGTGGCCGCCGATTTCGATGGTGCCGGCATCCGGCCGCTCCAGCCCGGCGATCAGCCGCAGCGTCGTCGTCTTGCCGGCGCCGGTCGGCCCGAGCAGCACGACGAACTCACCGTCGGCGATGGAGAGGTCGAGACCGTTGACAGCGACATGGTCGCCAAAAGTCTTGCTCACATTCTTGATGTGCACGTCAGCCATGCTGTGCCCTCCGCTCCGAGGCGGCATCGTGGATCGCGGTTCTCACCGCGCGGCCCGATCCTTTCTCGAACAGCGACAGCCGCGCGCTGCTCAGCGTCAGGCCGACATGGTCGCCGGTCGAGAGCCGGATTTCGGCCGGCACCCGGGCCTTGATGATGCCGTCCGCCGTCTCCACCGCGACGATCTGCGTGGTGCCGAGATATTCGGTGCCGTAGATTGCGCCACGCAGCTTGGAGTTGTCGTCGAAGCGGATATGTTCCGGACGGATGCCGAGCGCCATGTCGGCCGGCGCGATATCCTCGCGCACTTCCGGCACCGCGACCTTCGCACCCTGGACGGTGATTTCCTTGGCGCCCTTTGACAGCCCGCCGCCGAAGCCCAGGAAATTCATCGGCGGCGAGCCGATGAAGTCGGCGACGAACATGGTCGCCGGCCGGTCGTAGATCTCGCGCGGCGTGCCGAACTGTTCGATGACGCCATGGTTCATCACCGCGATCTTGTCGGCCATCGACATCGCTTCCATCTGGTCGTGCGTGACATAGACGGTGGTGGCTTGGATGCGGTTGTGCAGTTCGCGCAATTCATGGACCATCAAATCGCGGAACTCGGTGTCAAGGGTCCCCAGCGGCTCGTCCATCAGGAAGCATTTTGGCCGCCGCACGATGGCGCGGCCGAGCGCCACCCGCTGGCGGTCGCCGCCGGCAAGGCCGGAGACGGATTTGTTGAGCAGATGGTCGATGCGCAGAAGCTTGGCCGTCTCTTCGACGCGCTGGCGGATCTCGGCTGACGGCATGCCTTGCGCCAGCAGCGGGAAGCCGATGTTCTTGCGCACGTTCATGTGCGGATAGAGCGCGAACAGCTGGAAGACGAACGCAATGTCGCGCTCGCGTGCCCGCAGCATGGTGACGTCGTCGCCGCCGAGCAGGATCTGGCCGCCGGTTGGCAGTTCGAGCCCGGCGATCATGCGCAGGGTTGTCGTCTTGCCGCAGCCCGACGGTCCGAGCATGACGAAGAACTCGCCATCCTCGACGACGAAGTTGGAATCCTGCACGGCGACGAAATCGCCGAAGGCCTTTCTCAAGTGCTGAACGCGAATTTCGGCCATGGCTATTCCGGGAACTTCGAGACGATGATGAACATCACGGTGCCGGCGAGCATGGTGATGAAGGAATAGGTGTAGAGCGACAGCGCGAAAGGCTGGAACAGCATCAGGAAGCCGAGGGCGATCAGCACCGTGGCGATGTTTTCCATCAGCCCGCGCCTGGCCCAGACCGGCCAGCGCGATTTGCGTTTCTGAAGGCTGGTCAGGCTCATTTGCGCACCGCGCCGAAGGTAATGCCGCGCAGCAATTGCTTGCGAAGCAGGATGGTGAAGACCAGGATCGGCACCAGGAAGATGGTCGTGCCGGCCGCCACCGCCGGCCAGTCCTGGCCGCCCTCGCCGATGATGGTCGGGATGAAGGGCGGCGCGGTCTGCGCCGTGCCCGAGGTCAAAAGGGCAGCGAACGCATATTCGTTCCAGGCAAAGATCAGGCAGAAGATGGCGGTGGCGGCAATGCCGGTGGTCGCTTGCGGCAGCACGGTGCGCCAGAAGGCCTGCAGCCGCGTGTAGCCGTCGATCATCGCCGCCTCCTCGTATTCGCGCGGGATCTCGTCGATGAAGCCTTTCAGGAGCCAGACGGCCAGTGAGACATTGACCGCCGTATAGAGCAGGATCATGCCGAGCGCCGTGTCGGACAGGCCTAGCTCGCGGTACATCAGGTAGATCGGAATCGCGACGGCGATCGGCGGCATCATGCGCGTCGACAGGATGAAGAACAGGAGATCGTCGGCGAGCGGCACCTTGAAGCGCGAGAAACCATAGGCCGACAGCGTTCCGAGGAAGACAGCGCAGAAGGTCGAGCCGAAGGCGATGATCAGCGAGTTGACGAAACGCGGCAGGAAGTTGGACGGGCCGGCGATCACCATGTTGCGCTTGCGCGTGGTCTCGTCGCAGAAGCCGGTCGCCGGTCCCAGCGAGTTGATGTATTCCGGCGTCTGCCGGGTCCGCGTCGTGAACAGGTTGCAGTAGCCCTCGAGGCTTGGCTGGAACAGCAGCTTCGGCGGATAGGCGATCGAATCCGGCGGCGTCTTGAAGCTGGTGGCGAAGATCCACAGCAGCGGCACGATCGAGATCAGCGCGTAGGCGATGATGATCGCGCCGGCGATGCGCTTCGAATTTGCCGAGGGTGCGACGACCGAGTGGGCAGTGGTCAGGCTCATCTCTGCTTCACCTTGTTGAGCGCCTTGACGTAGATGTTGGCCAGACCGAACACCGCGACGAACAGGATGATGGCGAAGGCCGAGGAATAGCCCGTCCGCCAGCTTTCGAAGGCCTGACGCTTGAGCGTGATCGAGGCGACCTCGGTGGTCGAGCCCGGCCCGCCGCCGGTGAGCAGATTGACCATGTCGAACATCTTGAAGTTCTCGATGCCGCGAAACAGCACCGCAAGCATGATGAAGGGCAGTGCCATCGGCAGCGTGATCGACCAGAACTGCCGCCAGTTGGAGGCGCGGTCGACCTCGGCCGCCTCATAGATATATTCGGGGATCGAGCGCAGCCCGGCGAGGCAGATCAGCATCACGTAGGGCGTCCACATCCAGGTGTCGACGATGATGATCGACCATGGCGCCAGCGACACGTTGGAGAGCATCTGGATGTTCGTTGGCGGGATGCCGGTGACGAAGGAAATAGCATAGGCGAACAAGCCGATCTGCGGCTCGTAGAGGAAGCGCCAGAAATTGCCGACCACCGCCGGCGACAGCATCATCGGAACCAGGATGAGCGTCGTCCAGAACGCGTGGCCACGGAACTTCCTGTCGATCAGCCACGCCAGCGTGAAGCCGATCAGCGTCTGCAGCAGGATGGTCCAGAACACGAAATGGGCCGTCGTCTGCATGGCGATCCAGATGTCCTTGTCGGCGAGGATGCGCTGGTAATTGGCAAAGCCGAGATTCTTCACCACCTCGTTCGGGCGGTTGGCCCGAAAATTGGTGAACGACAGATAGATCGCCCAGAACAGCGGGAAGATGTTGATGGCGAGCAGCAACAGGATCGTCGGCGAGATGAACAGCCAGGCGAGGCCCTTGTCGCTGATGCCCCGAACCTTGCGGGCCAACGGTTCCGGGGTCGCCCGGGCAACGTTCTCCGCAGTCCGATTGAGCATGGTCAGTCCTGCTTCGGTCACTTGGGTCGTCTCTGTCATGGAATTTATCTGAACTGCGTCCCGTGCCAAGGTGGCACGGGACGCCTGGGCCTAGCTCGGGAGGAGCCGGTTACATCTTGCCGTCGTCCTGGAAGACCTGTGTCCAGTCCTTGACCAGGCCGTCGAGGGCATCCTTGGCCGAACCCTGGCCGGCGACGACATAGTCATGGAAGCGCTTCTGCGACGCCTGCAGCAGAGGGGCATAGCTAGGCTCGGCCCAGAAGTCCTTCACGATGGCCATCGAGTCCAGGAAGGTCTGCGCATAGGGCTGGCTGGCCGGGAACTTCGGGTCCTTGACCACCGCGTTGAGGCAGGAGTAGCCGCCGAGCGACCACCACTTGGCCTGGACATCCTTGTTGGCGAACCACTTGATGTATTTCAGCGCCGATTCCTGCTTGTCGGAATAGGACACCACCGAGATGCCCTGGCCGCCGAGCTGGGCGAACTGGTCGCCATCAGGCCCCTTGGGGTTGACGAAGTAACCGATCTTGTCGCCGCCGACATTCTCGTCCTTCTGCAGGCCCGGCCAAGTGAAGGCGAAGTTCATGTGCATCGCCACTTGGCCGGATTTGAAGGCATCGACGCCTTCGCCCATGTAGCTGTTCGAGGCGCCCGGAGGGGTGCAGCAATCATAGAGCGCCTTGTAGAACTCCAGCCCCTTCACCGACTTGTCGGAATTGACGAAGCCTTCCATCTCGTAGGGCTTCTTCGGGTTCTCGTACTGGAAGCCGTAGCTGTAGAGCACGTCCATGGCGCCCATGGTGATGCCTTCCGAGCCGCGCTCGGTATAGATCGAGGCGCCATAGACGGTCTTGCCGTCGATCTGCCGCTTCTGGAAGAACTCGGCGATCTGCTTCAGCTGGTCGAAGGTGGTGGGCGGGCCGAGATCCCAGCCGTACTTCTCCTTGAATTCCTTCTGCAACTCCGGCTTGGAGAACCAGTCCTTACGGTAGGTCCAGCCGACGACGTCGCCCATGGCCGGCAGCGCCCAGTAATTCGGCGTGTTCTTCGGCCATTCCGAATAGCCGACGACGGTTGCCGGCACGAAGTCGTCCATGCTGATCTTCTCCTTGTCGAAGAAGTCGTTCAGCTTGACATAGTGGCCGTTCTCGGCGGCGCCGCCGATCCACTGGCTGTCGCCGATGATCAGGTCGCACAGCTTGCCGTGCGAGTTCAACTCGTTGAGGAAACGATCGGCATAGTTGGTCCACGGCACGAACTCGAATTTCATGCCGATGCCGGTTTCCTTGGTAAAATCCTTGGACAGTTCGACAAGTGCATTCGCCGGGTCCCAGGCGGCCCAGCACAGCGTCAGGTCTTCAGCGTGCGCGACATTCGAGACGGCTGTCGACGCTGTAATCGCCGAGGCTAGTCCCAACGCCAGTTTCAAGCTCGATTTCATGCCTTCCTCCCATTTGCGAAACGCGTCCGGATGACGGTTTCAAGAGCTCCAAACCCCTCTCCTCAGGGGCCCAAACATGGCGGCGCGGCAGCGCTGCAGATGTTTAGTAATTTGTTTAGTGATGCAATTTTTACTAAACAACGCAAGCGAATTCGTTGCTGCGCCGCAGCATACTCGCGGCGATGTCTGAAAACGTTGGGAAAAGCGTGGATCGCGGATCGGATGGTCGAGGCCGTGCAGGCCAAATCTAGCCAGACCTAAAGGTCGTCTCGACGCTCAGTCGATCCGTTTGGTGCTCACCACGACCGGCCGGATCGCCGGTGCCAGCGGCAGCAGCGCGCGGATGTCGGCGAAGGGAAACACAGGCTCGAAGCGGAAGGCTTCGGCCAGTGAACCCTGCGCACCGTTGCACTGGCCTGAACGAAAGAGGTTCTGCGTTCGCGCCCCGTCGACGAAGCGCTCGGGATCCTGCGACTGATGCATGCGGATCGCCTTGGCCTTGATGTCGGCATGCGCGGAAATATCGACATAATGCGTCGGCGAAAACCCGGTGCCCCCGAGGGTGTCGGCATGCAGCACCGGCACCGCGAAAGAAGCCGCGATGCGCACGCCGTCCGACAGCGCGCGGTGGTCGCCATGATAGTCGTTCGGCGCATGGGTGATCGCCAGGTCCGGGCCGACCTCGCCGATCAGCGTTTTCAGTGCCGCGATCAGTGCGGCATCGGCCACCAGCGCGCCATCCGGGAAGTCGAGAAAGCGCGGCGTGGCCCCAAGCAGGCCTGCCGCTTGGCTCGCCTCCTTGCGCCGCGCCCGGGCAAGCGCGCCGGGATCGCCCTTGCCGCCCTTGGCCCCATCGGTGGCTATGGCAAAAGTGAGTTCTGCGCCTTGTGCGGCATAGGCGGCCATCGTACCGAACATGAAGATCTCGATGTCGTCCGGATGCGCACCGAGCGCCAATATCTTCAAGCCACTCTCTCCCCGGAAATCAAAAAACGTGACGAACGGTATCCTGCTCGCCCTGATCGCCTATGCAAGCTATTCGGGCAGCGATGCCGTTGTCAAAAGCCTCGGCGGCCAGTTCACGGTCTTCGAGATCGGATTTTTCACGACGCTGTTTGCCGGCTTCTTTCTCTTCTTCACGCGGCCGGCGGGCGAGCGCTGGCGTGATTTCTGGCGCACCAGGCGGCCCTGGGCGGTGCAGGCGCGCGCCTGGGCGGGCATCGCGTCCGGCGTGCTCAGCGTCTACGCCTTCACCACCATTCCGCTCGCGGAAGTCTATGCGCTGGTCTTTCTGGCGCCGCTTTGCGTCACCATCCTCTCCACCGTCGTGCTCCAGGAGAAGGTCGGTCCATGGCGATGGCTGGCGGTGGTCGCCGGTTTTGCCGGCGTCATGCTGGTGGTGCGACCGGGGTTTCGCGAGCTCAATCTCGGCCACCTTGCCGCCTTCGGCGTTGCCTTCCTCGCCGCCGCCAGCGTCATCCTGATGCGCTCGCTGGCACAGCAGGAAAAGCGCACGACCATGCTGGGTGTCCTGATCGGCTACGGTCTGTTGTTCAATGGCGTTGGGGCCGCCGCCACCTCATTCACCGTTCCGGACGGCAAGCAACTGGTGTGGGTGGTGATGGCGGGTGCTTTCACCGCTTGCGGGCAGTTGCTGCAGTTGCTGGCGGTCAAGTATGCGCCTGCCAACCGGATCGCGCCGACGCATTATTCGCAGATCGTCTGGGCCGTGATCCTCGGTGCGCTGTTCTTCCAGGAATATCCCGACTGGCTGTCGCTTATCGGCCTCGCGGTTGTCGGCGGGTCCGGCCTGCTGACCATGGTGCGCGAAGAAGCGCGGCTCGGCACCGTGCGCTGGAACCCGTTTTCCCGCACCCGGCTTTGAACCGTCCCGGTTGCACGGCGACCGCGACCGCTGATATGCGGACGCGATGACGACAAAACCCTTGCCGGAGCTTCCCGTATCCGCCGTGCTGCCGGCGCTGAGTGAAGCGCTGGCCGAACGCAACAGCGCCGTGCTGGTGGCGCCGCCCGGCGCCGGCAAGACGACGCTGGTGCCGCTGGCGCTGCTCGATGCGCCCTGGCTGGGGGCCGGCAAGATCGTTCTGCTCGAACCGCGGCGGCTTGCCGCCCGCGCCGCCGCCCGCCGCATGGCCGAATTGCTCAGCGAGGAGCCCGGCGCCACCGTCGGCTACGCCATGCGCATGGAGAACCGCACCTCGGCCAAGACCAGGATATTGGTCGTCACTGAAGGCGTGCTGGCGCGCATGATCCTCGACGATCCCGAACTGCCCGGCGTCTCGGCGGTGATCTTCGACGAATTCCACGAGCGTTCGCTCGACGCCGATTTCGGCCTGGCACTGGCGCTCGACGTTCAGGGCGCGCTGCGGCCGGATCTGCGGTTGCTGGTGATGTCGGCGACGCTCGACGGCGCGCGCGTCGCGAAACTACTTTCGGGCGCGCAGGTCATCGAGAGCCAGGGCCGCGCCTTCCCCGTCGACATCCGCTATGACGAGCGTCCGGCAGGCACCACCATCGAGGACGCCACGGCCAAGGCGATCCGTTCGGCGCTTGCCGACGAGAGCGGCAGCGTGCTGGCCTTCCTGCCTGGCCAGCGCGAGATCGAGCGCACTGCCGAGCGGCTGGCCGGCAAGGTCGGCGCCGACACCGATATCGTGCCGCTCTACGGCATGCTCGACGGCAAGGCGCAGGACGCGGCGATCAAGCCCGCCCCTTCCGGCCGCCGCAAGGTGGTGCTGGCCACCTCCATCGCCGAGACTTCCATCACCATCGACGGCGTGCGCGTCGTCATCGATTCCGGCCTGTCGCGGCTGCCACGCTACGAGCCGGCCAGCGGCCTCACCCGGCTGGAAACCGTGCGTGTCAGCAAGGCTTCCGCCGACCAGCGCGCCGGCCGTGCCGGGCGCACGCAGCCGGGCGTCGCCATGCGGTTGTGGCGTGCCGAGCAGACGGCGGCGCTCCCCGCCTTCACGCCACCGGAAATCCTTGAAGCCGATCTGTCCGGCCTGTTGCTCGACTGCGCCGCCTTCGGTGTCGCCGATCCCATGAGCCTGGCCTTCCTTGATCCGCCGCCCGCTCCGGCGCTCAACGAGGCGAGGCTGCTGCTGCGGGCGCTGGATGCCGTCGACGAGGCCGGCCGCCTGACGGACGCGGGCATGGCGATGCGCAAGCTCGCTCTGCCGGTGCGGCTGGCGCATATGGTCGCCGAGGCCGCCAGGAGCGGCCATGCCGACGAGGCGGCCATGCTTGCCGTGCTGCTGACGGAACGTGGACTTGGCGGCGACGGCGCCGATCTGGAGCGACGGCTGATGCGCTTTCGCTCTGAGCGATCGCCGCGCGCAACGGCCGCGCGCCAGCTTGCGGAGAGGTTGGCGAGGCAGGCCGGCGGCGCGAGAAACGGCGGGACTGTTTCCGCCGGTGCGCTTCTGATCCACGCCTGGCCCGACCGCGTCGCCAAGGCGCGCGGCGAGCGCGGCCGTTTCGTGCTGGCCAACGGTTCCGGCGCCATGCTCGACGCTGCCGACCCGCTGGCGGGCGAGCCGTTTCTGGTCGTTGCCGACCTGCAAGGCAAGGCGCAGAATGCTCGCATCACGGCGGCGGCGGCAATCGGCGAGGACGATGTCCGCGCTGCCCTTGCCGACAGGATCGAAACAGGCAGGCAAACGAGCTTCGACCGCGACAAGCGCGCCGTGCGTGTGCGCGAGACCGTGCGCCTTTGCGCCATCACGCTTTCCGAGCGCATGCTGCCGCCGCCAACCGGCGCCGACGCCGATCGCGCCATCCTCGATGCCGTGCGAGAGCATGGGCTGTCGCTGCTGATCTGGAACAAGGAGGCGCAAACGCTGCGGGCGCGGCTCTCCTGGCTGCATCGCGGCCTCGGCGCATCGTGGCCTGACATGGCGGATGCCGCCCTCATCGAACGCCTAGACGACTGGCTGCTGCCGTTCCTGTCCGGCGCGGCCTCCTTTGCCGCCATCGATCCGGGCGTGGTTTTGGCCGGGCTGGCCACGCTCGTCCCGCACGACTTGCAGCGCAGGATTGACACGCTGGCGCCGACCCATTTCGACGCCCCGTCGGGCAGCCATGTGCCGATCCGCTATGACGGCGAATGGCCGGTGCTGGCGGTGCGCGTGCAGGAACTGTTCGGCCTCGACCGCCATCCTGCCATCGCCAATGGCACCGTTCCGCTGACGCTCGAACTCCTGTCGCCGGCGCACCGGCCAATCCAGACGACGCGCGACCTGCCCGGCTTCTGGCGGGGCTCCTGGGCCGATGTGCGCGCCGACATGCGCGGCCGCTATCCCAAGCATGTCTGGCCGGAAAATCCGCTGCTCGCCGCCGCCACCAGCCGCGCCAAGCCGCGCGGGACGTAGGTCCTCGACGCAGCACTTTTGATGAAACGCGTGCGGCGACGGACTGCATGCCTTGGCGATTGGCACAAACGCCCATCGCTTCGTCATCCACGGGCGGAGCAAGGAGCGTAGCGACGCAGCGCAGACCCGAGGATCCATGCCGCGACGTTCGAGCGCTGCCGCGGTGCAGAATTCTGCCCCGCTTCGCCCTCTGGCCAAGACCCCGGCGGATCCTCGGGTCTCCGCGTCCGCTTCGCTCCCGCTCCGCCCGTGGATGACGAAGTTGAGAAGCTTCGGCCAATCCCGAATGCTTATGACAGTCCACTGAAACGAACCATGAAATCTCGGCGGTCAACAGGCCTCCAACCCGTGAATGCGCCGATGCAGCGCTACTAGCGTTCACCGGCCAGCGGCTGTAATCCATCACCATGATCAACTTTTTTCGTTCGCCCGATTTCCAGCAGAGCCAGAGACTGCGCCTCAACACGCTGATCAGGCTGCGCTGGCTTGCCATCGTCGGTCAGAGTGTGACGGTGCTCGTCGTCGCCTATGGCCTGAAGTTTCCGCTGCCGGTCAGCCTCTGCTTCGCCCTGATCGCCTGTTCGGCCTGGATGAACCTGTTTCTCGCCTTTCGCTTTCCCGCCGCGCATCGCCTCACCCCGCTCGCGGCCTTCGGCATCCTCATCTTCGACAGCCTGCAGCTTGCCGGCCTGCTTTACATGACCGGCGGCCTCACCAACCCGTTTTCGCTGCTGATGACCGTGCCCGTCGTCATTTCGGCGACGTCGCTGCCCCTGCGCCTGACCGCGATCCTCGGCGGACTGGTGATGACGGCGGCGACCTTGCTGGTCTTTGTCCATCTGCCGCTGCCCTGGCATGAAGGCGCGCCGTTGGAGATGCCGTTCATCTACGTCGCCGGCATCTGGATGGCGGTGCTGTCCTCGATTGCCTTCACCGCCATATACGCCTTCCGGGTGGCCGCCGAAGCGCGGCTTCTGGCCAATGCGCTTGCCGCCACCGAACTGGTGCTGCAGCGCGAGCAGCACCTGTCGGCGCTCGACGGGCTGGCGGCGGCCGCCGCGCACGAGCTTGGCACGCCGCTCGCCACCATCACCCTTGTCGTCAAGGAGATGGAAAAGGCGCTCGGCAACGATCCGAAATACGGCGAAGACGTCAGGCTGCTGCGCTCGCAGAGCGAGCGTTGCCGCGAGATCCTCAAGCGCCTGACCAGCCTGTCGTCCGAGGGCGAGGCGCATCTTTCCCGGCTGCCTTTGACCTCGCTGGTCGAGGAGGTCACCGCGCCGCACCGCGACTTCGGCATCTCGATCAAGCTTCGCCCCGGCGAGCGCATCGGGCCCGAACCGGTCGGGCGCCGCAATCCGGGCGTCATCTACGGCCTTGGCAACCTGGTCGAGAACGCCGTCGATTTCGCCCGCAAGAGCGTCACCGTGAGCTGGAACTGGGACGACACCGCTGTGGCCTTCTCGATCATCGATGACGGGCCGGGCTTTCCGGCCGAGATCATCGACCGTATCGGCGAGCCCTATATGTCGACGCGCCAGGGCACGGAAGCCGGCGGCGGCCTGGGCCTGGGACTTTTCATCGCCAAGACTTTGCTCGAACGCTCCGGCGCGACGCTTGATTTCCGCAATTCGAGCGGCCTTGGCGAGGGCGCCGTGGTACAGATATCGTGGCCGCGCGGGGTGTTCCTCAATCCGGAAATCACCTCGGCCAGTATGTTCGACACCGCCTGAGCGCCTTGCAAGGGTTCGAAGAATTGGACAATGAGGCTCAGGAACTATATCTGCGTAAAATTAAGGCAGCAGGAATTTTGAGACCATGACAGGCGACGAAAACATTGGCGCAATGGTTGAAGGCGAGGACACCTCGCTGCTCATCGTCGATGACGACAAGCCGTTCCTCACCCGACTGGCCCGCGCCATGGAAACCAGGGGCTTCATGGTCGAGACGGCCGAGAGCGTCGAGGAGGCGGTCGGCAAGGCGCGCGCCAACCCGCCCGCCTATGCCGTGGTCGACATGCGGCTCGGCGACGGCAACGGTCTCGACGTGGTTGCAGCGATCCGCGAGAAGCGCGACGATTCCCGCACCATCATTCTGACCGGCTACGGCAACATCGCCACCGCGGTGACAGCGGTGAAGCTCGGCGCCGTCGATTATCTCTCCAAGCCGGCCGATGCCGACGACATCTTCGCCGCGCTCACCCGCACGGCCGGCGAGCGTGCGGCGCCTCCGGAAAACCCGATGTCGGCCGATCGCGTGCGCTGGGAGCATATCCAGCGCGTCTATGAAATGTGCGAGCGCAATGTCTCCGAGACGGCGCGCCGGCTCAACATGCATCGCCGCACCTTGCAGCGGATTCTGGCCAAGCGCGCGCCGCGCTGAGAGACTGTTTGGAAATCCGCTCTGGCGGCCGTCTGATGGCGTTTTCTGCGCTTCCGTTGCTCACGGACCAATGTCCGCTGCGCTACGGTTCTCGAAACCACCATCATATGACTCACCAGAACGAATTTCGAAACAGTCTCTGAGACGCTGAGACAGAGTTCGATGCTTGCCCGGCAGCTGCAGTTTGAGCATCATCACGAACAATGCCTGGCGGGCGGGCGGCATGACGGAGGCGACATGCAGGATTTGAAGCAGCGGCCGGTTTCCGTCTTTCGCGAATTTCTCGACAGCGAGGCGGCCGGCGGCATCGTCCTGATGGCGGCGGCCGCACTGGCTCTGATCGTCGCCAACTCGCCGCTCTCCGAGACCTATTTCTCCGCTCTCCACGCCTATCTCGGCCCGCTCAGCGTCTCGCACTGGGTCAATGACGGGCTGATGGCGGTGTTCTTCCTGCTCGTCGGCCTGGAGATCAAGCGCGAGGTGCTGGACGGCCAGCTCTCGACCTGGCCACGCCGCGTCCTGCCCGGCATCGCCGCAGCCGGCGGCATGGTGGTTCCAGCACTCGTCTACGTCGCGATCAACCGCAACAGCGCGGCAGCCCTGTCCGGCTGGGCGATCCCGACCGCCACCGACATCGCCTTCGCGCTCGGCGTGCTGTCGCTGCTCGGCAGCCGTGTGCCGGCCTCGCTGAAGGTGTTCCTCACCGCGCTTGCCATCATCGATGATCTCGGCGCCGTCATCATCATCGCCATCTTCTACACCAGCGGCCTGTCATCAGCTTATCTTGGTGCCGCCTTCGCCGTCATTGCCGTGCTCGTCGTGCTCAACCGCATGCGGGTGATGACGCTTCTGCCCTATCTCGTGCTCGGCGCCATTCTGTGGGTGCTGGTGCTGAAATCGGGCGTCCATGCCACGCTTGCCGGCGTGGCGCTGGCGCTGACCATTCCGCTCGAACGCTCCGCCGGGATCGGCCACGATCTCGACCATTCGCCGCTGCACCGGCTCGAGCACGGCCTGCACAGGATCGTGCCCTTTGTCGTCATCCCGATCTTCGGCTTTGCCAATGCCGGCGTTTCGCTCGCCGGCCTGAGCTTTGGCGCGCTGGTCGAGCCGTTGACGCTCGGTGTCGCCGCGGGCCTCGTCGTCGGCAAGCTGGTCGGCGTCTTCGGCTCCTCGGCACTCGCCATCCGCTTTGGCCTTGCCGACCTGCCGGCCCGTGCCGGCTGGTCGCACTTGATCGGCATCTCGCTGCTGTGCGGCATCGGCTTCACCATGAGCCTGTTCATCGGCCTGCTCGCCTTCGCCAGCGACGCAGCACTCCAGGACGCGGTCAAGGTCGGCATCCTCGCCGGCTCCTTCATCGCCGCCCTCCTCGGCGCCGCCGTGTTGTTGATGGCGCCGGCCGCGGGTGGGGTGGACGAGAGCGAAGAGTAGCGCTGGCCGTCTGCTCTTGGGTTTCTGCGAACTACTCGCTCTCCCCCTCCAGCGCCGGCACCGACACCCCGGCAAGCTCGGCCGCCAGCAGCCGGGAGGCACCGGCTCGCGCGATCCGCAGCATCAGCGCCTTGCGCGTTGCCGCCGCCATGCGGTGCTCCGGCGCATCGCGCAGGATTTCGGCGCCGTAGCCGTCGGAGAGGATGAAGCCGCACTCCTCGGGAAAGATCTCCGAGGGCACGCCGGGATGGGTGGCGAAGAAGAAGCGGTCGGAATGCAGCCGGTAGTCCGGCCATTTGCGGTCGACCCGGAAATCCTCGACCGAGGACTTGATCTCGATGATCCAGATGTCGCCCTGCCGGGTCAGCGCGACGAGGTCGGCACGGCGGCCGGTGGCCAGCGACAGTTCGGGCAGCACATGCGCGCCCATCTCCATCAAAAGCCGCTGCACGCCGCGCCGCACCAGCATCGCGCGCTCAGACTGGCGGCCGTCGACAAGCGGATTTTGCAGAATCGGCGAGATAATTGGCATGGCGGCACCATGCCAGATTTTGTTCACGGTTTGAACCTGTTTTCACATGGCGATTATATGGTTGACAAACCTAATGCGCTTTAGGGGCGAATGGGTGGCCGGTACGGTCGGGGTGCTTGGTGTTGGGGTAGGCCGTACCGGCCACTGCGGGATCAGGCTTTTGGGATCGTCCCCCGCGCTGCCCAAGTTATAGGCACATTAGCGACAGCTCAACTAAGACTGAAGTCCCAGGCACGCCCTACCCAGCCATAGGGCCGTCGCTGCCCACGATATGCGTGCATTGATCGGCCTGGGGGTGTACCCTTCAGGACTGCGCTACCAGCCGCATACTGGCTTTCTCCCGAGGAGGCATTCCCATGACCGCGTACAAAGTCGGTTATCTCATTGGCAGCCTCGCCAAGGGCTCAATCAACCGGAAGCTGGCCAAGGCGCTCGTGAACTTGGCGCCAGCCGACCTCTCGATGGCCGAAATCCCGTTCAAGGATCTGCCGCTGTACAGCTACGACTACGACGCTGATTTCCCTCCGCCGGCAAAGGCATTCAAGGAAGCGCTCGCCGGGATCGAAGCCGTGTTGTTCGTCACGCCCGAATACAACCGCTCAATCCCAGGTGGGCTGAAGAACGCGATCGACTGGGCGAGCCGACCCTACGGCCATAACTCGTTCACCCGAAAACCGTCGGCGGTCATCGGCACCTCGCCGGGTTCGATCGGCACCGCGCTGGCGCAGCAAAGCCTTCGCGGCGTTCTTGGCTTCTGCAACTCCCCGCAGATGAACTCGATCGAGGCTTACATCCAGTTCAAACCCGGCCTGATCACCGATGAAGGTGAGGTCACCGACGCCGGGACCGAGGAGTTCCTGCGCGACTACATGATGCAATTCCACGGCTTCATTACTCGGGTCTATACCGCCCTGGCCACATAGGTCACAGGACACCGCGGCCAGAAGCCCTAGGCTGCGAATCCATAGATTGGAGAATGCCCACCTTTCCATGCCGATACCGGTCCGGTAGCTTATCTGGATGGACGTTCTGGATTGGTTGGCCCGCTGGTATGAAGCACAATGCAATGGGGATTGGGAGCATGAGTTTGGTCCTTCGATCAGCACCATCGACAACCCAGGCTGGTCATTAGAGATCGACCTTGCAGGGACGGACTGTGACGGGCGGACCCTTGATCCGATCACGCACAACTACGAGCACGAGACCGACTGGTGGGCCTGCTGGACGAAGGACAACGTGTTTCAGGGCGTTGGCGGCCCGCTCCACCTTCGTTCGCTTCTTGAGACGTTCCGCGACTGGGCAATGAACGTCCGCTAGGCTAGGGGGCGTCCAATGAGCGAGAACGCCGATCTTGTGATCCAACCCGGATGCACCCAAAAGAAGTCAGGCATCGGTCCTTGAAAGCCTGAACTTGTGGAGCTTATCGTCGCTTCCATGGGTACGGGTGACGCGACATCGAACAGCAACGAAAGCGAACAGCTGTGGGCCTTCGACCTTGACGCTCTGCGCGAGGCTTTCGGAAAGTCTGTTCAGGAACATAAGATCACGGCGGACGATTGGGCGGAACACGCCAATCAGTTCCTCGAAAACCAAAGAGATCGTCCGCGCGAACCGACTTGATACGCCGGATGGCCGGAGCGATGTTGGGAATGCCCAGCCGCCCGTCTCCATCAAAAGCCGTTGCACGCCGCGCCGCATCAGGATGGCGCGCTCGGACGTCTGACAGGCGGGCTCTGTGGGCCAATTTTGAAACAGGTCTCAATCATCCAGCCAGTATGCTCGAAAACAGCCAGATTGGGGCGCGATCCCAAGCCGCCGCCTGGCGTCGAATTCCATCTCGGACAGCGCCCTGGCTGAGTTGTTCCCGGCCACATCGGGCACGATGGTGTACCCCTCGGCGACCAACTGCAGTCGCATTTCCTCGTAGTGCCTTTTGAAGCCGTTCTTGATCTTGTTCCGCGGATATCGGCGCCCGTGCATGCATTCCTGGCCCAGGATATCGGAATACCGCAGCGCGCTGGCCATTCTCACTTTTTCTTCGAAGATCGGCCTGTAAGGCAACTTGTCCTTGGACCAGCATCGTCCTGCCGACGCGACCAGCGTCGCGGCCAACAGGCCTGCCAGGAACTTCCCCACTCAGGTCCCTTCCGACCAAGGAGATGTGCATTAGCCTCAGTTAATATTACGGCAAACCCTCCCGGTTTCCAAACGATGCTCCCGTTGAACGGGTAGCGCCTATACGGATGTCGAAGCATCCTTGCCGCCGGGCAGCGTAGCCCCCGCCATATCATCCAGGATCGGGCAGTCCGGCCGTTCGTCGCCGTGGCAGGCGTGGATCAGCGTCTGCAGGGTCGAACGCATCGACTGCAACTCGCGCACCTTTTCCTCGATAGCCCTGACATGGGCGGCAGCGATCTCGCGCACGTCATGGCTGGCGCGGCTTCGATCCTTGTAGAGCGCCATCAACTGGCGGCAATCGTCGATGGAAAAGCCGAGGTTGCGCGCGCGGCGCAGAAAGGCCAGCCGGTGGATGTCGTCGCCGGAATAGTCGCGGTAGCCGTTGGCGGCACGCGCAGGGGCGATCAGGCCGATCTCTTCATAGTAGCGGATGGTTTTGGCCGGCAGGCCTGAATGGTGGGCGGCGTCACCGACATTCATGACGATTTTCCTTGATTTTTAAGGGGCTTACGGACGGGGCCATTGATTTTGCTTCACAATCCTGTGAGGCCTGTTGCCGAAATGCCATAGTAATGCGCCTACCAGCATGTAAGCCCCTGCATATAGGCATCGGGCGCTTGGCAAGCAAAGAAAATGCCAGCATGAATGATGCAAGGAAAGCGGCCGACTCGTGCCGCTGAGTTGGGGCGTCTTATGCGCATGAAGTCGTTTGCAATCGCCGCCGCATTGGCGCTTTCCACTGCTATCGCCGGTTGCAGCAGCATCGGCATGCAGATTTTCTCCAACGACTATGGTGCGGTGACCGATGCCGGTTACCAGCTGCCGCGCGTCCCGATCGAGAAGGTGCCGATGAGGTATCATCGGCAAGAGGTGAACTACGACAGCTCGGAAAGGCCGGGCACCATCATCGTCGATACGCAGAACAAGTTCCTCTATTTCATCGAGGGTGACGGCCGGGCTATTCGCTACGGCATCGGCGTCGGCCGCGAGGGCTTCGAATGGCACGGCACCGCCCATATTGCGCTGAAGCGCGAATGGCCGACCTGGACGCCGCCTTCGCAGATGATCCGCCGCCAGCCGGAGCTGGCGAAGTTCGCCGGTGGCATGGAGCCGGGCCTGAAGAACCCGCTCGGCGCCCGCGCCATGTACCTGTTCAACAAGGGCGGTGACTCGGGCTATCGCCTGCATGGCAGCCCGGAATGGAATTCGATCGGTAAGGCAATGTCGTCGGGCTGCATCCGCCTGATGAACCAGGACATTATCGACCTTTACGACCGCACTTCGGTGGGCGCCAAGGTCATTGTTCTTTAGGCCATGATCCCGAAAACCGGTACCGGTTTTCGGCAAAATCATGGTCAGATACAGACGCCATTCATGCGCGGACCGTCTAGGCAACAACGGACGTCCCAAACAGAAAACCGGGCAATTCGGCCCGGTTTTTTGTTTTTTGCGCCCGTTTTTTGCGCTTTATCGAATCTGTTTGCCGGCAAAGAAGCCAGCGGGGCGATCAGGAAACCTGCTCGACCTGCTGCACTTCCGGCACGAAGTGGCGCAGAAGATTCTGGATACCGTGCTTCAGCGTCGCCGTCGAAGACGGGCAGCCGGCGCAGGCGCCCTTCATGTGCAGGAACACCGTGCCGTTCTCGAAGCCGCGGAAGGTGATGTCGCCGCCGTCCTGGGCGACCGCCGGACGCACCCGCGTGTCGAGCAGTTCCTTGATGGTGATGACGAGTTCCTCGTCGGCCTTGTCGTAGAACTCACCCGTCAGGCTGGTCTCGGCCGCGGGGCCGGCCTTGGCCATGACCGGCGCGCCGGACATGAAATGCTCCATGATGGCGCCCAGAATCGCCGGCTTCAAATGCTGCCAGTCGGGGCCGTCCTTGGTCACGGTGATGAAATCGTAGCCGAAGAAAACACCGGTAACGCCGGGAATCTCGAACAACCGGCCAGCCAGCGGCGACGCGGTGGCTGCGCTGTCGGCATCGCGGAAATCGGCGGTGCCTTCCAGAAGCACTTCCTTGCCGGGCAGGAATTTCAGCGTCGCCGGATTTGGCGTCGATTCGGTCTGGATGAACATGGCCGTCTCCGTGCCCGTTTCGGGCAACCAGTTTGGAATAGTTCTAAATAGGCTCTATTGGCTGGACATTCAAGCGAAACGCATCGCCGGAACGGCTGGCTGGCGGAATGTTTTTGCGACCTGCGATGCGCTTTGAGGTGCTATTCAGGTCTGGCCGTTTGCAGGCCGGCATCACCCGAATACCAGCACACCTCAGGCGAGGCTGTCGATCTCCTCGTCCGACAGGTTCTGCGGCACCACGGTCACCGGGATCGGGAAGGCGGCACCCTTGCCGGCCACGGCGCCGACCAGCGGTCCGGGACCTTCCTTGCCGGCGCCGGCGGCCAGCACCAGGATGGCGATGTCCTGGTCCTCCTCGATCAGCTTGTGGATCTCTTCGGTCGGCTTGCCTTCGCGCACCACCATCTCCGGCTCGATGCCAAGCTTCTGGCGTACCTTGTTGGCATAACCGTCGAGCGCGGCGCGCGCCGTGGCATTTGCCTCCTCGCGCATGATCTTCTCGACACCCAGCCAGTGCTGGAAATCGTCCGGCTCGATGACATAGAGCAGCACCAGCGTGCCGCTTGTGCTCTGCGCCCGCTTCGAGGCGTAGGCGACGGCGCGCTCGCATTCCGGCGTGTCGTCGATGATCGCCAGGAACTTGCGGCGATGGCCGGCTTCGCGGCTGAGGCGTTTGGAGACCATGTCTACTTACTCGGTGTCATTGCGGCCGCAATCTGCCACTGCCGCAGACCGGCGGCAAGTCGCCGGCCTTATGCCAGTGTGGTGCAGTGCACCCGATGTTGGGATCAGCCCTGCAGCAGCCCGATGATGTCGCGCACCGTCTTCATCGTCGCTTCGGCCAGTACGCCGGCGCGCTCGCCGCCATCCCTCAGCACCGCGTCGACATAGACGCGATCGTCGGAAATGCGGCGCATCTCGCTGGCGATCGGCGCCAGCTTCTCCACCGCAAGGTCGGCCAGCGCCGGCTTGAACACCGAAAACTGCTGGCCGGCGAACTCTTTCAGCACGTCTGCCTTCGACATATCGGCGAGACCCGCATAGATGCCGACCAGGTTTTCCGCCTCGGGCCGGCTGGCCAGACCGTCCAGTTCGCTAGGCAACGCTTCCGGGTCGGTCTTGGCCTTGCGGATCTTCTTCGAGATCGCATCGGCATCGTCGGTCAGGTTGATGCGCGACAGGTCCGACGGATCCGACTTCGACATCTTCTTCGAGCCGTCGCGCAGCGACATGATGCGCGCCGCCGGCCCGCCGATCACCGGCTCGGTCAGCGGGAAATAGCCGTTGACGGTCTCCTCGCCGACCTGCATCTCGACGCCGACGCCAAGGGCTGCGATGCGATCCGAAAAGTCGTTGTTGAACTTTTGTGCGATGTCGCGGGTCAGCTCCAGGTGCTGCTTCTGGTCCTCGCCCACCGGGACGTGGGTGGCGCGATAGAGCAGGATGTCGGCAGCCATCAGGCTCGGATAGGCAAGCAGGCCGAGCGAAGCGTTCTCGCGGTCCTTGCCGGCCTTGTCCTTGAACTGCGTCATGCGGTTCATCCAGCCGATGCGCGCCACGCAATTGAAGATCCAGGCGAGCTCTGCATGCTGCATGACCCGCGACTGGTTGAAGACGATGTGCTTCTTCGGGTCGATGCCCGAGGCCAGGAACGCGGCGGTGATCGACCGCGTCTGGTCGGCGAGGTCGTCATAGACGAGTTGTGCAGTCAGCGAATGCAGGTCGACGACGCAATAGATGCAGTCGGAGGTTTCCTGCAGGGCGACGAATTTCTTGATGGCGCCGAGATAGTTGCCGAGATGCAGATTGCCGGTCGGCTGGACGCCGGAAAAGACGAGTGGCTTGAAGGCGGTCATCGTTGTTCCCTTGGCTTGTGGAGGGCCGTTTCGCGCGCGGCGAAAGTCTTGCGACGGCGCGCTTATGGACGAACATGACGATCCGATCAAGACCGGTTTTGCCGTCGAGTTATCCGGTCTACTCGTCCGGGTCGGTCTTCGCCACCGGTGGCGTCGCCTTCCCCGATCCCCGCTTGACGTTGCGCCGGATCATGCCGAAATCGGCGCCGCCGGTGGCGAAGGCGGTGATGAAGTAGAGCAGCGCCCCGCCGGCGACGAGCGCCAGAAGCGTCGTCGCCTTGACGACCAGCGGCGCACCCCGGCCGAGCCTGACGGCGAACCAGTGTTCGGCGAAATAGAGTGCCGCCCCCATCACGATCGCCGACAGCACCAGCCGCGGAATGCGCTTCATCAACGGTACGTCGCGGCCCCAATGGCCACGCCTGATCAAGACGCCGAGCAGCATCAGCGCGTTGACCCAGCCGGCGACGGCCGAGGCGACGGCGATGCCGGGCGCGCCCATTTCCGGAAACAGCGTCAGCGCCGTGGTGACGTTCACCGCCACCGAGATGGCGGCGAACATCATCGGCGTGCGGGTGTCCTCGCGGGCGAAATAGCCGGGGGTGAACGCCTTGATCAGCACGAAGGCGGGCAGGCCGAGGCCGAAGATCGCCAGGATCGCCGCCACCGTCGGCGTCGAGTTGTTGGCGGCAAAGGCGCCGCGCTCATAGACCAGCCGCACGATCGGCTCCGACATCACCCAAAGGGCAGCGGCTGCCGGCAAGGTGAGGAACAGCGTGAACTCGACCGAGCGGTTCTGCAGATTGGCCGCCTCGATCAGGTTGCCCGACTTCAGCGCCCGCGACAATTCGGGCAACAGCACGATCGCGACCGCCACGCCGACCACGCCGAGCGGCAGCTGGTAGATGCGGTCGGCATAGGCGAGCGAGGATACCGCGCTGTTCTGCGCCGAGGCGATCGCCGTGCCGATAAGCTGGTTGATCTGGGTGATGCCGCCGGTGATCGCCGCCGGCAGCGCCAGGATCAGCAGCCGCTTGACCGCGGGCGTCATTTTCGGACGGCGGAAGCCGATCGAGATGCCGGCATGGCGCACCGCCACCCAGACGATCGCCAGTTGCACCAGTCCGGCGGCCAGCACGCCCCAGGATAGTCCGTAGCCGACGGTGAGCGCGTCGGAGCCCTTGTACCAGGCGTAGGCGAGCACGCCGATCAGGATGATGTTGAGAAACACCGGCGCCACCGCCGCTGCGAAATAGCGGCGCAGTGAATTCAGCATCCCCGCCATCATGGCGCCCAGCGACATGCAGATCAGGTAGGGGAACATGATCGTCGCCAACGTCACCGTGGTGTCGAATTTTCCCGGTATGCCGGCAAAACCCGGCGCCACCAGGTAACGCACGATCAGCGGCATCGACAGTTCCATGACGATGGTCAGCGCCAGAAGCGCCGTGAACAAGACTCCGAACACCTCCTCCGAGAAGCGCTTGGCGCCTTCGGTGCCGTGCGTCTCGATCTCCTTGGCGAACAGCGGCACGAAGGCGGCGTTGAAGGCGCCCTCGGCGAACAGCCGGCGAAAGGTGTTGGGAAACTGGAAGGCGGCGTTGAAGGCGTCGGCGACCGGTCCGGTGCCCAGCGCTGCCGCCATCAGCATCTCACGCCCGAAGCCGAGCGCGCGGCTCATCAGCGTGCCGGAAGCGACCGTTGCGAATTTCTTGACGAGGCTCATGCTTTTGGGAACTGCCTGCGGAATTGGGACAAAGTGATGGTCGCTGTCACTCGGCGGCGGCCTTGGCCTTGCCGCCACGCTCCGGCGCGACGCCTTCAAGAGCCGCCATCAGCCGGTTGCGGATGGTGGCGATGCGGGTCGGGTTGTCGATCTTCTGGCCGGTGAGGTCGGTGACGTAGAAGGTGTCGATGACCTTCTCGCCGAAGGTGGTGATGTGGGCCGATGCGATGTCGAGCGACAGGTCGGATAGCGTTCCGGTGATCTCCGACAGCAGGCCCGGCCGATCCAGCCCCTCGACCTCGATGACCGAAAAACGGTTCGACAGTGCGTTGCGGATTTCGGCGCGCGGGGGGATCTTGAACACCTTGGCGCCGCGCCGCGGCTTGGTCCGCTTCTCGATCATCTCCGGCAGCCAGCTCTTGCCCGACAGCACGTCCTCGATCAGCCGGCCGACGCGCTCGGCGCGCCGGCGCTCGTCCTCGTCGCGGTCGAATTCCCTTGAGATCAGGATGGTGTCCAGGGCGCGGCCGTCCGACGTGGTGAAGATCTGTGCGTCGACGATGTTGCCGCCAGCTCCGGCGCAGGCTCCGGCGATGACCGAGAGCAGGCGGGGATGGTCCTGCGCCAGCACGGTGATTTCGGTCACCGCCTCGAACTGGTGGGTCTTGACCATGGTGGCGAGCTTGTTGCCCGAAGCGTCCGCTTCGCGGATGAATTCGGCATGGCGCAGCTGATCGGCGAGATCGACGGTCAAAAGGTAATTCTCGTAGTGCAGGGCGACATAGCGCTTGCGGGCCTTGTCCGGCCAGTTGGCGAGCGCCTCGGCCAGACGCTCGCGCGCCGCCGCCGTCCGCTGCGCGCGCGACACTTCCGAAAAGCCGCCGGTCAAAAGCAGTTCGGTCTCGTAGTAGAGCGTGCGCAGCAGCTGGCCCTTCCAGCCGTTCCATACACCGGGTCCGACGCCCCTGATGTCGCAGACGGTGAGGATCAAAAGCAGCTTCAGCCGCTCGACCGATTGCACGATCGCGGCGAAATCCTCGATGGTCTTGCGGTCGTTGAGGTCTCGGGTCTGTGCCGTCATCGACATCACGAGGTGGTTCTCGACCAGCCAGGCGACGGTTTCGGTATCGGCTGGTGACAGCCCCATATGCGGGCAGATGCGCCGGGCGATCCTGGCCCCAGCCTCGGAATGATCCTCCGGCCTGCCTTTGGCGATGTCGTGCAGCAGCACGGCGACATAGAGCGCCTCGCGGCTCTTCTTCAGGCCCGGCATCAGCGTGTGCGACAGGGGATGGACCTTCTCGCCATCGCCGCGCTCGATCTCGGCCAGCACGCCGATGCAGCGAATCAGGTGCTCGTCCACCGTATAGTGGTGGTACATCGAGAACTGCATCATGGCGACGATCTTGCCGAAATCCGGGATCAGCTTGCCGAGCAGCCCCGCTTCGTTCATGCGCCGCAGATTGAGTTCGGCATTGCGGTCCGAGGTCAGGATGTCGAGGAACAGCCGGTTGGCCTCCTCGTCTCGCCGCAGCGACTTATTGACCAGGCCGAGCGAGCGGGTCAGCAGCTTCAGCGCATCGGGATGGAACTCCAGCCCGTGCTTGTCGGCGAACCAGAACAACCGCAAGAGATTGACCGGATCGCGCTCGAACACCTGGTCGTCGGCGACGTTGATACGGTGGTTGTCGACGATGAAATCCGAGGTGCCGGCAAGCTTGCGCTTGCGCCGCGAGAAGGTGAGGAAGATGCGGTTGAAGCCCGGCACGTGCTTGGCCTGTTCTTCCTCGAGCGCGGCGCAGAAGATGCGGGTCAGGTCGCCGACATCCTTGGCGACGAGGAAGTAGTGCTTCATGAAGCGCTCGACCGCCGACAGGCCGGGATGGCTGGTGTAGCCGAGCCGCTCGGCGATCTCGCGCTGGATGTCGAAATGCAGCCGTTCCTCGGCCTTGCCGGTGAGGAAATGCATGTGGCAGCGCACCGCCCACAGGAAATCCTCGGCCTTCTGGAACTCGCGATATTCGCCCTCGGTGAACACGCCCTTGTCGACCAGCTCCTCGCCGGTGCGCACGCGGTAGAAATATTTGCCGATCCAGAACAGCGTCTGCAGGTCGCGCAGGCCGCCCTTGCCGTCCTTGACGTTGGGCTCGACGAGATAGCGGCTTTCGCCGGCCTTGGCATGGCGGTCGTCGCGCTCGGCAAGCTTGGCCTGGACATATTCGGGGCCGGTCGTGCGCACCACCTCATGGTCGAAGCGCAGCATCAGCTCGTCATAGAGCTTGAGCTCGCCCCACAGGAAACGCGCCTCGAGGATCGACGTCCGGATGGTGACGTCGGTGCGCGACAGGCGCAGGCATTCGTCGATGTTGCGGGTGGCGTGGCCAACCTTCAACCCGAGATCCCACAGCATGTAGAGCATGTACTCGACGGTCTGCTCGCCCCATGGCGTCTGCTTGTAGGGCAACAGGAACAGGAGGTCGATGTCGGAGCCAGGCGCCAGCGTGCCGCGGCCATAGCCGCCGACGGCGATGACGGCCATGCGCTCCGCCGAGGATGGATTCTTGACCCGGTAGACATGCGTGACGGCGAAATCGTAAAGCGCCCGGATGATCTCGTCCATGAGGTGAGACAGCCGCGCCGCACAGGCACGGCCGCCGCCGTCGTCCCTCAGCATGCGTTCGGCAATGGCGCGTCCGTCCGCCAACCGTCCCTTGAGAAGCTGAAGCACACCACTGCGCGCGGCCTGTCCGGAGCCGTCCCCGGCGGTGGCCGCGGTCAGCGCCGTCATCTCGCGGCGCAAGGCTTCGCCGTCGATCAGTTCGTCGAGCTTCAGGGAGATTTTCGCCATAGGGTCCGGTTGGTCTCGCCTTTTCGGCGGCGTCTATAGCGCCTTTTCGCGGTTGTGGGTATGGGCAGGACGGACACGTTCGCCGTGGCGATAGAACGCTATGAACCTGTTTCTCTGCTTAAGGAGGCAGAAGTCGACGATCCTGCTCAGCAGTTTCCTGGCCTCGGCCCCGATTCTCATCGGCAGCGTCTTGGTCCTGCGCGATCCGGATTGGATGCCGGCAAGCCACTGGTCCCGACGTTCCTCAAGAAGCAGGCTCGGCAGTGCGGCGGACCGCAAGAAGCGTTCCTGCGCGCACAGAGCCGGAATCAGCTGAAAGATCGCCTTGCCGGGTGAGGGGGCGAATCTTGGATTGAAGATGACCTGGTCGACGGGACTGCTGAGCTCCGCGGTGCCGTCGATGAGATCGCGTGCCGCCTGCCTCGAGAGTATGTAGCCGGCTGCGCCGACGTGAGCTCCGTGCAGTCTGGACGTGGAAAAGCCATGCCCGGCCGGAGAGCGCCGCCATGCCAGCCGGGTCTTCTTGAAGAACGTCTCCAGCTTGACGATCTCGGCATCAGCCGGGATCCAACTGGCGTCGGCAAGCATCGCGCCGGCATTTTCTGAAAAGACGACATCGTCTTCAAAAATCACGCCATAGGCATCGTCGCCATCGGCGATCTTTGCCCAGCAGGCCTTGTGGCTGAGGAAACAGGCGATCTCGGTATTGGTCAGATGCAACTGCGTCAGCGGATTGAGCCGCATCGGTGTTTGCGGGAGGTCGGATCGGTCCTGGGCGTCGACCGCCGCGACGCGTTCGAAGTCAATGCCGATGCGGGCAAACTCCGACGTCATATGCGCGAGCCGGCCCTGGGACCGGTCGAGGTTTATGACCAGGCACTTCATTGGAAATGGAATCGATGCATTTGGATGCGTTTGGATTGTCAATCGGCGGCTCCATAGCACAAGAAGCCGCCGCGCATCCGACTTTCTTTGATGGTGGCCCGGCGCCGGCGACGACACACGGAAAAAGAAAATTATTCCCTTGACCTTCCAGTTACTGGAAGCACTACCTCCGCATCGAGACGAGGCATCGAGGCATTTTGAATGACGCATTCAGACCATCATCATCACGCGAATGACGGCTGCTGCACAGCGAAAGCTGCAGCCGGGGAGGCGGCCGTGGTGCGGGATCCTGTCTGCGGCATGACCGTCGACCCTGCGACGGCCAAGCATTCCGTCCGTCATCAAGGTCGGGACTTCTACTTCTGCTCTGCCGGCTGCAAGGCGAAATTCGAGGCGGAACCGCAGAGATATCTTGGCGATAGGGCCGCACCGCAGCCGATGCCCAAGGGCACGCAATACACCTGCCCGATGCATCCCGAAATCATCCGCGACAAGCCCGGCTCCTGCCCGATATGCGGCATGGCGCTGGAGCCGATGGGCGTGCCCACTGGCGACGAGGGCCCAAATCCCGAGCTGGTCGATTTCACCAGGCGATTCTGGGTCAGTGCCGCGCTGTCGCTGCCGTTGCTGTTCATCGCCATGGCGCCGATGCTCGGCCTGACGTTCGAGGCCGTTGTCGACCAACGCACAATGGTCTGGCTGGAACTGGCATTGGCCAGCCCCGTCGTGTTGTGGGCGGCGCTGCCCTTCTTCCATCGCGGCTGGGATTCGCTCGTGAACCGCAGCCCCAACATGTGGACGTTGATCTCGCTCGGCGTCGGCGCGGCCTATCTCTACAGCGTCGCAGCCACGCTGTTCCCGGACATTTTTCCGCATCAGTTCCGCAGCCATGGCGGTGCGGTGCCGGTCTATTTCGAGGCCGCCGCCGTCATCGTCGCGCTGGTCTTCCTCGGCCAGGTGCTGGAGCTGCGCGCCCGTGAAAAGACCGGGTCGGCAATCCGCGCTTTGCTTGATCTCGCGCCGAAGACCGCGCGGCTGATCGGTTCCGACGGCTCCGAAGGCGACGTGCCGCTCGACGCGGTCAAGGTGGGTGACCGCCTGCGCATCCGTCCCGGTGACGCCGTGCCGGTCGACGGCACCGTGCTGGAAGGCCGTTCCTCCCTCGACGAATCGATGATCACAGGCGAACCGTTGCCGGTCGAAAAGGCCGAGGGCGACACTCTCACAGCCGGCACGCTCAACAAAAACGGCTCGCTGATCCTGCGCGCCGAGCGGATCGGCGTCGAGACCACGCTGGCGCGCATCGTCGAACTCGTCGCCAAGGCGCAGCGCTCGCGCGCCCCGATCCAGGGACTGGCCGATCGCGTTTCCTTCTACTTTGTCCCGGCAGTGGTGCTGGTCGCGATCGCGGCCTTCGTCGGCTGGGCTGTCGTTGGCCCCGAACCCAGCCTGATCTTCGCCATCGTCTCGGCGGTGTCGGTGCTGATCATAGCTTGCCCCTGCGCACTCGGCCTCGCCACGCCGATGTCGATCATGACCGCCACCGGTCGGGGTGCCCATGCCGGCGTGCTGATCAAGGAAGCCGCCGCGCTCGAACGCTTCGCCTCCGTCGACACGCTGATCGTCGACAAGACGGGCACGCTGACCGAAGGCCGGCCGAAACTGACCGATGTCGTTGCCGCAAACGGCTTTTCCGAAGACGAATTGCTGGCCCTTGCCGCCGGCCTGGAAAAGGGCTCGGAGCATCCGCTCGCCGAAGCCATCGTCGAAGGCGCCAATACGCGCGGCCTAGAGATCGCCGACGCCAGCGGCTTCGAGGCCGTCACCGGCAAGGGCGTTTCCGGCACCCTGTCGGGAAACAAGGTCGCGCTCGGCAATGCGGCGATGATGACCGATCTCGGCATCGACACCGCGTCCATCTCGGCCAAGGCCGAAACGCTGCAGACAGAAGGCAGGACCGTGATGTTCGTTGCCGTCGGCGACAAACTGGCCGGCATCGTCGCTGTCGCCGATCCGGTCAAGGCAACCACCGCCGAGGCGATCCGGGCGCTGCATGACAGCGGCCTGAGGATCGTCATGGCGACCGGTGACAATGAACGCACGGCAAAAGCGATCGCCAGGAGCCTCGGCATCGACGAAGTTCGCGCCGGTCTGCTGCCGGAACAGAAGGCAGCTCTCGTCGAGGAGTTGCGCGCCAGGAGCAAAGGTGTCGCCATGGCCGGCGACGGCGTCAACGACGCCCCCGCCCTTGCCGCCGCCGATGTCGGCATCGCCATGGGCACCGGCGCCGATGTCGCCGTCGAAAGTGCTGGCATCACGCTGGTCAAGGGCGACCTCAACGGCATCGTGCGGGCGCGTACCCTGGCGCAGGCGACGATCCGCAACATCCGCCAGAACCTGTTCTTCGCCTTCCTCTACAACGTGCTCGGCGTACCCGTTGCCGCAGGCGTGCTCTATCCGCTCACCGGTACGCTTTTGTCGCCGATGCTGGCGGCGGCGGCAATGAGCCTATCCTCGGTGTCGGTGATATCGAACGCATTGCGGCTGCGGGCGTTGAAACTCTGAGCAAAGCCCCCAAATACGAAACCCACTCAACAGGAGACCATGAATGACCTTGGCTAAAAAACTCGTGCTTTTGCTGATGGCTGCCGGAATGCTGCTTGCCGTCTTCCTCGAAAGCGTTCCGGCGCAGAGTGAAGAGATGAAACACGACATGGCTGGCATGTCGACGGATGCGACTGGCCCTTCGAGCGAAGGCTACAAGGCGGCGATGGACAAGATGCATGCCGACATGATGGCGTTGCAATATACCGGCAATGCCGATGCCGATTTCGTCCGTGGCATGATCCCGCACCATCAGGGCGCCATCGACATGGCCAAGGTCGAGCTTGCCAACGGCAAGGACCCGGAGATTCGCAAGCTGGCCGAGGGGGTCATCGCCGCGCAGGAAGCCGAGATCAAGCAGATGCAGGGCTGGCTCGCAGCCCATCCGGTGAAGTAAGCCTTTTCGCGAAGCAGGATCCGGCGAGAAATCTCTTCTGGATTCCCGCCGAGCCTGTCAAGCGATCAGGACCTCAACTGGAGCCCGCCATGCCATCGACGATCAGAACCGCCACGCTGCCTTCCGGCGAAGCCGTTCAGGTGCTTGGTCAGGGCACGTGGAAAATGGGCGAGGATATCCGTCGCCGCGCCGATGAGGTCAGCGCCCTCAAGCTCGGCCTCGACCTTGGCATGACGCTGATCGACACCGCCGAAATGTATGCCAGCGGCGGTGCCGAGGAGGTGGTAGCCGAGGCTATCGCCGGGCGCCGCGACGAAACCTTCCTGGTTTCGAAAGTGCTACCGTCAAACGCTTCGCGCGCCGGCGTACAGCGCGCCTGCGAGAACAGCCTGAAGCGCCTGCGCACCGACCGCATCGATCTCTATCTGCTGCATTGGCCGGGCAGCGTGCCGCTGGCCGAAACCGTCGCGGCCTTCGAGGCGCTGAAGGCGGCCGGCAAGATCCGCCACTGGGGCGTCAGCAATTTCGACACCGACGAGATGGAAGAACTGGTCGGCTTGCCCGACGGCGGCAACGTCCAGACCAACCAGGTGCTCTATAACCTGGTCCGGCGTGGCCTCGAATTTGACCTGGCACCCTGGAGCCGCCAACTCGGCATCCCCTTGATGGCCTATTCGCCGGTCGAGCAAGGCTCGCTGGCGCGCAATACCAGGCTTGACGCCATTGCCGCTCGCCACAATGCGACGCCGGCGCAGATAGCCCTGGCCTGGGTCATGCACCAGGAGGGTGTCATCGCCATTCCCAAGGCCAGCAGCCAGCAGCATGTCCGCCAGAATTTTGCAGCGCTCGACATCGAACTGACGACGCAGGACATCGCCGAACTCGACCGCGCCTTTCCGCCTCCGACCCGTAAGCGCGGTCTGGAGATGATTTGACTACCTTCCCGCCAGCACCTTCAGCCGATACAGCGCCTCAAGCGCCTCGCGTGGCGTCATCTCGTCGGGGTTGATGTCGCCGAGAGCGGCGCCCAGCACGTCGCTCTTCACCGGCTTAGGCGCCTCGCGCTTCACCGCCACCGAAAACAGCGGCAGGTCGTCGACCAGACGGTTGGTCTTGCCCGAAACCTCGCCCTCTTCGAGCTGGTGCAGCACTTCCTTGGCCCGGTCGACCACCGCTTCCGGCAATCCGGCGAGCCGCGCCACCTGCACGCCATAGGAACGGTCGGCGGCACCCTTGCCGACCTCGTGCAGGAAGACGACGTCGTTTTCCCATTCCTTGACCCGCATGGTGACGTTGTGCAGCCGCGCCAGCTTCCCGGCCAGCGAGGTCATTTCGTGGAAATGGGTGGCGAAGATCGCCCGGCAGCGGTTCTTCTCGTGCAGGTATTCCACCGCCGCCCAGGCGATCGACAGACCGTCGAAAGTGGCGGTGCCGCGGCCGATCTCGTCAAGGATCACCAGCGCCCGCTCGCCGGCTTGGTTGAGGATCGCCGCCGTCTCGACCATCTCGACCATGAAGGTCGAGCGGCCGCGCGCCAGATCATCCGAGGCGCCGACACGCGAGAACAGCCGGTCGACGACGCCGATATGGGCTGACGCCGCCGGCACGAACGAGCCGGTTTGCGCCAGGATGGCGATCAGCGCGTTCTGCCGCAGGAACGTCGACTTACCGCCCATGTTGGGGCCGGTCAAAAGCCAGATCGCGCCATTCTTGGCACTGCCCTCCGGCGACAGGTCGCAATCATTGGCAACGAACGGGCCTTCGCCGGAGCGGCGCAGCGCCTGCTCGACCACCGGATGCCGGCCGCCCGAAATTTCGAAGGCGAGGCTCGAATCCACCACCGGCCGGCACCAGGCTTCGCTTTCGGACAACAGAGCGAGCGCCGCCGACACGTCGAGCACGGCCAGCGCATCGGCGCCGGCGCGGATCTTTTCCGCTTCGCCGACCGCTTCCGCCGTCAGCGCATCGAAGGCGGCAAGCTCAATGCCGAGTGCCCGGTCGGCGGCATTGGCGATCTTGGTCTCCAGTTCGGCGAGTTCGGTCGTCGTGAAGCGCATGGCATTGGCCATGGTCTGGCGATGGATGAAGCGCGCCTTGGCGCCGTCGCTGCCGGTCATCACCGCATGGTGATTGGCGGTCACTTCGATGTAATAGCCAAGCACATTGTTGTGCCGGATCTTCAGCGAGCGGATGCCGGTCTCGTCGATCAGCGAGCGCTCCAGCCCGGCGATGACTTTTCGCGATTCGTCGCGCAACGCCCGCATCTCGTCGAGCTCGGCATGGTAGCCGCCGCGAACGAAGCCGCCGTCACGCTTGAGCAGCGGCAGTTCGTCGCCAAGCGCCTGCGTCAGGTGCTGGGAAAGCGCCCTGGGCAGCGCCTGGATGGCGCCCAGCGCCGCCGTGAGTTCCTGGGGCAGGGCGGTCTCGCCGAAGATCCCGGCGATCGCACCGGCCGCTTCGAAACCGGCGCGTAGCGCGCCGAGGTCGCGCGGGCCGCCACGGTTCAGCGCCAGCCGGGACAGAGCGCGCGGCATGTCGGCGACGCTCTTCAGGCTTGCCCGCACCGCCTGGCAGACCCGCGTTTCAGCGCGGAAGAAGGACACCGAGTCCAGCCTGGCGCCGATCGCCGCCGGATCGGTCAACGGCGCCATCAGCCGGTCGGCCAGCAGCCTTGCGCCGCCGCCGGTCACCGTGCGGTCGATCGCCTTGAACAACGAACCTTCGCGGCTGCCGGACAGCGTGCGTAGCAGTTCCAGATTGCCGCGCGTCGCCGGATCGATGAACAGCGTCGAGCCCTGCTCCTCGCGCTCCGGCCGCGACAGCGGCGGACGCTCGGCCTTCTGCGTCTTCTCGACATAGGCGATGGCGCCTGATATCGCCGACAATTCGGCGCGCGAAAACGCCCCAAAACTGTCCGGCGTCGCCACGTCGAAGAAGCGGGCGATGCGCCCCGTGGCCGAGGCCGAATCGAACAGCGAGGGCGGCTGCGGGTTGGCAACGCGGCCGAGCACGTCGAACACCGGTTTCAGTTCCGCATCGTAGAACACCGGCTCGGCAACGATCAGCTCGCGCGGATCGACACGGAAGATGTCGGCGAGCAGCCGGTCGGCGGTGGTCTCGGCGACGCGGAACGCCCCGGTCGAAATGTCGATCCAGGCCAAAGCAAAGGAGTGGTCCGCCCCACCTTTCACCCTTCCCAGCGCCATCAGGAAACTCGATTCCGACGGCGCCAGCAATTTGTCCTCGGTGATGGTGCCCGGCGTCACCAGCCGCACCACGTCGCGGCGTACCACCGATTTGCCGCCGCGTTTCTTGGCTTCGGCCGGATCCTCGATCTGCTCGCAGACGGCGACGCGAAAACCCTGGCCGATCAGCTTCTGCAGATAGTCGTCGGCGGCATGCACAGGCACGCCGCACATTGGGATGTCGTGGCCCTGGTGCTTGCCGCGCTTGGTCAGGACGATGCCCAGCGCCCGGCTCGCCTTCTCGGCGTCGTCGAAGAACAGCTCGTAGAAATCGCCCATGCGGTAGAACAGCAGCGAATCCGGGTTCGCCGCTTTGATCTCGATGAACTGCTCCATCATCGGCGTGACGGCGGCAGTTGCTGTCGGCAAGGGCGTGATCGCCTCGGGGGCGTCCGGCTCGTTCGGGCTATGCATGTTCATGCGCGGCACGCTAGCAGATG
This sequence comes from Mesorhizobium sp. CNPSo 4670, assembly GCF_057784235.1. Taxonomy (NCBI): domain Bacteria; kingdom Pseudomonadati; phylum Pseudomonadota; class Alphaproteobacteria; order Hyphomicrobiales; family Phyllobacteriaceae; genus Mesorhizobium; species Mesorhizobium sp. CNPSo 4670. The sequence goes on along the minus strand of NZ_JBWJFQ010000006.1, from coordinate 15,612 downwards.
TGGTCGCGCGGTTTAATGCCGGCGCCTCGAAAAACAGGGGACGACCGATCCGGCCAGATGCCCGCAATCGCCAGCACCAGCGCGATTCCCGAACTCTGGCGGTTTACACGCGGCAGTGCGTGGTCTTAATTCGGAACCTCACAAAGCACCCGCCCTAACGAGGTGCTGCACCGGCGAGGAAATCAAAAGCATCATGGCCAAAAAAACCGAGAACAACGGTCCGTCCGTCAGTGCGCAGGAAGCGCTCGAATTCCACGCCATGGGCCGCCCCGGCAAGCTGGAGGTTGTCGCCACCAAGCCAATGGCGACGCAGCGCGATCTGAGCCTCGCCTATTCGCCGGGCGTCGCCGTACCTGTTCTGGCCATCGCCGAGGACCCCAGCCGCGCCTTCGACTACACGACGCGCGGCAACATGGTCGCCGTCATCTCCAACGGCACCGCCATCCTTGGCCTCGGCAATCTCGGCGCGCTGGCCTCCAAGCCGGTCATGGAAGGCAAGGCGGTGCTGTTCAAGCGCTTCGCCGATGTCGATTCCATCGACCTCGAGGTCGACACCGAGGATGCCGACGAGTTCATCAACTGCGTGCGCTTCCTCGGCCCCTCCTTCGGCGGCATCAACCTTGAAGACATCAAGGCGCCGGAGTGCTTCATCATCGAGCAGCGGCTGCGCGAACTGATGGACATTCCGGTCTTCCATGACGACCAGCACGGCACCGCCATCATCTCGGCCGCCGGCCTGATAAACGCGCTGGAGATCACCGGCCGCGACATGAAGACGACGAAAATGGTCTGCAACGGCGCCGGGGCCGCCGGCATCGCCTGCATCGAGCTGATGAAGGCGATGGGCTTCGCGCCCGAAAACATCATCCTGTGCGACACCAAGGGCGTCGTCTTCCAGGGCCGTACCGAAGGCATGAACCAGTGGAAGTCGGGACATGCGGTGAAAACCGAGGCGCGCAGCCTCGCCGAGGCGCTCGACGGTGCCGACGTCTTCCTCGGCCTCTCGGCCAAGGGCGCGCTGACCACCGCCATGGTGCAGTCGATGGCCAAGAACCCGATCATCTTCGCCATGGCAAATCCCGACCCGGAAATCACGCCGGAGGAAGTCGCCGAAATCCGCACCGACGCCATCATGGCCACGGGCCGGTCGGACTATCCGAACCAGGTCAACAATGTGCTCGGCTTTCCCTACATCTTTCGTGGCGCGCTGGATGTGCGGGCCACCACCATCAATGACGACATGAAGATCGCCGCCGCCCAGGCGCTTGCAGCACTAGCGCGCCAGGACGTGCCCGACGACGTCGCTGCCGCCTATCAAGGCAACCGGCCGAAATTCGGCCCCAACTACATCATCCCGGTGCCGTTCGACCCACGCCTGATCTCGGCCATCCCGATCGCGGTCGCAAAGGCGGCGATGGATTCCGGCGTTGCCCGCAAGCCGATCCTCGATCTCGACCGCTATGCGCAGGAGCTGTCCGCCCGCCGCGACCCGATCGCCTCGACCCTGCAGCGCATCTACGACCGTGTGCGCCGCCAGCCCAAGCGCATCGTCTTTGCCGAGGGCGAGGAGGAGCAGGTGATGCGCGCCGCCGTCTCCTATGTGAACCAGCGGCTCGGCACCGCCATCCTGCTCGGCCGCGACGACGTCATCAAGGAAAACGCCAAGCACGCCGGCATCGACCTCAACAAGCAAGGCATCGAGATCATCAATGCCCGGCTGTCGCGCCGCAACGGCATCTACACCGACTATCTCTACGAGCGTATGCAGCGGAAGGGTTTCCTGTTCCGTGACTGCCAGCGGCTGATCAACAATGACCGCAACCACTTTGCTGCCTGCATGGTGGCATTGGGCGATGCCGACGGCATCGTCACGGGTGTAACCCGCAACTATTCGACGGCACTCGACGACATCCGCCGCGTCATCGACGCCAAGCCCGGCCACCGCGTCATCGGCGTCTCGATCGTGCTCGCGCGCGGCAGGACCGTGCTGGTCGCCGACACCGCCGTGCACGACATGCCGAACGCCGAGCAGATCGCCGACATCGCCGAGGAGGCAGCCGGCTTCGCCCGCCGCATGGGCTACGAGCCGAGGCTCGCCATGCTCGCCTATTCGACCTTCGGCCATCCGCAGGGCGAGCGCTCAGAGCGCGTCCAGGAGGCGGTGCGCATCCTCGACAAGCGCCGCGTCGATTTCGAATATGACGGCGAGATGGCCGCCGACGTCGCGCTCAATGCGCGGGCCATGTCGCAATATCCGTTTATCCGGCTGACCGGCCCGGCCAACGTGCTGATCATGCCGGCATTCCACTCGGCCTCGATCTCGACCAAGATGCTGCAGGAACTCGGCGGGTCCACCGTCATCGGTCCGCTGCTGGTCGGCCTCAACAAGCCGGTGCAGATCGTCTCGCTCAACGCCAAGGATTCAGACATCGTCAACATGGCGGCGATCGCGGCGTATACGGCGGGGGCTTGAGCGGCGGACGAAAGCCCCGCGAACGCCTTTCGAGTGATGCTAGGCCGAGGCCCTGGTCGAGGGCCGCGCCACTCCACCTGAATGCCTGCAATCGCAGGAACCCCGCGATTCAAGCCGAATTTATGGGAAAATCGCTGCGATCCATAAGATATTGATAATATCCGGTTGTTATACCAGGGAGCTGTCATCGATGTGCCAGAGGGGCATTTTGGACAGACCGGGGTGGTGACAATCATGGATTTGCAGCCGTGAAGCACGATACGATTCCCGCAACCGTGGTCGGCCAGGGGGCCTATCACGACGAGCGCCTGGACGCGCTGCTCAGCATCACCGGCCGGATGGACGGCTACCTCTACCGCTGCCGCAACGATGCGTCCTACACCATGCTCTACATCAGCGACGGCGTTCTCACCGTCAGCGGCTATCCGCCCACGGATTTCGTGCACAACGCCGTGCGCGACTACGTCTCGGCCATCCACCCGGACGACCTGGCCTCGGTCTATGCCGCCGTCGACGCCGCGCTCGAAGCGCGCTGCAACTGGAACGTTGACTATCGCATCGTGCCGAGGGTCGGCGAGCCGCTTTGGGTCCGCGAGATCGGCGGCGGTGTCTGGGATGACGCCGGCGAACTCGAATTCCTGGAAGGTTTCGTCGTCGACATCAGCGACCGCAAGGTTGTCGAGGACCTCAATTCCCAGCTGTTGCTGGATCTGAAGACCGCCAACGAGGAGCTGTCCGCGCAAAAGCGCGAGATCGAACTGGCCAAGCAGCACAGCGACCATTCGGCCAACCACGATCTGTTGACGGACCTGCCCAACCGGCGTGCCTTCCACAACGAACTCAAATCGGTGGTCGCCCGCTGCGGCGCCACCGGCGAGGCGGCCGGTCTTCTGTTCATCGACCTCGACCGGTTCAAGGAGGTCAATGACACGCTCGGGCATGAGGCCGGCGATGCGCTGCTGCAGCGCGTCTCGAGCCAGCTTCGCTCAATCCTTCGCAGTGCCGATTTCGTCGCCCGCCTTGGCGGTGACGAGTTCGCCTTCGTGTTTTCGGGCGCCGCCGACCTGGCACAGCACAAGGCCGTGCGCGTTGCCGAACGCATCCTGGAAAGGCTGCAGATCAAGGTTCCCACGCCGAATGGCGCCATCCAGGTCGGCTGCACCGTTGGCGTGGCCATGTATCCGGCGGAAGCCGCTGATTCCGAAGCGCTGGTCGCGCTCGCCGACCGGCTGATGTACATCGGAAAAAAGAGTGGCCGCAACCGGTTGGTCACCGCCAACGAGATGGTGCCGCAACAGCCCTCGTCCGGGCCTCGTCCCTCAATCCGCAAGACTGCCTAGGCTGAAAGGCATCAACCCGGAGCGAAAACGCGCGCGGCCTCGACGACCTCCTCGATCTGATCCTGCCGCAGCAGGTCGATCGGAATGCGGCCGTCGAGCTGCGCCGAGGAGCGAGTAAGCCACAACCAGGCCAGCCTGGGATTGCTGATCAGGGACAGCACGTCACGGATGCCCGGGACCGGCCTGCCATCGACGAACTGCGCCAGCGGGAAGACATGCTTGCGGCCGCCCTTGCGCAGGGCGATGACCTCACCCCGCCTTTGCCAGCGATGCAGGGTCGAGCGGGCGATGCGCATGTTCTCTTCCAGATACGTCGATCCGGCGACGCGCCCGGCCCAGTCCTCGATCAGCATCGATTCGAGGTCGTCGGCTCGCGACGACGGGGAAGCAGGTCCATTGATATCCACGGGGGATGCCGGCGGCAGCCCCGTCGCGCCGCCAGTGCCCGCCTCGCTGCGGCGCGCGGCTTCCGCCGCCAGCGCGCGTACGAATTTCGATGCAAGGCCGGGAAGGTCGGCATGGATGGCGTCGATGGCACGCTGATGCTTCGGCGACAGCAAGGTGACGGCGGAAGCTATACTGCCGGCGATCTTGCCGACCGAGACCATGGTGGGTCTGTTGATGGCCTCGTCATAGTGGGCAAGCGCACGTTCCACGTCCTCCGCGACCATCTCCGCGAAGTCGTCCTGTTTGATGCCGGTTGCCTGGATTTGAAATCTGTTCATGCATCTGTCTCTTGGGCCGGGCGCTCCTCCCACAGCTGCGGCCGGTTGTTGAACGGCTAGAGCGGAGAGCGGAGTTCGCGGCGGCAACAGATGCAGCGGCCCGACAGCATGCTGTCTTGCATTTTATGACACCCCAACTGACTGCAGGCGTCCCGAAATGTCAGTCCCAGGTCGCCTCGATTGCGTGTAGGAGGGATGTATGACAACCGCGCGACGGTGAGAAGCGGTCCGCGCAGCGGACGAAAAGCCAATTGCTTGGCTTTTCGAGCTTCGAACGCCCTGAGCCTGCGAAGGGCCGGAGCTCGACCCGGCTACTTGCAGTACAAGCGCGACTTTCAGCCCTACAGCAACCCAGCCTGTTCAGCCTCGCGGCGCAGGTTCTGGCGCGGGCGCGGGCCGATCTGCTGGATCACCAATCCGGCCGCCAGGGAGCCAAGGTCGCCGCAGGCCTTGAGGTCGCGGCCTTGCGTGTAGCCATGCAGGAAACCGGCCGCATAGAGATCGCCGGCGCCTGTCGTGTCGACCAGTTCCTTGATCGCGGTCGCCTGGATGACCACGGTCTCGTCGCCGCGCACGATGACCGAGCCTTTTTCCGAGCGGGTCACGGCGGCGATCCGGCAATCCTTGCGAATCTGCGCCAGCGCCTCGTCGAATGACGATGTCTGGTAGAGCGACTTGATCTCGTGGCTGTTGGCAAAGACGATGTCGACGGTGCCCGACCGCATCAGGTCGAGGAACTCGTCGCGGTAGCGGTCGACGCAGAACGAATCCGAGAGTGTCATCGATACTTCGCGGCCTGCCGCGTGCGCCAGCTTGGCCGTCTGCCGGATCGCTTCCTTGGCCCGCGGCGGGTCCCACAGATAGCCCTCGAAATAGGTGACCTTGGCGCCGGAAGCCTTGTCGGCCTCGACATCCTCCGGCCCGAGTTCGACGGCGGCGCCGAGATAAGTGTTCATCGAACGCTCGCCGTCGGGGGTGACGAAGATCATCGAGCGCGCTGTCGGTGGCTCGCCCTTGAGCGGCCTGGTGTCGAAGGCGACGCCTTGCGCATGGATGTCGTGCGCGTAGATTTGGCCCAGCGCATCGTTCGAAACCTTGCCGAAGAAGGCGGCGCGGCCGCCGAAGCTGGCGACACCGGCCGCCGTGTTGCCGGCGCTGCCGCCGGACGCTTCGATGGCCGGGCCCATGCGGCTGTAGAGCAGTTCGGCGCGCTGGGTGTCGATGAGGTTCATCGCGCCCTTGATGATGCCGTTGGTCTCGAGGAAGTCCTCGTCACACTGGGCGATGATGTCGACAATGGCATTGCCGATGCAAAGCACGTCATAATCCGGCATCAATGTCTCCGCCAAAAACCCGAGCCGGCTTCTTGCCATGCCCGGGCGGGTCTACAGCAAGACTCCGAAAATTGGCAACCGATTTTCTGTCGTTGCCGGCGTGGCGGCGATGACCATTCCCGTGTCGAGGAAGGCGTGGAGCCGCGGTTCTTGCAAATCAGAGGCGCATCCGCGACGAGGCGCTATGACAATTCGACCGTGGCCGAAGCATTTCATCGCGCGGCCGCTTACAAGCCTGGCTCAGCCGATCATTTTTCGAAGGCGAGCCAGACCCCAAATGCCGACAACGAACAAGCCGACTAGCAACGATATGAGCACCGACCTGGCGCTGCTCGCCGTGCTGGCGGTGCTTTGGGGCGCCTCCTATACCTTCATCAAGATCGGCGTCGAGACGATCCCGCCGGTCACGTTCATTGCCGCGCGCACCCTGATTGCCGGCGGCATCCTCTTCGCCATCATCCGCTGGCGCGGGCTTGCCATGCCGGGCGATGCGGCAAGCTGGCGCCGCTTCGCCTTCCAGGCTTGCCTCAACAGCGTCGTGCCGTTCACCCTGATCGCAGCCGCCGAGCGCTCGGTTGATGCCGGTCTCGCCACCATCCTCAACGCGACCTCGCCGATCTTCACCTTCCTGCTGACCGCGCTCATCACCCGCCACGAGCCGGTCACGTTGCGCAAACTGATTGGTGTCGGCGCCGGCATTGCCGGCATCTGCCTCATTATCGGCACCGAGGCGCTGGGTGGTCTCGGTCATGAGCTCTGGGCCCAGTTGGCAATCGTCGCGGCGACGATCTGCTACGCCGGTGCGGCGATCTTCGGCCGTGGCTTCAAGGGCCTCGACCCGATGCTGCCCACCGCCGGTTCGATGCTGTGCGGCGCCATCATCCTGCTGCCGCTCAGCCTGATGGTCGACCGGCCATGGACGCTCGCGCCATCGACGGCGTCGATCCTGGCCTTGCTCGGCCTGTCGGTGTTTTCGACCGCGCTGGCCTTCGTCATCTATTTCCGCCTCATCCACACGCTGGGCTCGGTCGGCACCACCTCGCAAGCCTATCTGCGCGTGCCGATCGGCGTCGGCATCGGCGCCGTCTTCCTCGGCGAAAGCCTCGGCCCGACGGCATGGCTGGGAATGGGTTTCGTCGTCGCAGGCGTCGCAGCCATGACCATCCCGGTTCGAAAGCCGGCGCTCGCGCGGATAAAGCAGCTCCAAGGAAAAGTGTGAAGCGGTTTTCCGCCCGGAACTTGCCTCAAAACAAAGGGAGACCCCTGCGCTTGTGACAAGCGGGCGCGTCGCCTATCTCCGAAGACCCGTTCGAGGTGAGGTTGAAGCACGGTGATTTTCGACGCTGCCCGCTCCGCAGCCATTGAGCTGCTTTCGCCTCCGTTCCGTTCGGTGTTCATCAAGACGCTCGGGCTGACCTTGCTGGCGCTGGTCGCCTTGTGGTTCGGCCTCACCAGCCTCGTCGAGTGGCTGGCCCTGCCGTGGCTCCACACGCTGTTGCCCGGCATGCCGTCCTGGGCCGGCTGGCTGGGCGGCATCATCGCCGCCATCGCTCTCGCCTTTGGCATGGCGTTGCTCATTGCCCCGGTGACGGCGATTGTCGCCGGCCTGTTCCTCGACGACGTCGCCGAAGTCGTCGAACGCACCGACTATCCCGGCGACCCGGCCGGACGCGCCATGCCGGCGCTGCGCTCGCTGGTCTTGTCAGCCAGGTTCCTGGGCGTCGTCATCCTCGGCAACATCGTCGCCCTGCTGCTTCTCCTGGTGCCGGGCGTCAACATTGCCGCCTTCTTCATCGTCAACGGCTATCTGCTCGGGCGTGAGTTCTTCGAATTCGCCGCCATGCGCTTTCGCCCGGAAGAAGAGGCCAGGGCCTTGCGCAGGCACTATGCCGGCACGGTGTTCCTCGCCGGGCTGGTCATATCAGCCTTCCTCGCCGTGCCGCTGCTCAACCTGGTGACGCCGCTTTTTGCCGCCGCCATGATGGTGCATCTGCACAAGGCGATCAGCGGACGGGAAGCGGCTCGCGTCTCGCGAGGCTGAGTTCCGTTCAGCGCAACAGGAATCCGCGCCCCAACTCATCATCGGCTTCGACGACAAATTCTGCTCGCCCGGAATAGTAGGCGCGGCCGCCGACGCGCGCGATGATGGCCTCATGCGGGCCGGCCTTCGCCGTCCGCGCCACGGCCCCGGAAAAGCGCGAGCCGGCGATGCTTTCGAATGTGCGCGTCTGCCCGATGTCGATCTCGCCCTTGGCATGCATGGCCGCCAGCCGGGCGGTGACGCCGGAGCCGGTCGGCGAGCGGTCAACCTCGGCCTCGGCAAAGACGCAGACGTTCTTGGTCGCGTCGCCGGAAAACGCGTCGCGGCCATCGGTCAGGATGGTGCCGTAAAGGAAAGCAAGGTCGGCATGGTCGGGATGCGACAGCGGCAATTCGGCCTTGAGCCTGTTGGTCAGCGCCGTCGCCGCATCGACGAAATCGCGCACCCGGTCGCGGCCGAATTCCAGACCGAACTGGTGACAGTCGGCCAGTGCGTAGAAGGCGCCGCCATAGGCGATGTCGAAGCCGATCGTGCCATAGCCCGGCAACTCGATCGTCTGCCGGCCGGCGAACAGGAATGCCGGAACGCTTTCGAACGACACCGCACCGGCTTTGCCATCCGTGACCTCCACCGCAGCGACAATCAATCCGCATGGCGCCTCGATGTTGACGGTCGTCACTGGCTCGCGTTTCGTCACCAGCCCTTCGTCGACGGCGTAGCGGCCGAGCGCGACGATGGCGTGGCCGCACATGGTCGAATAGCCTTCATTGTGCATGAACAGCACGGCGAGATCGGCGCTGGACAGGTCCGGCTCGACCAGCAAGGCGCCATACATGTCATAATGGCCGCGCGGCTCGAACATCAAAATCTTGCGCAAATGATCGAGATGGTCGCGCACATAGGCGCGCTTTTCCAGGATGGTGCCCTTCGGGATATCCGGATAGCCGCCAGTGACGATCCTGAGCGGCTCGCCGCCCGTATGCATGTCGACGACAGTCAGCGTCATGCGACAGGCCTCTTAATCTGGGGATTTGCCGAACAAGGCCTGCAATTTGCCGAACGGCATGGCGGCGCGGGTGAAGCCGAACGTGCCGTCCTGCTGGATCTCGCGTGCCGCCGTCTCCAGCATGCCATAAGCGAAATTGGTCAGCCATGGCCCAAGCGAAATGCGTTTGACGCCGGCAGTGGCGAGATCGGCGATGGTGAAGCCAGGCCTCGCCATGACGTTGACCGGCTTGCTGACCGCCGAGCAGATCGTGCGGACCGTCTCGATATCGGCGATGCCTGGCGCATAGAGCACGTCGGCGCCGGCCTTCTCGAAGGCCTGCAGCCGCTTGATGGTGTCGTCGAGATCGGACTTGCCCCACAGAAAGTTCTCGGCCCGAGCGGTGAAGACGAAATCGCGCTTCAACGCCCGCGCCGCCTCCACGGCCGCCGCGACGCGTTCGACGGCGTGCGAGAAATCATAGATCGGCTTGTCCGGATCGCCAGTGTGGTCCTCGATCGAGCAGCCGGCAAGGCCTGCCGCTTCCGCCGCGAAGATAGTTTCGGCGGCACGCTCTGCACTGTCGCCCTTGCCTCTCTCGAGGTCGGCCGAGACAGGCAGGCTGGTCGCCGCCGTCACGTCGCGGCAATGGTGGATCATCGCCTCGAAGGTCACGGCGCCATCTGGCAGGCCGCGCGAAAAGGCAAAGCCGGCGCTGGTCGTCGCCAGCGCCTTGAAGCCGAAAGAATCCAGCAGCTTCGTCGTGCCGACATCCCAGGGATTGGGCATGACGAAGGTCGAGGCATGCAGGTCACGAAAGATCTTGCCCTTGTCCATGGTAGTTCCCCCATCTGTGCAGCGTGGCGGAGAGGATTTTATCCTGCCCTCCCTGGCCGGGCAAACGAATGCCATTGGTTCAGAAGCGTTTGGCGTTCTCTCCTGCCAATTTGTCCAGCGCGTCGGAGTCCTTGGCATAGTGCGAGGCCTTAGTGTCCCAGTGATAGGTGACGGAAATGTCCTGCGACGCAGCCGCTGGCGGCACGTCATCGCAGCTTTCACCGTTCGGCACCGTCGCATCGGTCACCGTCACCTTGATGGCGGCATAGGGCTGGCCGTCGGCGATGGACTGGAAAGCCACATCCTGCTTGCGGCTGTAGCTGCACAGGTTTTCATCGAACGTATAGATCATGTCGATCAGTTCGAATTTGTCGCCGCGGACCATGATCAGCGGCGTGGCCACATAGTTCTGGTTCGAATTGAAATGCGCGCTCATGGTGATGAGGATGTCATCGCTGGCGCTGACGGAAAGCTTGCCTGGTTCGCGGAAATAGGTACCACGGTCGACCGCGACATTGACGGCGTCGAGCAGCTTTGGCTTGGCCGAAGTATCGTACAGCGCCAGCACCGCATAGCCTTCGGCACTGTCAGGAGAATCGCCGAGGTCGAACAACATCGTCAGCCGGTCGTTGCCGCCAGCCTTGATGGCAAGCACCGCGGCATTTGAAAAGCCCGATGTCTCGGGCGGCGAACCGCCGCTGTCAGGTCCCTCGATGTGGCGCATGTCGATCGGCAGCCCACCCTTGTAGAAGCCGTCCTTGTCTTCGGCGAGATCCGGGATCACCATCCTCGCCAGGTCGAGATAGGTGACGTCCTTGTCGCCGGGCAGCGCGCTGCCGAGCTCCGGGAAGCTGACGGCTTGCGCGCCGGCGGCGGTCCAGAGAAATGGCAGCAGTGTCAAGGCGAGGATGAAGCGAAGCAGAGGGAATTTCATGCGTGGCTCCGAATTGGCGGCGCCACGCTAGAGTATGATCCCGAAAAGTGGAACCCGGTTTTCGGCAAAGATCATGCTCAAACAAACAGATAGAGCCCCATCCCGACTCTATCGGGATGGAACAGGCTCTAGCACGACCAATCGAGGCGTACAGCCGTGCCCTGAAGATCAGGTCAGTGGATCGGCACCAGCCCGGCCAGCTCGCGCATGTCGTTGAACAGGATGCCGCCGGCCCGGATCAGGCCGTCGCGGTCGGAATAGGGGTCGCCATGATAGGAAAACACCCGCATGCCGGCGGCAATGCCGGCTTGCGTGCCGGCGACGCTGTCCTCGATGACGACGCAGTCGGCGGGCGCGAAGCCCATCGTCCTGGCCGCATGCAGGAACAGGTCGGGGAATGGCTTGCCGCGCGTGACCATCGTCGAGCTGAACATCGCGTGTTCGAACAGCGGCAACAGCCCGGTCTGGCCGAGCGTGATGTGCATCTTCGACACCCGGGCCGAGGTGGCGACGCAATAGGCGATGCCGGCTGAGCGCACGGCTTCGACAAACTCGCGGACGTAAGGGATCGCCTCGACCCCGTGGGCGAACAGGTCCGGCAGGCCGGCATTCCAGCGGTCGACGAAATCGGCGCCGAGTCTGACGCTGGTTTCCTCTTCGATCTGTTTTTGCACCGACGCCATGCTGCGGCCGGAGAAATTCTTGCGGCAATATTCGAAGCTCGTCGGATAGCCGGCAGCATTCAGCCATTCGGCGAGGCGTCGATTGGCGAGGTTCTCTGTATCGACCAGGATCCCGTCGCAGTCGAAGATAACGAGTTTCGGCAGTTCGGGCATCAGGCGGTGCCGGTCGATCCGAACCCGCCCGAGCCACGCGCCGTGCCGCCAGCCAGGCCGCGCTCTTCCACGGCCGCCTGCGTCACCGCCGCGAAAACGATCTGGGCGATGCGCATGCCGCGCGTCACCGCGAAATCCTCGTCGCCGAGATTGATCAGCAGCACCTTCACCTCGCCGCGATAGTCGCTGTCGATGGTGCCGGGCGTGTTGAGGACGGTAAGACCATGTTTGAAAGCAAGGCCGGAGCGTGGCCGGACCTGGCCTTCCATGCCTTCGGGAATTTCCAGGATCAGCCCGGTCGGCACCAGTGCGCGTTTTCCAGGCAGGATCAGCAGCGGCCGATCGTCGGGCACCGCGGCGCGCAGATCCATGCCGGCCGCGCCGGGGCTTTCATAGGCGGGGAGGGGAAGTCCTTCACCATGCGGCAACCTGACGAAGCCGACGGTCGGACCGATGACGGAGGGATTTTGAAGGGCTGCGCGCATAAAATCGATCCTATCGGCGCGAACGGCGATTCAGTCAACTCAGGTCGAGCGCTATCAACGGCTTTCTTTCGGGCATCACTGTGACAGGACCTAGCGCAGTTCCATTGGAACCACGGTGGTCTCCTTGATCTCCTCCATCACGAAGGAGGCCGAAACGTCCGACAGCGCCACCTTGGCGATCAGCCGCTGGTAGAGCCGGTCATAGGCCTTCACGTCGGCGACCCGGGCGCGCAGCACATAGTCGAGATCGCCCGACATGCGATAGACGCCGGTGATCTCGGGAAAGCCGGTCACCGCCGCCCGGAACTTCTGCAGCCAGTCCGGGTCGTGGTTGGACGTGCGGATCAGGATGAACACCGAGAGGCCAAGCCCGAGCTTTTCGGCATCGACCAGCGCCACGCGGCCGATGATGACGCCATCCTCCTCAAGCCGCTTCACCCGACGCCAGCAGGCATTGCGCGACAAGGCCACCCGTTCCGACAGCTGGTCGACCGACAGCGTGCCGTCGCGTTGCAGTTCGGTGAGCAATTTTCGGTCGATTTCGTCGATTTCCAGCGTCATGTGGGATATTTGTCCCATGGAGTGGCCAAATACAAGGACATTTTGAGACCGATGAACCAGCGAAGCGTGTCAAGATACTCACATCAGGAACACCAAGCGCTGAAAGGGGAACAGCATGTCGCTCGCAAAGATATTCACCTCTCATCCGTCCAAGGTCGGCGAAACCTATTTCGGACATATGGCCTTTGCCGCCTGGTTCTCGTCGCGGTTGCTGATGGCGGCGGGTGCCGCGCTCGTTCACGCTTTCTTGCCATTTCTGTTCGAGACTACCGCCAGCCGAATCGTCCGCGAGCTTTACGAGCGGACACACAACAGGGGCTCGCACGGGACCAAGGAGCCAGCGGCTCTCATGGATCGTGCCTAGAGGACGACACAAGCGATGTGCCGGTGGGCGGCCTATCTCGGTGAAGCGGTCTTTCTCGAAGACATCCTCACGGCGCCCTGTCACTCGCTGATTGCCCAGAGCCATTGCGCCCAGGAAGCGAAATCGCCGACCAATGGCGACGGCTTCGGCCTTGCCTGGTATGGCGACCGGCCGGAGCCGGGTCACTACCGTGACATCTTGCCGGCCTGGTCCGACCCCAATCTGAAGAGCCTGTGCCGGCAGATCAAGTCGGGCCTGTTCCTTGCCCATGTGCGGGCCTCGACCGGCGGCGCCACCAGCCGCATGAACTGCCATCCGTTCATTTCGGAGCGCTGGTCGTTCATGCACAACGGCCAGATCGGCGGCTTCGAGAAGATCCGCCGGGCGCTGGAAAACTCGCTGTCCGACGCCGTCTTCGACCTGCGCGAAGGCACCACCGATTCCGAATTGTTTTTCCTGCTGATGATCGACGAAGGATTGGCCGCCGATCCGCAAGGCGCCGTCTCGCGTGCCACCAGCCGCGTGCTTGAAGCCTCGCGCCGGGCCGGCCTCGAGCCGGCGCTGAAACTCACCGCCGCCTTCTCCGACGGCCAGGCGCTGCACGCGGTGCGCTATGCAACCGACGCCCACGCCCCGACGCTCTACACCTCCGTTTTCCGCAAAGGCGGCGGCCGCTGCATTGTTTCCGAGCCGTTCGATCGCGAGGGCGGCGACTGGCAGGCGATCCCGCCATCGAGCTTCGTCACCATGACCAGGGATGGTATCGCCATCCGTCCGTTTGCTCCGGCCAACGCGAAGCTGGCACTGGCCGTGTAGGCTTTCGGCTTTCCAATTTTGCGGCAACCTCGCGTTCCTTGGCGCCCCCTCTGACCTGCCGGACATCTCCCCTCGCCGCGCAATTTCGATCAAGTCCTAGCGAGTTTCAAATGCTCAACTCAGCTTGAAGTCGTGCGGCTGTCCGCCATCTAGACCGGACACGCGCAGCCAAGCCGGAGCAGTGATCATGGACATCGTCTTTTCCTCAACCGTCGCACTGGCCGCCGCGATCGCCACTCGAAAAGTCTCCGCAGTGGAGGCGCTCGACGCCCATCTGGCGCAGATCGAAAGCCACAATGGGGCGGTCAACGCCGTCATCTCGCTCGACCAGGAGTGCGCCCGCCAGTGCGCAAAAAAAGCCGACGCAGCACTGGCGCGCGGCGAGGCGCTTGGGCCGCTGCATGGCGTCCCGTTCACACTGAAGGACATGCACAAAACGGCAGGCATGAAGACCACAGTCGGCTTTCCCGCCTTCGCCGATTATGTCGCTAAGCGGGACAGCCCGGTCGTTGCCAGGCTGAAGGCAGCCGGCGGCGTGCTGATGGCCAAGACCAATGTCGCGACCATGCTGGGAGACTGGCAGTCGGACAATCCGTTGTTCGGCTGCACCGGCAATCCGTGGAACCTACAGCGCACCGCGGGCGGCTCCAGCGGCGGCGCGGCGGCAGCGCTTTGTTCAGGGATGACGCCGTTCGAGGTCGGCTCCGACATGCAGGATTCGATCCGGCTGCCAGCCGCTTTCTGCGGTGTCTATGGACTCAAACCGACCGAGCACCGCGTCTCGCTGGCCGGCGCCTTCCCCGATCCGGGAGGTGGCGCGCGCAGCGTGCGGCTGATATCCTGCCTCGGCCCGCTGGCGCGCAGCGCGGACGATCTGGCCTTGATCTACCAAATCATTGCCGGCCCCGATGGAAGCAACACCGATCTTGCGGCGGTGCCGGTCGAGGGCATGCCGAAGCTCGACCCCAAGACATTGCGCATTGCCTTCGCACCGTCCTTTCCAGGGTTTCCGGTGGCCGGCGAGATCAGCGCCGCTGTCGAAAGTCTCGCAAGGCAGCTGCAATCGGCAGGGGCGATCGTCGAGGAACCGAAACTGCCCAAGCTCGATCTGCACGACGATCTCGCGCAAGGCGGCGCACTGATCGGCATGATGATGGAGGCTGCGCAGCCGGAGCCGCCGGAAGAACCGACACCGGTCTCGCGCTGGTTCGAGGCGCTCGCCCGCCGCGAAAAATCCATTCTCGCCTGGGACCAGTTCTTCGAAAACTGGGATGCGCTGCTTTGCCCGGTCGCGATGACGACGGCCTTCCCGCATTGCACGCCAGGCTCGCCGATTCAGGTCGACGGCAAGCAGCAGAGCTACTGGATGCTGCCGGCCTATGGCGCCCTGTTCAACTACAGCAGCCATCCGGCACTTTCGCTGCCATGCGGACAGGATAGCGACGGCTTGCCGATCGGCTTGCAACTGGTCGGCAAGCGCTGGTCGGAGTCGCGGCTGCTCGGCGTCGCCAAGGCAATCGAGCCATTGACCGGCGGCTTTCGCCGTCCGCCCGGCTATTGAGCGAAGCGCGACAACCTGTAGGGCGCCAGCGTGATGCCTGAATGCATGACGGCGACATAGAGGCCGTCCATGCCCTCGCTGCGGCCGATGATCGGAAAACCGTCGATCGGCGTCGGCCGGTAGCCGACGGTGTGGAAATCCAGCTCCAGTCCGTCACCGCCGCGCAGCATGGCTTTCAGGGCCGCAAACAGGTCGCGGGCGGTGACTTCGGCATCCATGCCCGGGTCGGCGCCGCCAAAATCCGAGCCGGCGATGATGCGGCCCTCCGCCGTCTGGCGCATGTGCAGCCGCTCGGCCAGCACCAGCCCGTTGAGCAGTTT